>JAPYUI010000097.1:15335-16605 GCA_029936175.1 Kiritimatiellia bacterium
ATCCAATTAACCATTTTGTTTCTCCATCCGGAAGCCGCGGTAAACCAGCAACCGGTTTAATTTTTAAGTTTATTTAGGTTCTATTAAGATACATGAAAAGGGTCGATTTAAAAGGGAGGAGCAAAAAAAGGATCGCCCGCTCAGGGAAGTAGCTGCTCGCCGGACTCCGTGAACAGCAGGTCCATGGCCCGGTCATGCGCTTCCCGCGGAACCGTCTCCAGGATCTGCCAGTCAAAGGCCATTCCGACGCAAATTCCACTAAATCCCTGCAGCAGTTGGTCGTAATGCCCTTTGCCATGGCCCACCCGATTGCCCGAGCGATCAAAGGCCCGGCCGGGAACAATGACCAGGTCCAGCGGCTCGAGCACCTCGCCCGGAAGCGGTTCGGGCACCTTCCAGGAGCCGATCATCACCGCATCGGGATCACGCATGCACACATGCGCCCAGCTATCCGAGCCCTCATCAAAGCGCGGAGCACCGAGCGTTTTACCCTCGGCCAATGCTTGTTCAAGGATCATCCGGGTCTGCAATTCCACGGGGGTCGACAGGTAACAACCGATGCGCCCGGCCGACCGGTACGCCTCCGATGCGAGGAGGTGCCGTTGGGCCTGCAGGCTCGCAGCCTCCACTTCCCCGGGCGAACGACGCTGGCCCTGCTCACGTATCCACACACGTATTTCATCCTTGGTCATGGCTTCTTCTTGCGCAGGGAATCCCAGTGGGCCATCCTTTTGCGGATCGTTTCTTCATAGCCCTGGTCGCTCGGTTGATAATAAACGGCCTCCGTCGGCATGTATTCCTGGTCGACAAAGTGACCGGGGTGGTCATGCGCGTACTGGTAGCCCTCGTGGCCCAGCTCCCGGGCCCCCTTGTAATGGCCATCGCGCAGGTGCTTCGGGACCGGCAGGGTCCGGCCCGCCTCGATATCGCGCGTGGCCTCCGCGATCGCCATCGTCGCGGCATTGCTTTTAGGCGCCGTGGCCATGTACGTGGTCGCCTGCGAAAGAATCAGCTTGGCCTCCGGCATGCCGACGAAGTCCACCGCGGCCAGGGCCGAGGTCGCCACGGTCAGGGCCCTTGGATCCGCGTTCCCGATGTCCTCGGACGCGAGAATGATCAGGCGCCGGGCGAGAAACCGGGGATCCTCGCCCGCGTAAAGCATCTTGGCCAGCCAGTACACCGCGGCGTTGGGGTCCGAGCCCCGCACGCTCTTGATAAAGGCCGAGATGGTATCGTAGTGCTCGTCTTCGTCGTGATCGTAGACCACGGC
>JAPYUI010000326.1 GCA_029936175.1 Kiritimatiellia bacterium
CACCCGGTGATGGTACAGTCCCGGCTCCGCTCGAAGCGAATGCCGGTGTGATACCGTTCTGTATGGCGGCGGAAAGAATTCCCGGAGAGCGTAACCAGGCGGGAATCCTCCACCCACACATTGCGCTTGCCGCAGGAGTAAATGCAATTCCCGCTCAGGGTGACCCCGTAACACCCCGTGAGATGCACGTTGTTTTCCTGGCTGCCGATGACATTGCCCGTGATCGCAATCAAGCCCGGCGGACGACTCGCATCCGGCTTTTCCAGGATACGAATATTGCATCCGCCAACGGACTCGGTAGCCTGGATGGTGTTGGAACTGATCGTCACCTCGTTCACGCTCGCCTTTTCTGCCGAGGTATCGATCCAGATTTCCGCCGTGGGTTCGGAAGCCAGGTCCGGGTGCGACTTGGCGTTGTTGTACTCTATATCGTTACCGGTGACCTGCAGGTTCCGCACCTCCGAGCCCTCGATCCGGATACCGCCCCGGGCATTGTAGCTGATATGACAATTACTGATGTTGACCTGGTGCAGGTTGACCCGGTCGAGGAAGATCCCGGCCCCGGTATTATGGTAGATGTGGGAGTGCGAAATCAGCACGTTGCGATTCCGCCGATACAGGCGGATCCCATGTCGCACGTGGCGGATTAGTACCCCTTCGAACAGGGCCTGCATGGTCTCGACCAGTTCAAACCCATCGGCTTCCGGGTGCGCCCCCTCGACCACCAGGTGCTGAATCACCGGCATGCGTTCCGATTGCCAGACCTCCGGCTTGAGGGAACCGGGGTCACCGGTTCCCGCGTGGCGACCCACGAGGCGAAAGGCCGGGCCCGGTCCGGTCATGCGAACGGTCGCCGTCCCCGAGGTCCCGTCCAGGCCCAGGGGTCCATTGACCCCCAGGGGGATATCGATTGTCCGGCTGATCCTGTACACCCCACGGGGAAAGCGTACCAGGCCATCGGTCTCGCGAATCGCGTGCTCAACGGCTTCCGTGTCGTCCCTGACCCCGTCGCCCTCGGCACCAAAGTTTTTTACGCTGCTCATGCGGGATCATTAGCATGTCCCGTGTCCACTCAGGGCATCTGAAATGGGATAAAGTGGCCAGCGGTTGACGATTTCCACAACACTCTATGCAGCGATATACGCCTTGCGCATGCGGGGGACTTGCTCGTTATCTTCACGCCCGGATGCCGCCTGGGCCATGGCAGATAAAATTAATCACACATTAGGGATCCCAAACGGGTCGAATCCTGATACGACATCGGCATGAAATCCATCTACCCACTCCTGGTCGTATTCGCCCTCCTCCACGTCACCCATGCTGAATGGAAGCCCAGCGGCGAGGGCTGGGTTTCGCTGTTCAATGGGAAAGACCTCAGCGGTTGGAAGACGCCGAGCGGCAAACACACCTGGCAGGTGATCGACGGCGTGATCGACTACGAGGCCATGGGCGGCAACCTGGCCACGGGAAAAAGCTACCAGGACTGGGAACTGCATATCGAGTGGCGCTTCAAGCGCACCGAGGGAACGGGCTATACCGCCACGCTCGTCGACGGGGACGGCACGCCGATCCCGGGACCCGACGGCAAGCCACAGAAAAAGACCTTTCCCAATGCGGACTCCGGCATCTTCGTCCGGGGAAACGGCCAGTCACAGGTCAACCTCTGGTGCTGGCCCTGCGGCTCCGGGCAGATGTGGGCGTTTAAAGGACACAAGGACCCCGATGTCAAGAAGGGCGCCTGGCCGGACAAGAATGCCGACAAGCCCGTCGGCGAATGGAACGCCTTTGATATCACCCTGAAGGGCGACACGATCAATATCGTGAACAACGGGGTGACCGTCGCCAGGGAGACCCGGATGCCGGGCATCCCCGCCGAGGGTCCGATCGTGCTCCAGCATCACGGGGGGAAAAACGCCAAGACGGGGGAATGGTCGTCCGCCTCGGCCCTGATCCAGTTTCGCAACATCTGGATCCGCGAGTTATAGGCAGCCCTAGGGCTGCCGGTACCAGACGATATTCCGGCTGAAATGACCGGCGATCAGGATGTCGAGATCGCCGTCGGCATCCAGGTCGATGATACGCACATCGTATGAGCTCTGCGCGCGATCCAGGACATGCCGGGTGAACCCGGCCTTGCCGTCGTTTTCATACCAGGCCGCAATCGGGTGATCGAGCGGGCTGCTGCAGGTGGCAAAATCGAGATCGCCGTCGGCATCGATATCGGCGATGGCCAGGCTGTGCGGTCCGTCGATCTCCTCATCGATCTCGACCCGCTGCGTGAATCCAGGGCCCTTGAAGAACAGGACCCCTTTCCCGTGGCCACGGCTGGCCAGATAATCCACGTGACCGTCCCCATCCAGGTCGGCGGGGAGGATATTCGTTGCCCCGGGCTCCTTTTCAGCGAGGAGATGTTTCTTCCATGCCGCCTTGGGGTCGACCGGTTGCTCCCACCAGGCGAACCACTGCCCGCCGTCGAAGCCTTTTCCGCCTTTCGCGCCGGCGGCAATATCGGGACGGCCGTCTTTGTTTACGTCACCAAAACCCATGTAGTGGTTGCCCCCGGGGGCATCGCCAGCGGCAAAGACATGGCGGATCCAGTGCGCGGCCGTCCTGGGGTTCTTCGGGACCTCCTGCCAGGTGATGGACTGCGGAATGCCGGTCGTATCTTGAGTCTGGAAGGAATTGGCGATCAGGTCAAGCCGTCCATCGCGATTTACATCCCCCGTGATCAGGCAGTGGGTGCCCTTTATCTCGTTGTCGATGGTACGATAGGTCCAGGCCGTCCCGAGGGCATCTGTATCCGGACATTCCAGCCAGAATACGGTGCGGTTCGATCCGCAATAATCCAGGTCGCCATCCCCATCGACATCCATGAGGCAGGAATGAATACAGCCGCCGTTCAGGCGCTGACCCGGTTTCAAGGGCCGGAAGTCATGCACCTGGACCCGCGAGGTGAAATCCGGCCCGGGATAGACGAACACCGCCCCGGAATGCGAGGCGATCACGTCCAGCTTCCC
>JAPYUI010000098.1 GCA_029936175.1 Kiritimatiellia bacterium
CATCCCTGGTTAATGCCGGACTTCTGGCAATTTCCAACCGTATCCATGGGCCTCGGCCCCATTTGCGCGATATACCAGGCACGCTTTACACGTTACATGGAAAACCGCGGCTTGAAAGAAGCCTCCGACCAGAAGGTCTGGGCTTTCCTCGGTGACGGGGAATGTGACGAGCCGGAATCGCTCGCACCAATCTCGCTGCCGGGCCGGGAGAACCTCGACAACCTGATCTTCGTAATCAATTGCAACCTGCAGCGCCTCGACGGACCGGTTCGCGGAAATGGCAAGATCGTACAGGAACTCGAAGCGCGCTTCCGGGCCAACAACTGGAATGTAATCAAGGTCCTCTGGGGTTCCAACTGGGACGATCTCTTTGCCCGGGATACCAGCGGCAAACTGGTTCAAGCCTTGAATGATACGGTCGATGGACAATTCCAGAAATATTCCGTTTCGGATGGCGCTTATATCCGCGAAGACTTTTTCAGTCGGGATCCCGACCTGCTCAAGCTCGTCGAGAACATGTCTGACGAGGAAATCGTTAAACTTCGCCGTGGAGGGCACGACCCGGAAAAAGTCTACAATGCCTATCTCCAGGCTACAACCCAGGCCAACGGAAAGCCAACCGTAATCCTTGCACAGACGATCAAGGGCTACGGCCTTGGCGAGGTCGGTGAAGGCAAGAATATTGCCCACAACCAGAAGGCGATGAACGAGACCGAGTTGAAGGAATTTCGCACCCGCTTTGGCATCCCAATCTCCGACGATGACATCGATCATAATGCACCTTTTTATCGCCCGGACGAAGACAGCGTGGAGATTGAATACCTGCTCGAACGACGGAAGGCCCTGGGCGGCTTCGTCCCCACTCGTCGCACCCGGGGACCAGACTTTGTCATGCCGGATGACAAAGCTTTTCATATTGCCGATGAGGGAACAGGTGACAAGGAGGTCTCAACCACCTTTGTACTGGGCCAGATGCTCAGCCGACTGTTGAAGGATAAGCATATCGGCAAATTGATCGTCCCGATCATTCCCGATGAGGCGCGGACCTTCGGGATGGAAAGCCTTTTCGCCCAGTGCGGCATCTACGCCAGCACGGGCCAACTCTATACACCGGTCGACAAGGAAAACGTGATGTACTACAAGGAGGCCAAGGACGGGCAACTCCTGCAGGAGGGCATTAACGAAGCCGGTGCCATGGCGGAATTCATCGCGGCGGGTTCAGCATATTCCAGCCACAACCTGAACATGATCCCCTTTTATGTTTTCTACTCCATGTTCGGCTTCCAGCGTACCGGGGACCAGATGTGGCTGGCAGGTGACCAGCGTGTCAAAGGTTTCATCTGCGGCGGCACCGCAGGCCGCACCTCCCTTAACGGGGAAGGATTGCAGCACGAGGATGGCCACAGCCATGTTATCGCGCTCTCGGTTCCCAACTGCGTGGCCTACGACCCGGCCTTCGGCTTCGAGCTCGGCGTCATCCTCAAGGAGGGTATGCGCCGCATGTATCTCGAGAATGAGGATGTGTACTACTACATAACGCTGATGAACGATGACTACATCCAGCTGCCTAAGCCGGAAGGTGATCACATCGATGCAGGTATCCTCAAGGGCTGTTACAAGCTCCGGCCATCGCCGATTGAAGGCGAAGTGCATACCAACATCCTGGGCAGCGGTGCGATCCTGAATTGCGCGATCGAAGCCCAGAAGATACTCGCCGAAAAGTATGGTGTATCTACCGATGTCTACTCGGTAACCAGCTACAAATTCCTGCAGGAGGACTGTAACGATTGTGCACGCTGGAACATGATGCACCCGGCGGAAGAGCCGCAGAAATCCTATGTCGAGACCCTGTTCGAAGGGGGGCCTGATCATTTTGTCGCGACCAGTGACTACCTGAAGATCCTTCCGGAAGGACTGTCAGCCTGGCTGCCGGGAACATTGACTTCACTCGGCACCAACGGGTACGGACGCAGCGATAGCCGCCCGGCACTGCGTGACTTCTTTGAGGTCGACGCCCGCTATGTCGTTTTCGCCACCCTCACGGGCCTGGCCAGGAATGGTCGGGTCGACCGGGATGTCCTGGTCCAGGCGATGACCGACTTGGAAATCGATCCGGAAAAGCCGAACCCCATGTATTGCTAACCTGCAGGAGGAGATTCTTATGGCGCTTGAGATCAAAGTACCCTCCCTCGGGGAAGGGATAGAGGGCGGCGACGTGCAGTCCATCTATGTCGCGGTTGGGGATTTTGTTGAATTGGACCAGGGCCTGCTGGAACTTGAAACGGGAAAGGCGGTTGTTGACATTCCCGCCCCCGGATCCGGAAAAGTCACCGAGATCCACGTGAACGAGGGCGACAAGATCAAGGTGGGCGATATCATTATCATGATGGAAGGCGGGGCGGAAACGGCCACGGACGCCACGCCCCCCCCTTCCGAGGCGGTTACCGGCACCGTGGAGACCCCAGCGGAAGTCCTGCTCGAAGAAACGGCGGAGATCGCGGCCACGCCAAGGACACTTGAGATCAAAGTACCCTCCCTCGGGGAAGGAATAGAGGGCGGCGACATCCAGACTATTTATGTTTCAGTCGGGGACAACATCGAATTGGACCAGGGCCTGCTGGAACTTGAAACCGGGAAGGCAACGGTTGACATCCCCGCCCCCGAAGCGGGAAAAGTCACTGAGATCCTCGTGAACGAGGGCGACAAGATCAAGGTGGGCGATATCATTATCATGATGGAAGGCGGGATGGTAGCCCCCGCGGAATCGGCCAGCAATGACAGCGGAGGAGCAACGGCGGAAGTGGCCCCGCCCCCTGCTACAGCACCGCCGCGGGAAAGCCCGCAACGCCCGGTTGGCGCGCCCATCCCGGCGGCCCCGAGCGTACGGAAGTTCGCCCGAGAAATTGGTGTCCATATCGCCGAGGTGGCGGGGTCCGGACCACAGGGGCGCATCTCGATTGACGATGTCAAAGCCTGGTCCAAGCAACTGCACGAATCGGGAGAAACCAAGGGCGGTGGCGGATTTGGTTTCGAATGGCCTTCGCTGCCGGAATTCTCCGCTTTTGGCACGGTTCGCACTGAACCGATGAGCGTGATCCGGCGCTTGACCGTTGAACACATGCGCAATGCCTGGATTACGGTCCCCCATGTAACGCAGCATGATCAAGCCGATATCACGGATCTCGAGGCCTTGCGAAAGCGCCTCCAACCCAAGGCGGAAGCCGCCGGGACAAAACTTACGCTCACCGCCATGCTGATCAAGATACTCGGTTCCGCCTTGAGGACCTTCCCGAACTTTAACGCCAGCATCGATGTGGAAAATGAAGCCGTAATCTACAAGGACTACGTCAACATTGGCTGCGCGGTTGACACGGAAAACGGCCTGGTTGTCCCGGTGATACGTGACATCGACGAAAAAGACATGATCGAAATTGCGGCGGAACTGGGTACGATGGCCGGGAAAATGCGGGATGGAAAGATTGCACCCAAGGACATCTCGGGCGGCAGTTTCACCATCAGCAACCTGGGGGGCCTTGGCGGAAAACATTTCACGCCGATAGTAAACATTCCCGAGGTGGCAATCCTTGGCGTCGGCCGGGCAACCATGCAGCCGGTCTTCCAGGAGGGCACCTTTATTCCGCGCTTGATGATGCCCCTTTCTCTTTCGTATGATCACCGCCTGATCGACGGTGCAGATGGAACCCGCTTCCTGCACTGGATGGTCGAGTCAATTGAACAACCCCTCTTAATTTCCCAGGAAGGCTGAACCATGAGCGAACCACGTGAACTCGTAGTGCTTGGGGGTGGGCCGGGTGGATACCCGGCGGCATTCTACGCTGCAGACCTCGGCATGAACGTTACCATTATTGACCGGGAGGAGAACCCAGGCGGCGTATGTCTCTACCGCGGCTGTATTCCTTCCAAGGCTCTCCTGCATGTGGCCAAGCTATTGCACGAGGCGAAAGAAGCTTCTGCATGGGGGATCGATTTCGGCGAACCAAAGATCGACATTGGCAAGCTACGCGACTTCAAGAATGGGGTAATCCAGAAGTTGACGGAAGGCCTGGGCCAGATGTCCGGCATGCGCAATGTTACCTTTATCCAGGGTACGGGCACCTTCCTTGACAGCCACACCATCGAAGTGGAAAAGACAGACGGATCCAAGGAATCGATTGCTTTCAAAAATTGTATCATTGCCGCAGGTTCGCATCCAACCAAGGTTCCGGGCTTGTCGATCGACTCACCGCACGTGCTCGATTCGACGACCGCGCTGGACCTGGACGAGGTCCCGGAAAAGTTCCTGGTGGTAGGCGGTGGGTATATTGGACTGGAAATGGGTACCGTCTATGCGGCCCTGGGCGCAGAGGTTACGGTCGTCGAAATGTTGCCAAGAATTCTCGCGATGGGGGACAAGGACCTGGTGCAACATCTCGCCAAGCGACTAAAAAAGGACTTCGCCGAGATCAAATTGAACACCAAGGTGTCCGCGGTTGAGGAAAAAAAGGATGGCATCCATGTCACCTTCGAGGATGCGGAAGGCGTGCAGACGGTCGATGTATTTGGCAAGGTTCTGGTTTCCATCGGCCGCCGGCCGAACAGCCCTTTTCTGGGCCTTGAAAAGACCCGCGTTGAAACGGATGAAAAGGGCTTTATCAAGGTTGATCCCCAGCGCCGTACAACCGAAACCCATATCTGGGCCATTGGCGACATCGTCGGGGAACCCATGCTCGCACACAAGGCAACATACGAAGGTAAAGTTGCCGTCGAAGCCATTTCCGGGAAGAAGACGATCTACGATCCAGCAGCCATACCAGCCGTGGTCTTCACCGACCCGGAGGTGGCCTGGGCGGGTATCACTGAAATAGAGGCAAAGGAACAGGGCATTCCGGTCAAGGTCAGCAAGTTTCCCTGGGCAGCCTCCGGTCGCGCAACGTCGATCGGCCGTAGTGACGGCCTCACCAAGCTTATCGTGCACCCGGAAACAGAGCAACTCATCGGCATCGGAATCTGCGGTCCGGGCGCGGGCGAATTGATCGCGGAGGGCACCCTTGCAATTGAAATGGGCGCCAACGTGGAAGATATCGCCTTGACGATTCATCCTCACCCAACCCTCTCTGAAACAGTGATGGAAGCGGCCGAGGCCTACCATGGGCACAGTCCGCATTTCTATCAACCGAAGAAAAAGTAACTCGAGCTATCCCCGGTCGTCAGCGGGAGGCAACCCAGATAAACAGTTGCAATCGCGCAGCGACACAGGCGATGCACAAATCGAAAACCTGAACACGAACGAACCATTATGTTACGCAGTCGTGAAGAAACCCTTGGATTTGGCCTGAGCTATGAACAGGGCAGTGTCGAGTACGAGGCCTTGCTTGAATACGCAAACTTAAAGCTGGCGGCAAACGGCCTGCCCACCTTCGGCGACGCCCAGGCATATCCCCATCTCCAGTTAAGCAAAAGCCTGCTCACGCATTTCATGGAGAAGAGCCGTCTCCTCACGGACTATCTCTGCCCGGCAGACAAGCACATAAACGAATTCCTTAACCAATATCTTGCAAATGAAAACGAAGACCCCGAGAGGCCTTGGCTTCCGGCCGAAACACTCAACCTCGAGCGACATGGCTTGGCCCGCCTCTATTCCTTGCCGCCCGATGGCGATGCCTTCAAATCCGAGGTGCTCGAATCGTATCGCGTACACCAGGGCATCTGTCATAACCCGGTAAATGACCGGCGAACCACGAAGGGTGTTTTCCATATATGCGAAGGCGGATACCCGGTGCCTGCCGACAAGAAGGAAATTCCCAGGATCGTATTTGCCCGCCTGCTGCGCAAAGCTTTTGATCCGCCGAATGATTTGTTGAGCCTCCCCTTCACCTCGACGCAGGATGAAAAAGCGGAAACCTTTGTGTCCCTGCTGCTGCGGCCGATCGTTTGCCCGGAAGTTCCAGGTATAACGCCGCGCAAGAGCCTGGAAACCCGATTCTTTGTACCCGGCAACCTGGTAGCGAATCTGGACTTTGTTGAATCAATCTTCGGCAATGCAGGGGACCCTTTTCTACCGGAGAACGATGCACGCCTGGACACGGAACACTGGTCCGGTCACACGGGTTGCGTCATCCTCGCCCTGCACCTTAAGCATTGTACAAAGAAGGACCTGGGACTGCCCAAGACCTGTGACGCGACAGAACGCCAGATAAAGGAGGGCATGTGCTGGGAGAAGGAAACCGAATTGTACAACGACGGCGTCCCCTTCAAGGCGACCTGCCGTAATCACCGCGGGGTCATGATTACCATCATCTCTGACAACTATTTTGGCTATTGCAAGAAAGAGGTTAAAACACAGATCAGCTATGCGGCGAATCTACACGGCATGACAGAGGAGGAGCACGCCGGGGGCGCACTTACCTTCCCACGTTTCGACCTGGGAGAGGACTTCCATCTCAGCGACTTTCACAAGGAGGTCGACCACACCTTTGCCGGGATGATGGACCGCTACGGGTCAAGCATGCACACCATGCCCGAGGGGTATGCGATCGACAAGGAGTTCAGCGACATCTTCTATGTCCCGGAAAACGTTCACGTAAACTTGCGAAAGCAGCGCTTGACCTGGGATAACGAGGACGGTCAACAACAACTGAAGCTGCTGCCCGGCATTACCTACGTCCTGCCCTCGGGCTATAAGTTTGAAATGATCAAGCCGATGGAGGAACTCCGCTGGCGCATCATGGGCACAACAGCGGAAGGAACCTTTTGCCACAAACCCTGCACCGTCTCGGGCGGTGGCAAATCCGAGATCAGCAAGCCGATTACGGACGCCATGATTTATGGACCCATCATCACGCACCATTTCAAGGAGGACTTTGACTGGGTGGAAAAAATCCTCTTTCGTGATTACAGCGATCGATACCGAGACCGGCTCGACCCGGAGCAAGCCAGTCGCCCGCTGTTAAGCCCCGAGCGCTCCCTTGGGTCGGTGGTATTGTTGTTGAGCCCCAACCCGGATTTCACCGATGCATATAACGAGTGGCTGGAAACCATCCCCCTCAATATTCGCGACCTGGTCCTACTGGTAAAGCGATTTTGGAAACCGAAATGGGAGGAAGAAGACTGGCGCAATCGCTTCTCGGTTAACGAGGTCAACGGAGAGCCGGCCTTTGAGCTCAAGTATCGAAACCTGAAACTCGCCACCATGTATTTGCGGGTGGGCTTCAGTGAACACGGGGCATGGCGAACGTACAGTTTGCGCAAGGATTTCTGGGCGGCACAGAAAATCCAGATGGAAGATGATATTACCGCATCCGTGGTGGTTCCGGGGCACCAACTGAAGCACCTGCACCCCGCCCTGCCGGAAACCTCCTTCAAGTTTACGGCGAACTGCGAGTACCGCTTGTTCCAGCGCCCGGATGAGGCCATCATCCGTGGTCATGACAAAACCGCGGAGGCCGACTTCGGACGGAAGGGAAATTATTTCAGCAACTACGAGCCGCTTTCGCGCTCGAATGCTCGGGCCATGCACGAAGATGTATTCGAATACGACAAGTTCACGCCTCCGATGCAGGATACCATCGAGAACTTCCTCTGCGCGGAAGACCCGGACTACCTGATGTCGACTTCACACCCGCGCATCATGGGCGATGGGAAGCGGACAAAGAATCCCCGCTACCTGCAGACCCGGACCGATCTGCTCGATGCCCGTAGCCGCTACGTGGCCGAAATGGGTGCGCGCATGCACCGGCGCATCGCGCTGCATGAACCGGTGCATTTCCCCGTCAACTCCGTTCTTACCGGGCGGCGGAATAATCCACCTGATGCAAAGGCCGGCATTCGTGCCCTCGCTGTGTACAATCCGATTCACTACCAGAACTTGCCAGAACTATTCATGGACTTCATCGCCAGCTTGACCGGGAAATCACCAAGCACAACCGGGGCGGGCTCGGAAGGCGCATTGACCAAGGGGCCATTCAACTGCCTGCCTGCGGTCATCGACCTGAACAACGCCCTGGTTTCATACATCGTCTGTGGACATAACGGGTTCAGCTCTGCGGCAGGCTATATCGGGCACAAGTATCGCGTCGATCATGACATCAGCTTGCTGATACCGGAAATCTGGTCCCGCATGTTTGTGGCGGAACGGGATCCCCAAACCCTGATTGACAGGGGTCACCTGGAAAAACTGGAGGATTTTGAGCACAAGGGACAGAGAGTACTCGCAAGCCGCCTCGGTTTCCGAATTACCCGAAAATTTGTGACCAGTATTTTTGGCCGCATGTTCAGCAGTCCCGATTCACTTTTCGAAGAAGATATGCTCCAGCCGGAATTGCAAAGCATCGAGAATTTTGTCGACGGGGTAAATAATATCGTGGAAACCCAGCAGCGCGTGGCCGCCGCCTATTTCGAGGACGGCACGGTTGAGCTCGCCTGCCCGCCATTGTATGCACTGCTTCACATCATGGCCAAGGGGGATTTTGAAGGCAAGGGGCCCGAAGATCCCGGGATCCGCTCCCTGTTCACGCAGGATGAACTCATGCGGAGTGATTGGTATCACGAGCGACTGGTGACCCAGCAGAAGATCGATCGGGCCCATTGCGATATGCAGATTTCCTTCCTGGATGAATTCCTGGAAAAAGAACACTACGAAAGTGAAGCCGAGCGCTTGCAGATAGCTAAACGACGCGACACGATGCAGGCGAAACGGATACACGTGGCATCACCGACATACTTGGAAGACCTGGTCGGCACACTGGGTGCTGACCCGGCGGTAATCGTATCATGAACGAAAATGCATCCAGCAGCACCCCTGCGCGGGAGAACATCTGGCTGAATATCGGCCTGAACGTCATCGTCCCCTCCGTGCTCATGTCCAAGGGCAAGGATTGGTTCCATCTCGAACAGGCTCCCCTCCTCTGCGTGGCCCTGGCCTTTCCGCTCGTCTACGGGGTCTACGACTTCATCACCCGTAAAAAATACAACTTCTTCTCGATCCTGGGCTTCGTAAGTATCCTGATTACGGGTGGGGTGGGCCTCCTTAAGCTGCCCAGTGCCTGGATCGCGATAAAAGAGGCCGCTATTCCCGCGTTGTTTTCGGTCGCTGTACTCGTTTCGCTTAAAACCAAGTTTCCCCTGGTCCGCACTTTTCTCTACAACCCGGAACTGTTTAACGTGCCGAAAATCGACTTGGCATTGACGGAACGAAACACCCATCCGCAATTCGAAAAGCTGATGCAGGTGTGTACGTACTACCTCGCTGGGTCCTTTGTGCTGAGTGCCGGATTGAATTACGCCCTGGCAAAGGTCATCATCAAGAGCGAGACCGGTACCGATGCATTCGTCAAGGAGCTGGGCAAGATGACGGCATGGAGCTGGCCGGTAATCACGATCCCGTGCATGGTGGTCACGATGTTCGCCCTGGTCAAGCTACTCCGGGGGATCAAGGCGTACACCGGTTACGAGATGGAGGATGTCATGCATGGAGCCGCAGAGGCCGGGCCGGCACACGGGGAACAACCGGAGACCAACCCCGAGTGCGATGGTCCAACCGAGAACCCGTGACCGACCTTGTTTGTTGCATCCGTTTTCCACTCAGGTCCCGCCAGGTCGCTTCGAGGCGTCCGCCGGATCTCCCAGGATATAGTCGACCACATCCAGGACCAGGGTACCCCCGTCCGGCACGTGGATCGAAGAAACCGCCTCCCCCGCTTCATTGCGAATGACCACGCGCCGGATTTCGTCCGCGTGAATCACCGCTTTAATAATATCCTGGCTCATGACCGAATTCCTCCCCGGTAGGTGGAGAGGATGTCGTCCCGGAAATCACGCGCTTGGACAAGCGATTTCGTGCGCAGGGACCTGCGGATGCGTTGTTTCGTCACCGGCGTTGGATACACGGTGTAGTGGATGAACCACGTACCGTTATTGTTCCACAGGTGATGATTGAGGTTGCGATCGTCTGTACGGATCGCCAACTCCGGTGGAGCCTCTTCAATGGGCACTACTTGGATGGACATAACTGGTTCCTTCGGGCTGTACTCCGGGGAATCCAGCTGCGGGTGTCGCATCCGGGGAGGATTATTGTTTTTCTCATCGGGCCAACGCGGCCTGGCGAGCACATCCATTTTACCACCGCATGCCCTCCCCAGGGCCTCGGTTGGTGTCATCCTCGCGGATGATCTCTTGATGCTGTGTACAGTATAGCCGGATGGGGGTGCGCTGGCAAGCACCTGCCGTGTCATAATTTACCCCGACATATAGGCCCCCGAAGCTCCATAATAGTCCAAGGTGGCATATAAATTGCTAGTTAAGGCACCCATAATCCTAACCCCTACATGCCATGATAACAAAAGCATACGAACGAGCCCTGAGCGAAGCAGAACAGCGAATCATCGACCTGGAAAAGCAGATTCAATATGTGAATAAGCTTCTTTCCACGGAGCCGCATTGCGACCGCGAGTTGGAATAACGACGGAATAGTCCCGATGAAACGTTTGCTCATCGACACGTTTCGATGCGCACACCTTGATCGAGAAGATGCACCCGGCTCATGACCGAGCGGACGAAACGTACCATCTTCTAGTCCTCCCCTAAATTCACCAACTGCATCCGTGCGAGAAAATACTCCATGTTATGCGGTCGCAATTCTGCGGTGCAACGGTGGAAGTCTGCGACGGCAGCCTTTCTATCGCCTGCCAGCAAATTCATCATCCCCCGGTAATAATAAAACTCGGTGAGATGGTCTTTTCGCAATACATAATCCTCCACCTGTCGGACCTTGTCTTCGACGTCTCCAGGCAACTGCACCCCCATTAACATTTCCGCGTAAGCGATGGTCATCGGGGACTCCTGTGCCGACCAGTTGGCAACTTTCGTCAACCACTCATTCGCCCGTTCCCGGTCCCCGCTCTCCATGTAGCAGACGGCCGTGAGCAATCGGAAATACTCGCCGGCCATGGCCGGACGCTGTTGTGATGCGACCGCGTACGCCGCGATAGCTTCCTCGAACTTTCCCTGTCCGTGCAAGACGTAACAGATTCGCGCGCGCCACTCTTCCGCACAATCCGTGGATCCCACGTAGTCGTCGAGGATACGCTGAGCCTCCGACTCCTTGCCCTGGATCAGGAGAATACGCGCTCCTTCCAGTTGAGCGCCGGTGTTTCTCGGTTGGACCAATTGCATGATTTCAAACTGTTCGCGCGCACGATCCAGGTCGCCCAAGGCGAGGTACCCCATGCCCAACTGCTCATAGGTGTTCAAATCCGGCGAACCAATCCGCATGGCCTTTCCCATGCGGTCGAAATGGTTGGTCGCGCCCGTATCGAGGTACACGAACAGGTCCAACATGAGCATTTTAGGGGGCTCTTTTTCATCGCCCGGATCAATCGTTCGACGCAGGGCTTCTTCCAATTCATTGGCCCTCAAATGGTATTCCTTGCGCAGCTCAGCCCGATAACGGGAGGCGGGAAATTCAATCTCGAGGTCCTCAAGGGCTTTCAAGGCCTTGCCCACCTGCCCCGCCCGGAGCAGGGCCTGCACGAGGTCAGCCAACAGGTTTTCACGCGTGCCCAGGAGTTTCAGGACTCGGGCTTTGTGTTCAGCTGCTTTTCCGGGAAGGGTCTCCCCGGAATAGGCCCGTCCCAGTGCCTCGTGCAGGATCGCGGCTTCAGGGTGACGCTCCACCAATCCTTCCAGGTAGCTTGTGCCCCGCTGAACCTTGTCTCGCTTTCCGGAATAGATCAGGGCCCCGGCAAGCAAGGCCAAGGCCTGTTCGGGTTCCGACGCGAGGGGTTGGTTCAGGGAGGGGCGATACTCCAGCACACGCATGGACGAACGACTTTGGCTGTACCGAGCGCGAATGTAGTCGACCAAGGCCCGCGTACGCGCCCGGTTGTTTGATTGCCAGGCTTCTTCCAGCACGCCCGCCAGCAGGTTCGGTCCGCGACCTCCGGGATCATCAAAATCGATCACCCACCAGAGCCCTTCGCGCTTCATCAGCAACAATCTCATTATTTCCGGCGACGGGAAAATGGAAGAGGCTTCACGACGAACCTGGTACCGAACCAGGTCTTCAGAGAGCTCCTGCGACGTGGCGTTGAACTCGTTGAACAACATGGCGAGATTCAAGTCGCGTAACTCAGGGTTAATTCCCCGTGCTCCCCGTGCATTGCCCAAACCGACGATTTCGGAACAAGCGAGGTCACAAACGGGCGGGATCAGTGCCGCGATGCGCGCCCGGTCACCATAGTGATACGCGCTGATAAAGCTCCGTGCAGCAGCAGCCGGGTTGCGTTGATCCAGCATGGTGCGGAAGTCCGGAATGACCCGCCCCTTCAAGGGGCGGAGTTCAGCCAGGAGATCCTTTTCGATCTCGGGACGACGCGCTCTAGAGGCCAGTCGTTGCGCAAGGAACCTGGCATCCTCCAGCTTCCCCGCGCCGGCCAGTTTCCGCATGATAAAGATCATCTCGGACGTCATCTGGTTCGGTTGCTTCACCATCGTGACCAGGCGATTCAAGCCGGCCTCCATCTCGCCGTCGAGGATTTCGCTCCGCCATAATGCCTGCTGGGTTTCCACCAGTCGCGAGCCCTTTTTCAAGGCTTTCGACAGCAGATCCTTGGCTTCCGCAT
The DNA here is from genome assembly GCA_029936175.1 of Kiritimatiellia bacterium. Lineage (GTDB taxonomy): Bacteria > Verrucomicrobiota > Kiritimatiellia > SS1-B-03-39 > UBA6053 > JAPYUI01. The sequence continues at coordinate 12,618 of JAPYUI010000098.1, forward strand.
ATTCCTCCTGGTGGTAATGACTCACCCCTCGCCAATTCAGGATCAAGGGGTCATCCGGATATTGCTTTACCAGCCCATCCGCAATAGCCATCGCTTTTCTCGCATCGGCGCCCGGCCCGAACAACATACGATGCCGATCCGTTGCATGCGCAATCGACAGGGACAGGTCCAGAAACTTGTTTTCCACCAGGTGATCGCGACTCTTTTCCAATGTTTCGATGACACGATCGCGATGATAGTGGCCGCCGAGTGCGGCATCGTAGATGTTCGCCATATTCGCCCATCGTTCATAGAACGCGAACACCGTAGGGTCGATTTCCACCGCCCGGGCATAACTTTTTTCCGCTGCCTGCCGGTAGCCACAGGCCATGAGATTATTTCCGAGGCGCAGGTGCAGAAAGGCATCGCGGGGATGCCGCACGATCAACTCGTCCAAATACGCCCGCGCCTCGTGCGGTTGTCGATTCATGAGCAGTTGGGCCGGTTCATCGACGAACTCCAGGGCTTGATTCGCCCGCTGGATGAGTCGTTCTGCGTCCAGGCGCAGGGCGTCGAAGCGACTTGGACGCACACGTGAACGCTTGAGTACCGCCTTCACACCCGCAATCAGGCGCCCATCCTCCAAGTCGGCGCTCAGGGTCAGGGTTCCGTGCGCCAGCTTTTTCTCGTAGGCCCGCACGGCGTTGGACAACTTGTAGCCTGGAGCCAGCTTGATTTCCAGCTTGAGTGATTCGGCCCGGGTAGCCAGGTTGACCCAGTCCTGTTCGCGACTTTCTCGACCGCGTGACCAATCCTTCAGGAGCAGCATGGCGGCCGTCGGGGCCGCTTCCAGGGTCACGCGATAGTTGTCACGGCCGGCCATCAACACCTGGTTGGAAATGTAGCTGATTTCGTAGCGGAATGAAGGCGACAGACGCTCAAGAGGATCCACTCGATAGCCCAGCATCCGCTGGAACCCCGGACGCGCAGCAGCATTGCGTCGCATTTCCTCCTCCATTCGATCGCTTCCAATCTCATCCAGCACACGCCGCAATTGCCCCGCACGGCGGCCATGGGCATGCTCGCTGAACACGACCCGGTGCAGGCTGTCGGGCGACATCTCGATGCGATAGGTACGCTCGTTCAGGCATTTGGCTTCACGCAGGGCCGGAATGGATTTGAACGAGCCCTGCTGACCACTGATCACCAGGGCCTCCACGCCATCCAGAGCTTCATGCCAGGATTGGGCGTCAATATACGGGCCCGTGGGATCGAGCCAGAGATCCTCACCCGCGTGTTTGAGATACACAATTGCATGATTGAACTGCCCCGGCTCCGGGAGATGCTTATACACTTTTCCAAAGAAGTTCAGGCGGACGAGCGCCATATTCGCAGGAAATCCTGCAGCGCGGAGCAGGCTGATCAAGACCATCGACTGGTCTTTGCAATCGCCATATAAATTCCGCAGGCAGGCATCCGCCGGACGCGGCTGATAGGCCCCCTGCCCCAGTTCGATCGCAACATAACGAATATCTTTCTGGACGTAATATAACAGGGCGTTAATTTGTTCGAGGGGATCATCCAGGCCCTCCGTCAGACCTTTCGCGAGGGCTTTTACCTCATCCGACCCGCTGATGCGTCCTTCCATCAACCCGGCATACCAGGCGACTACGGCATCCCATGAATCCAGGCTGCTTGCCCGCAAGGTCTTCCGGATATCGGCAATGGGTGGCAAGTTGGCCTCCGGCTTGATACCCGGTATATCGCGCAGTTCCCAACTGCGTTTCACCAGCGGGCCGTTGGTGACCACGACCACCGACGCATCCAGTGCTTGAGGGTCCAGCACCAGGTCCAGCTCAACCGGGACGGTCACCACAAAGCGGGAAGTCTGCACCGGCAAGGCGTGGTCAAAAAAATGGGTCCAGGCAAAGAGGTTCGACATTACCGGCTTGAACTTGATTTCCACTTCGTAATCGATCACGGCATCGCGAACCAGGCCGGGCATGGAGAATGCGAGGAGTCGCGTGTCGGAATATTCGCTGTACCCCTTGGTATTTTCCGGCAGCATATCGCGTATAAGTTCCTCCTGCACCGGGATGCGGTGCCCGTCCGGTGTGATGGTCTCCGCGCGGATCAAGCGGGCGCTCTGGTAATGTGCGTTATAGGGAATCTTGATATCGCCCAGGCGACCCATGGCCTCCCGGTCCAGGATTCTCAATCGATGGTGGAGGCGCATCACCCGGGCATCCGGGTCCGCCAGCGAGATGGACTTGTGCATCAGCTCATACACCCCGGGAGCATTCTTCAGGTCGAGTTCCCCGGCGTATGATGAATCCGTCGTGGTGGCGAAGAGGATCGCCACGAAAAGGAATGCTGGAACTCTCATCCGGTAATTCTCGCTACTCTAGCCACGAACTGAAAGGGAAATATTCAAATTCCCATGAGCGGCCAGATGTAGGTGGCCACACCGGCAAATACACCCAGGCTGATCAGCCCCATGATGGGTCCGATTTTCAGGAATTCCCGCATGGGCATAAAACCCGAGCTGTAGGCAATCGCCGTGGCGGGCGTCCCCATCGGAAGCGTATAGGTAAGCCCCGAGGGCAGTGCTACCGCCAGCGTGATTGCCACCACGGAAATATCCTGGACCTGTGCCAGGCTGATGGCAACGGGCAGCATGACAGACACCACGGCGGCATTGCTGATGAATTCCGTGAGCACCAGGGAAATCGCTGCAATCATGATAATGGTCATGGTGGGGGACAGGCTTGCCTCGCCGAGCAGCTCATCGATGATCCACGCGGATGTTCCGGCACTGCTCAAGGTGGAACCCAGGGCTATCGCCCCTCCATACATGAGGATAATGCCCCAGTTAACACTGCGTTCCACCGTGGCCCAGTCCGTGAAACGGAAAATGAACATCAGGGCAACCGAGAACAAGGCGATCGTCGCCAAGCCAAAAATATTCTGCAGGGTCAGCCAGGCGACAATCGTAAGCACAAACAGAATGCCAACCCCCCACTCCTGCCGGCTGGCCGGGCCAAGCTGCTCTCGATCCCGGTCAAGCATCTTTTTTGCCGCTTCCATATCGACGGGCTCAGCCTTAAAAAGAAGATTCAGTACCGCCAGGGCAACGAACAGCATGATCACGACCAAGGGGAATGACGCCTTCAGCCAATGGGTAAAACTGATGGTTTCTCCCGTGGCCTGGCTGTAGATCCCCGCCGCCAGCGGATTGCGGGCGCCTCCAAGGTAGGTCGCCACCCCCCCGATAACGCAACCCCAGGCGAGGGCAAAAAAGAAACTCATGCCAAAACGGCTCTTCATGGGCTTCAAACCCAGGGCGCTGACGATGCGGGCCACGATCGGGAAGAACATCGCAGCGACCGCATGCTCACTCATGAAACAGCTGAAAAACGCACAGAACAGGAAGATGGCATTGCGCAGCTGGGTGGCCGACCTTGAGAAGGTATGCAGGACAATACTGGTCAAGCGGGTCGACAATCCGCATTTCACCAGCACCGCAGACAGGATGAAAGCCCCGAGAATGAAAAATACCGCCTCGTTTCCAAACAAACGGAAAGCCTGCTCGGCCGGGCCAATGCCATCTCTTTCCGGCAGGGCCCCGAGCATGGGAAGCAGGGTGAGGGCGAGAATGGACGTGATCTGCAAGGGGATCAGGCTGGTTACCCAGAGCAGGGCACAGAGGACGAAAACCCCCAGCGCACGCTGGCCCTCCAGGCTCAGTCCCTCCGGCCTCGGCCCAAAAGCCGTAAAAGTGCCGATGGCAAGGATGAGCACCAGTATCTGGTAATGATACTTGGCAATAAAGGGTACGTGACTTCCCCGACTGGCTTCCGGTTCCCAGACCTGTGGCATGCAGCAACTTCCTGAAGGCTAGCTGCGACCCTATTTTCGGGGACTCATTATGCAATGTAAATCGATTGATGATTTCATGGTTAATTTGTCATGAT
>JAPYUI010000099.1:0-2192 GCA_029936175.1 Kiritimatiellia bacterium
ATCCGGGGCGTTCCCGGCGAAGAGACAAAAGAGCAGCAGCACTTTGTGCGACCCACACCAGCGGAAAACATCCCCCAGCTGCTGGCGGGCGGGAAGCAGCCAGGCCAGGGCAAGGGTGAGGGCGATAAAGCTGTGGCCGGCGGGGGAGCACATGACCGGGTTCAGGGATTCGGGCGCAGGACAATCTTGTCAACGAGGAGACCCTGTTTGTGACTGCTTCCGGGGGATTTGCGCACGTAACCCAGGCGAATGATGATACGCGTGTCGGCTTTCACCTGGGCTGCGGGAACATCGAAACGATGCCATTGCCAGGAATCTTCATAGGCGCAGGGGCTGCTGCCAAGGAACTGGCCATTTACGAAAAGGCCGATGTTCTGGAACTTGTCCTTGATGAGAAAGGGCTGGGCAAGCAGCCAGAGGGTATAGGGTTTCCCGGCCTGCAGGCTGATATTAACATCGGCCTCGTGTCGCTTGATCCACGCCCTGGAGCGCCCACTATGCACTTCGTCAGGACCCCATCCGTATCCAAGCTGTGCACGAAAGGCCTCCCGGCCCACGTCGACCAGCACATCCGTACCACGAAGTTTCCCCGGCTCATCGGGCTTCACCACGGGCTCGGGTCGCGATCGATCCGGCCAGAAGGCCCCTGCCAGGATCACCGCAGCCAGCAGGCTCGCCAGCGACCAGCCTATCGAAACCGATCGCCGCGGCGTCCGGGGGGACTCGGGCAAGGGGGCGACCTCCTGGTCAGAACGAATCATTCGGGCTTCCAGGTGTAGAGGGTAAATTGCTTGGTCCGGGGCTTCACCTTGAAGCGCGTGGCCTTTGCGTGGTGGGCGACAACTTCATACGAAAACGATTCACCCTGCCAATCCTGTACCACCGAAAGCGCCGCGGGATACACCGAAAGCAGCTTGTCGGTCGAAGACAGGAAGCGTATGGTCCAACCGGCTGACCGGAATCGTTCCAGTACCGGGAGCGCGGCTGCGAAACGATCGGCCGCCGCCTGGTGATACGCGTCGGCACCTTCTTCCATCCACAGCACCTCTCCATTGATCACCATCTTGCCCGTGATCATCCTGAGCGGCGTGGAAAAGAGGAAATGATCTGCCACGACCAGGTCCCGGGGACCGATCTGGGCGGCCACCGCCCGCAGATGCGGACTCAGCCCTGCGTATTCACTGACCCGCACGGCATCCCAGGCCTTCGGAGCCGATAAACCCGTCATTACCAGGAGTGCGACAATCCCCAGCGCGACATGTCGCCGGGTGAAATACTCGAAGACGAGGGCACCGAGCAGGGCGACGAGTGGCACGGTATACATCATCAGGCGACGGCTCGCCCAGGGCAGTAGCGGTGCAATCTCGCTCTGCAAAAGTACCAGCGCGGTCGAAACGATGAAAAAGGAAACCAGGACCTGCAGGGGATCATCGATACGCCCGCGCCGTATGTAGATGTAGCCCAGGCCGAAGGCCGCGGGGATGAGGGGCATCCCGACATAGTGGATCATGCCTTTTACAATCAAGGGAACGTTAGCCAGCCCCAACTGAAGCACCAGGGCCATAAGAAGCAGGCCCGTAATGCCATACACGGGCACCAGGCCGAGCCGCCAACTCTGGACGATGAAGCGCACGATCTTCACCTGGTTGGACAGGAGGTCCACCACGATTACCCCGATCGACAATACGCCGCCCGACAGGAGAATCAGCCGACTCAAGTCACCCAGGCGCTCAATGGTGATGGCATTGTGATAGAGGCAGTGGCCGGCGGCCATCCACAGGGGAACCAACATCAGCAGGTGGGACTGCAGAGCCCAGGCGCGATCTTTTGATTGTACATCGCATACCGCAATGACAAGGACCAGCAAGGTGCCGAAGGGCAGGAAGCCAAAACGATTCAGGCCGGCACACAGCATCAGGAAAGCGACGACGAGAACCGCGGTATAATGCCGACGCAGGTACGGAAGCATCAACCCGATGCCACAGATGATCAGCAACTGCAGCATTTCCGAGGTGGGGATATTCAAGTGATACAACCAGACCGGTTGCAGGCCCAGCATGGCTACACCGAAGCCCACGGTTTTCCAGGGAAGGGTATGGGCGGCGAGCATCGCGGCAAAGAGCAAAACAACCCAGAAGCCGAGGAAGCCGTTGACGCGGGTGGCCGCCCGCAACCCGCCCTTCTCGGCCAGG
>JAPYUI010000099.1:2292-7465 GCA_029936175.1 Kiritimatiellia bacterium
CGATGGGTCGTCCAACCGGCCCCGACCCCTCCCAGGGCAAAAATCAACCAGGTAAAGGAGGGCAGCGGCAGGACTTCTGCGCTGATCAGGCGAAGGACAAGAAGCAAGGGCAATCCAATGAGGACCGGATAAGCGGCATAAACCAGCAGGCGCCGGCGGCGATCCGCGATTTCCGGCAGGAGCCAGGACCAGGACCAGCCGAGGAGAATAACCTGCCCCGGCCAGATCAGGGAAAAGGCCAGCCAGTGGTTAATAGAGCTATCAAGGAATGCGTCGTTCATGCGCCGGGGACAGGATGAAACGCACCCCGGTTAAATGCCAGTAAAATTTGTTGGTCTATCCCGCCCGGGCGGTTTACAGCTTCGATCGATGGCCACGACGAAGAAACTGACCGATATTGACCCCGCCCTGTTGAGCGCGGGCATCTTCAACGAGGATCTATGCGCCCGTTGCGGCACCTGCAGCGGCAGCTGCCCGACGAAGGCCATCCAGGCCAACGACCGTCACTTCCCGGAAGTCGATCCGGAGGCGTGCATCGAATGCGGCCTCTGCAACACGGTCTGCCCGGGGGATAAGGTTCCCTACCATGCCCTGGCGGAAAAAACCTTCGGATGGGACCCGCAGGAGGCGGTGGAAACCTTTGATGGCTACGTGCAGAAGACCTACATCGGACATTCGACTGACGACACCATTCGTGGAAAAGGCGCGGGTGGCGGGGTTATCACCGGCCTACTCTGGGACCTGCTCAAGAGCGGGGAAGTCGACGGATGTGTCGTCACACGCATGAAGCCGGACGAACCCTGGGTCGGTGAACCCTTCATCGCCCGGAGCTACGAAGACCTGTGCTCCAGCCAGGGCTCCAAGTACACGCTGATCCCGGTTAACCAGATCATCCAGGAGATCCGGAACAGCCCTGGACGCTTCGCCTTCGCGGGCCTGCCCTGCCAGATACACGGGTTGCGCCTGCTCATGGAGGAAGAACCCGCTTTAAAGGAAAAGATCGTGGCGGTGATCGGCCTGTTCTGTGGAGGCGCGCTGGAGATGAACCTGATTCCCGAGCTGCTCCAATCCAAGGGCATAGCGAAAGCAGACCTCAAGGATTTTGAATTCCGCGGCGGTCCCTGGCCCGGCCGGTTTCGCGCGATCAAGCAGGATGGTACCGCGGTGGACATTCACCGCTACGACTACAACGTTGGCGCGTATAACTGGTTGATTCACCTCTATACCCCCAAGCGCTGCCAAACCTGCATGGATGGCTCGGCTCAGTTTGCCGATATCGCGGTGAGCGACGCCTGGACAAGAGGCGAGGACGGGCAGCACAAGTTCAAGAATCGATCACGCCTCCTCTGTCGTACGGAACGCGGGCTGGAATTGGTCGTCCAGGCGATGGAACGCAAGAACCTGGAATGCGAGGACGTCTCAGGCGATCCGGACTATGAAACCTACAAGACACAGACGCGACGCAAACGTCGTGGGGCCCCGATACGTATTCAGCGCTGGGGTGGCCGGGGTATAGCGGTTCCAGCATATGACATCCGTTTGCCCGGAGCGAACGGGAAGGAAAAATTCAACGAGCGCGTATCGGCTCTCTGCCTCTGGCTGGGGGAGTTCCGGTTCTTCCGCATGCTGGTGTTGAAAATCATCACCACGTGCTTGTCCGTACCTTTCGTCGAATACCGTATCTGGGCAAAACGGCGCAGGAACATGAGGGACAAAAAGAAGAAAAAGAAGAAGTAGTCGGATTACTTGGGTGCACTGATCGTCATGGATTCGATGGTTAGTTCTTCACCCAGGAGGTGCCGACGGAAGAAACGCTCCACCAGTTCCGTAATTTTATCGCCGCTGAACCCGTGCCCACCCTGCTCAACCGTGACCAGGGTTGAATTCACGCCCGCCTTTTCCAGTGCCGTATGAAACACGACCGATTGGTTAAACGGCACCAAGGGGTCCTTCGTTCCATGAAAATGAATGATGGGCACATCGTCTGGACTCACGTACGTCATGGGCGCCGCCGATCGAGCTTTTTCCTTGTTGTCCTGAATCGCGCCGCCGATGAGCAGGGATTCCGGTGAATGGGCTGCATCATGGTCCATCCTGGATCCCGCATCATTCATGGTGAGGAAGTCCGATGGCCCGAAAAAGTTGACCACGCAGGTCACGCGGCTGTCCTCGTCGCCAAAGACGCCAAGGTCCCCCTCCAGCGCGTCCACCCCTCCACTGACACCCAGCATGCTGACCAGATGCCCCCCGGCAGACGAACCCCAGATCCCCAGGCGGTCCGGGTCGATATTATATTGTTTCGCATGCCCTTTCAGCCAACGAATAGCGGCTTTACAGTCATGCATCTGGCTGGGCCACTGTGCTTCCCCACTGAGCCGGTAGCCGATACTCGCTCCCGCATAGGTTCCATCGGAAACAAGGGGCACCACCCGCCTGTGGCCACTGCCCTTATCCCCGTTTCTCCACCCACCCCCATGGATAAACACGATCAGCGGACGGGGATCACCGCCTCGATCCCGGGGCAGCACCAGGTCGAGCGCCTGGCGTGCATTTTCATTATCCGCATAGGGGATATCCGCAATCAACTCCAGCGAATCAGGTATGCGAGGCCCACGGGAAGAGGCGGCCCGTTTCTGGCGTCCCCGGTTCCGGAACGCTTCATCTTCCTTCTTCGAGATCCAGCCATCGCTGTCGCCATCCACCCGGTCGAAATTCCCCCGTATGCGTTCCGGCAATTCCGCGCGTGACAGGCGGCCATCCTTGTCTTTATCCCATGATTCAAAATTCTGCTGTTGAGCCAGGACGGGTGCGGCGAGCAGGAAGATAAAGTAGATCCAGGAATTCATGGGCACTCTTTTAGTTGGCCGGTTAACATGACACGAAAACGGGAGCCCAGCGCCTAGTTGCCACTGAAGCCCTCGGCGAAATCCTCCAGCAGGCGGAGCTCCTGCTTGAGGGTGTACTTGCGCCCGATCAAGGTGAAAATGACGTTATTGATCAAACTGGTCGTATGGCTTTCTTCCGTTATTTCAACGGTCGTTGCGCCATCGCCCTGCTGCTTCAACACATAAGCCCACAAGCCGTGCAGCCCAAAGTTGCTCGTGCGGGTCTGGATGGTAAAGCGTTTGTTCTTCTCCATCTCCAGCACTTCAAAGGTGCTGTACTTTTCTTCCCTGTACTCACGCCAGACGGGAAAGCCTTTATCGTTGACCGAATCATATTCGATACGGGTAACCTGCCTGCGCCGGTTCGGGGTATCATCGACATCGGTCAGCCAGTTGTACACCTCAGCCACCGGCACGGGCAGGGTAACTGAAACCGTACCGAGATATCTACGCGGCGCAAACTGGCCGACCAGGAGGAGCAACAAGAGCGCACCGGCGGCGACGAGAACCAGGATCTTTATAAACTTCTTCAGCAAACGCATAGCTAACAATCAACCCGGGTGGATAACACGCGGTGGTGCTTCTGTGGGAGAAGCAGCCTGACCCATCAAATGGCCGTACATCGTGCAGGCAAAAAGCGCAAATAGAATAAGCAGGGCAACGAAAGCTTTGAGCTCCCGCTGGTAGGTCTGGAACCAGGCTGATGTGCGCAACTGCATGGACGACCACTTTTTTATTTAAGGTCCCGCTGGTCAAGCAGGGTTTTCAAGATTATACTGTCCCAGATGAAAAGTTCAAATTTCAGCAAAGCACTCGAGGAGTTGATCCGCCAGGACGACCGGTACACGGAGGAGGCCTATCACTTTGTTCGTGAAGGGCTCGATTTTACCATCAAGCTCATGGCCAAGCCGCCGGAAGGACCCGGACGACATGTCTCCGGAAAGGAACTCCTTGACGGTATTCGCAAGTTTGCCCTGCAGGAATACGGGCCCCTGGCCAAAACCGTCTTGAACAAGTGGGGCATCAGGGAATGCTCAGATGTCGGGGAAATGGTCTTTTCGATGGTGGAGAAAGGCATTCTCGGGAAAACCGAGGATGATGAAAAAACGGACTTCAGCGATGGCTTTGATTTTGATGACGCCTTCCGCAAGCCATTCCTACCCAATGAAGATCCCGACAGGAATAGGGAAGAACCGATACCTGATACCGACAAGGATGCTCCAGGCAACCTGGCCGACCCCAGCTCCCCCTCCCCGCAAGCCTGAGTATGAAATTTGTACGCGAGTTTATCGCGGTTCTGAGTGACTTCTTCCGCTACTGGTCTCGCCATGGCTGGCGGGCACTTCGCGCAATGAACCTGCACGAACGAGCCTTCCTGCTGGGTTCCATGATCCTTACCGTATGCTCTTGCGCCTTCGTTGCGGCTTCCGTGAAGACCTATCGCTTCCAGGTTCAACTTCCCGAAGCATCCGCGCCGACGGAACGCCCCACGGAACCGGAGTCAGGCATCGACCCCGTCGATTACAGCTTCCCCCTGCGAGATGAACCGCCACATTTCCCCCTGAATAAACGCTGGCCTTCACGCGTAGAGGTATCGAACTCCCAATCGATTGACCAGCTCCCCTTTGACCCCGAGCGGGACCTGATACGCATCGAGGATGAGCGCGTGTGGTGGGAGAGTGAGCACGACAACGAAGATCTCGAGGACGACCATGTATTTCATTGGGCGATGGAAGAACCCTTTCGGAGGCTGGTCGAATTAATGGAACAGGCAGGGGGTCGACTCAAGGTGCAGGACGTCTACCGGGCCGAAGGCGTCCATGCGCCAAAATCCCTGCATAAGCAGGGACGGGCGGCCGACTTGACCACGGCCAATCCAGAACGCATATCCCTTGGTCGCCTGGCCAAACTTTGTGTGGCGGCCGGATTTGACTGGGTCTTTTTCGAGGCCAAGGGCGGGTTCCACATCCATGTTTCCGTGACCCCTGAAGGCAAGGTCCGTCGTAGTTGGCGGGAAAATCAATAGACGGAGAGGACGGCCTGGCCGCCCCCTGCACCACGTGAAGATACCCGAGCCCCAAATCATCCTGATGGCGACGGAGCAGGCCATGCAGGGGGAATCCTGGGAGGAATCGCTCACCGCATTTTCCCTGGATATCCTCAACGCCTGTCCAGAACACCCCTGGCTGTTCCTGGATTGGAGCGAGGCGGAAACCCGGGTCAGCGGATCCGCATTCGACGAGCGGGTCATCGACCAGGCCCTGCTGAAATTGAGTGCCTTTATCCCG
>JAPYUI010000099.1:7565-16535 GCA_029936175.1 Kiritimatiellia bacterium
AGGAATGCTTTTGACCGGGCTTTTCAGCAGGCCATTGAGCTGCACAAACGCCATGCGGTTCCCTTTTGCCTTGCGATCCTGGATGTGGACGAATTCAAGTCTGTGAATGACCGGTATGGGCATGCGGCCGGCGATGAACTGCTCCAGAAACTGGGCCACCACCTGGCGGTCGAAACCCGCACAACGGATACGGCATGCCGGCTCGGTGGAGATGAATTCGGAATGATCCTTCCCTACGCGAACCAGGCCGCCGGGCTTTTCTTCGCCAAGCGTATGCTGGAAGGAATTCATCGAATCAAGCGGGCGGACGGCGCGGCGCTACGGGTTTCCATGGGCGTCATCAGCTCGCAAGACCGGAATGACCTAAGCGAAGAGACCTTACGCGAAAACGCGGACCAGGCGATGTATGCGGCAAAAGCCGCCGGGGGCGGCATGTTTAAGATGGATCCGGGTTCCTGAGAAACAGGACGTGACGAACTACTTTTTGTTCAGGGTGAGCTGGCTGACCTTTTCCTTCAGGTTCAACAACATCGATTTATCCCTGCGCAAGGTCACGGACTCACCCGGAAGTAAATCGTGGTCACCCATAATCTCGAACACGATACTCCGACCACGGATGGTTCGGTCAGGCATGATCGTAGCGCCTCGGCGAAGCCCGATAATATCCGGCATGAGCTTCGTCAGCTTGGCCTGGTACATTTTCTCCGGGGAAAAATCGGGGTACACCAGGTAAACCTTACCCACCGCAATACTGCGCACGCGCTTCTCGGGCAGAAGTGCAATTACGTGCATGGGCTCATCGTCCACGATGGTGACGATAGGCTGGCCGGGCTGCACCACTTCACCCACCTGGAGCATTACCGCGGTGACCACACCCGATCGTCCGGCCTTGAGTGTCAAGCCCCCGCGCTCCAATTCAAGTGCGGAAAGATTTGAGCTGCGCTCCAGGCCCTCCCGAAATTTCACGAGGTTAAGAGAAGAGCGTGCATCCTCCTTGAGTCTCTTGGCTTCCTGAAGCTTGGCATTAAGCTGAGCGATATTCGGGGGATAAAGCTCCACGGAGCGAGCGAGCGTTTCCTTGCGGGTGCGCAGGTTCGCCAAGGTTTCCGGATTAATCAACTTGTCATCCACCAGGGGCTGCAGGCTCTTGAGTTCATTTTCCAGCGCCACCAATTCAGCCTGGCCGTTTTGCAGCTGCAACTCGCGCGACTGGATATCGGACTCCAGGCCAAAGATCAGTTGGTCGTAACGCTGGCTGGTGCGGACACTCTCGACTTCCGCCTGCATCAGGCTGGTCTGGATATCCGCCCGCTCTTCCAGGATCCGGGCCTCCACCAGATCGGAGGTCAGCACGGCAATCACTTCGCCTGCCTCGACCGGCTGGCCGGGTTCCACCAACATACGGTCGAGCCGGCCAAGCTTGGTTGAAGACACGTTTTCAGAGACCTTCTCCACCACGCCAGGCATGGCACTTTCCGTATTGACGTGGTCGACGAGCAGCACCAGGAGTGCCACCAAAACCAGCCACAGAAAGAAGGGCCACCTGATTTTCAAGCGGCTCCACACCACCTGAGGGTGATAACGACCGAGGGGTTTGCTTGAAGAGGCCACCCCTAGATCTCCACCGTTTGGCGTTGCATCATCAGGTTGACCTCACTGATTTCCGGAATCGAGTGCAGGGCATCGAGCAAATCTGCCCGGTAGGAAGGATCGCGCAAGCGAACCTGGTAGGCGTATTCCATCACATCACCCTGCACGGCATCCCGTACAGCCACCAACTGCACGGAACTGCAATACGAATCAAAAAATTGCTTAACCTGGTGCTCTTCGTCCGTTTCCTTCGGCAACATGAATCGGAGCAGGCCTTCAAACTCCCGTCGTGATCCAAAGGGAGCCCAATGCAGGTAAATGGCCACCAGGCAAAACGAAGCGGTACCGACCAGGGCGATTTTAAACACCAAGGCTCCCGCGGCTATGCCCACCGCGATGGAGGCAAACAGAAAAATAATATCTCGCGGATCCCGAACCGGCGTCCTGAATCGAATAATGGCCAGGGTGCCCATGATGCCCATACCGCGAGCCAGGTTGTTGCCAATCGCCAAGATCAACATGGCGGTGATCACGCTGGCCAGAACCTGGGTATGCACGAACGAACGCGAATAGGACAATCCGTAATACGTATATCGATAGACATACGATATCATCGAAGCGAGCACGAAGGCGAGTATCATCGATGCGATGATTTCTGCCGAACTGATTTCAGCTCCTCGAGAGAGCGGCTGGAGGAATTCGTCCATGACAATCCTGATCAGGTGTAGTGCGTGGTCTCGCTTGACTCGGAATACATCGCGCCCCCGAATAACAACTCCAGGCGCATCGCTGATGCATATTTACAAAAACCTGTCCGCTCCAGGTTAAACTGTTTCACCAAGTCCACCATCCAGGTAGGTGCTTCATCGTATGTCTTTAATTCTAAAATCGTTCCAGAGAAGGGACGGTTCATCCCAAGCTCGGAATCAATCTGCCACCAACTCCCGCCCTGGGGCCAGAGGTCCCACTCGCGGGTTGGGCGGTATTGAATATTCTTGTCAAAGGTCACACGGGCATAGCGATCGTTTGCCCCGAAATACGACTCGCGAATGTAGCGAATCAAGCAACGCGGACCGGCGTTGATCTCATTCATAATCCGAATGAATTCATAGAAGCACTCGCGCTCTGCGAGCGATTTAAAATTGATGAGCGGTCCATAAGTAGCCAAGAGGCTCTTTCCCCACAATTTCGAGGGGACGGTTGCCCGGGATTTGGCGACGACATACTTAATTTTTCGCTTAATTTCGAGGTAGACTTTGTTCGTTCCCCGAACCGTTCCGTAGGTGCGCACCCGCAGCTTGAACCGATTGAGCGCTTCCTCTTCTTTCGCGTGGTAGAGGGTCAGCATGGGATCGTCGAATTGTAAGGTCGTCACGGTGTATTCCGGCAGGGGGCCGGTTCCATTGGGATCGGGGATGCAATAATCACGTAAAAACTCGCGAATAGGCGCGACTTGCTCGGGATGCACCACGTATTTCGCCTCGTGCCTTTCCCAATCCATCTTCTCGCTTACGCGAAAGACATTCTTTTGTGCGTCCTGATCCATGATTCGGGACCGAAGGTACGATCCAACGGCCTATATCAGCTAAAATCAGCAAATACCCTGCCATGGCTGACGCATGGTAACCAACACTATTCTAACAGTTTAAGCCACAGGAGAAACAGCAGGAAAGCTATTGGATTTGCATCAAACTAGAGGGGAACAGCGATGGAACCGTCAAAAAACTCAATAACATGGCCTTTTTCGACGAGCCAGCGAAGGGACGTCAGGAGCGAACGGGATTCCTCGCTTTTTACATCTTTTTCGGGGCGTAGCGCGTCAAGGAGCTGTTTTCGGTTGCTGCCGGGGTGATCGGAAAGGTGCGCAAGCACCTCTCGAATTTCCTCCACGACATTTTGATCATCAAGCACTTGTGGCGTAACCCCGGTCACGAAATTTTTCCCACCCGCCTTAAACAGGTACAGGTGCATGTGTTTAAATGCCGGCCGAAGCGCGAGCAGAATGGACTTCGGATGTGCCTTTTCGCGCTCGAGTACATCCCGGGTCAAGCGGAGCAGCTGGGCATCCTGGCCGTTCAGGGCAACCAGCCCGCTGCTGATTCCCTTTCGAACCTCCAGCACCTCGGATTGAAGCGGACCGGCACGGATAATCGCTTCAGCTTCTTTTTGTGAAATCGCCTTCTCGCCATCCTTTTCGGTAAAAAAAGCCTGCACGCTCAACTGTTTCTTCCACGCCTCGACCAAGGCCTCGTCCTGTACATTTTCGATCTGCCTCTTAAAGGCCTCGGGTGACAGGTTTGCAAATTGGGTGCTGCGCAGGCGCTCTGAAGCGGTGGCATACGAATGGTGATTGGGTGGGCCGAGGATTTCACCGGTTCGCCGGCACCGGGCGACGCTGGTGAACTGGCCACTCGGGGGATCGATCTCACGATCCTCGCGCGTAAAACGCACGTCCAGGCAGGCCGCCAAGGCATGCTTTTCGCAGGCGGAACGATCGGCAAACAACATGCCGGATGTCTTACATTGATAGAGCTGGAACGACTTACCTTCGCCGTGGTCGTTCACCGTGAACTTGACCTGGAAGAAACGGGAATCATCCATAAATCGCTGGGCGATCTCCTCCAGGAGGAAGGCGCGCCTGGACTGCCGAACCAGCTTGACCACTTTGCTCAAGCGATCTTTGACCGGGATAAAATCAACCCGAACCGGAATCCGCGACGGACGCGGCTCGTTTACGCGACCGCGGTCACCGGGCGCACCTGAACGACTCCCTCGGCGACCATCACCGGAACGTGAAGCACCTCCAGCACCATCTCGACTCCCTCCTCGGCGACCATCACCGCCGCGTGAAGCACCTCCACCACCAGCACCATCTCGCTTCCCGCCCCGGCTACCACTAGCGCGTCCACGCGAGTCCCCCCTACCGTGGCCGCTTCGCCCCTGCCGACCGCGATCGTCCATGGATCGACGCCCCCCCCGGTCAGGACGTTTGGGCGCGTGCTCAACAATACCCGGCTCCTTCTTTGCCCAGCTGGGCACAAAATTGAGATCCAGGATCATATCCTGCAGGTCGTCTGGTGGCTTCTTCTTAGGATCTGGGCTGCTCATACACCTAACTGGAAAATATCGTTTAAAAAACGGGAAAGCATCGTAAAGTCACGATGAACCCACCTATCTCTAATAAGATGTTCCATTCAGACGAAGACAAAAAATACCAGATGGAAAAATATTCCTCGGCTTTCTCTCTCGCCGATATGGAAATTTTTGTCTTTCCCGAACTCCTGTTCAGCCTCGTGCTGGCCAACATCATGTCACCCGCGATCTGGCGGTGGAAGGAAGACCCCTGGTTTGCCAAGATTAACCAGATGAACCCCTATCGGCGGATACTCCGGCTGAAACAGTTCATCATCGAGCATTACGAATTCAACCTCGATCTCGACACGTGGGGGCTGACCACCAAGGACCGGGAGATGGATCGTTTCAAGGACTTCATCGACGCGGACATCCTGAGTCGGAGCAATGCGCTATTCGGCTATGAAGGCGATAAATACTACTTCAATCTCGATATTCGTCGGCATTTTGGTCTCGATAAATACACCTCGGATATCATCCCCTACTGGAAAACCGAGACGGTCGAGGCGATGGACGCCTTTCGAAACAAGGAAGGCTACCGTGTGGGGGCCGGGGAGTGTGTCTCCCTCTCGACCCTGTATGCCGCGGCCTTGTATGTCGTCTGCGAGATCCCCCTGGAGGACATTTACCTGCTCGCCACCCCGCTGCACTCCCAGAACTTCGTGAACATCAACGAGGGCCTCATCACGAACAACCGCCGCATTGTCACCAAGCGGATGTTGTTCAACGGAACGGAACTGAGTAATAAGGCGCAACGGGCCTTGCGCAACGAGCACGTGACCATTGTCGCCAACAACACCGGCTATGTACACACCATGTACCCTGAAGCTACCATTGATCGGGCGGCATATGAAAAGGGCATGAAGGCCCTGAGGGGCTATCTGCGCACGGACGTGGACATGGGTATCCTCGCCAATTTTCTGCGCGATTTCTCCAGCCTCCAGAAGTGCTTCCAGATCCGGCACGACTATCATGGGAAGGCCCGCTACATCGGGGCGGAGAAGGTGTACGCCTACGAGCACCGTTCGCCGTATCATGTAAATGACAATACCCGCGATCGCCTGCTGGCCGAGATTGACGAATATGCATTCTACGCAGATCCCTTGCCTGGCCGCATCCTGCTGAACAAGTTTGAGGCCTTTTTTGCCCAACAACCATTGGATTTGAACAAGAAAGAAGACTTGGATCGACTGCTCGCCGAATTCAACTGCACCTGCGCCTCCACCTACGAGATTGGGAAAGCCTTGCTCGAGTTCATTGCCATCGACCCCTGCCTGCCCCACGGCGGAAAGACCTTTATACCCTCTGAACCGATCACACTGGAACCCGGGATGAGTCGGGAAGCCGTCGTCGAACACCTCGACACCCTGCGCGAGTGCCACCCGGTTGCCGATCTCGCCTTCTATGCGTTCCGGGACCTGACACGCATCGACTGGGCTCCCTTTCTCAAGGCAGCCATCGAACGCAACCCCGTGTGCATTGAGGCGGCAAGCCCGCTGGGGGATGATGCCTTGATCGAACAGCTACAGGCTTGGCCGAACGAATCGATTTATGAAGGTCCCCGCCTGGCACAACCCGATGAAACCTGGAATTTTAAGCGAGGCGATGGGGGGGAAAAAATTCTACTGCTGGCCCACCTGCTGAAGGCGCGGTATCCCGAGCGTTCCTACACGGTCACAATCTCCCCCGACGAGGCCTTGCTCACGGGTGAGGGCATCAAATACGCCCTTCCCTCGGCCAAAGGTTTGAAAAACACTTTTGTTGTATAATCCACGGTCGCAAGGTAAGGTTCATGCCATGTTCATTCCTAAAAAGCTGCTCTATCGGGGTCATTCCTCCGCTCGTGCCCCTAGACAACCCTGGGCATGGGCGATCCTGCTCATTCTGATCTCGCTCCGGCTCGGCGCGCAGGAAACCCATTCCGCGCTGGTTGCCACCGAGCCGAAGCCCGCCGCCCACAAGCTCGGCCTCCAGGCCTTGATCGACCTCGCAATCGCCCACGATCCGGACATTCTTCGGCTGAAGCGCCAGGTCGACATTGAACGCGCTCGCGCCAAGTTTGCCGCCCCACGCCGAAGTCCGGAGCTGCGCCTTGGGTATTCGCATGGCAGCGATCCCGCCACGCCACGCCCGTTCACGGAAATCCGGGAAGAAACGGTTACGGAGTCGGGGAACCGCAGCACACACCTGAATCGCACGGAGGACAGCAGCAGCACCATCCGCGAATCGGAAAACGTCCGGGAAACCACTACCCGTAGCACCCGGCGAGACGTCATCCCGAGAAAACGTGGCGAAACAGTGCGTACAACGATAGAGGAACGCATCAACGAAAGCTTCAGTGAGCAGCGGACGGAAAGCGTCAGTTCCTCCGGTCCTGAGGGCCGTGACAACAAAAACAGCACCCGCAGGGATTCCGGATCGTCCAGCACCCGCGTCATCAGCGAGTCGGTTTCCGAGCGCAGCCTCGACCGCGACTCGTCCGATGGATCCGATCAGTTTTCCGCCCAGATCCGCATCTTCCCCCGCAACCCCTGGGAGACGGCCGCCCGGGAGGAACGCGCGAAGGGAGCCATTTTTCTTTCGCAATATCGGCACGATGCGGAGGTACGGGCCCTGAGTAACGTCATACGGAAAATCTACATGGAGCTCCAATTCCTCCGTGCGCAAGGTGGGCTGAGTGACAACAAACTCAACTTTCTCGGCCAGGAGATTGCGTTCCACCGAAAATTGTTCGAGGCGGGCCGCGGGGGTGCGGATGACCTGGTGGCTACGCAGATTGACGCCATCAACCTACAGAAAGAGCGTCAAGAGGCAGAGGGCACCCTGCACGCCGGGAAGTCTTCCCTCGCCGTTATGGCGCACATCGAGGACCTAACGCGCATTGATCTCGGGGATGCCATGATTCAACGCGAGGTCGACGTCAACAAACTTGACCTGGATCAGGTACTGGCAGCGGCGATGGTTGCTCACAACCGGGCCGGAATCCTTTTACTTGAGCAAGGCCTCATCCGGTCGGATATGGCCGTGGTCGAAGCCGAAAAATATCCCTGGCTCACCCTCCTGTCCGCCACCTACGCCTACGAGGAACGATTCAACTACAAGTACCAAGATGAGTTCAGCATCGTCGCAGGCGTGACACTCCCCCTCTTCGACTGGCTCAGCAAGGAAGACAAGACCGAACCCTACAAGCTGGAAATTCAGGCACTGGAAGACCGGCAAGTGGCCATCCAGGAAAAATTGCGGTACAAAATCATGCTTGGCCTTGGCCGGCTGAAGAAAAGCCGCACTTCCGCCGAGGCATTCGCCCGCGAATACCGAACCCTGAAGGAAGGCATCGTCGCCATGAAAGACAAATTGAACAATGCCGGCGGTCTCGAAGCCAACAAGCAGGCGATGGCCCTCAAACGCCATCTGGTCGACCTCGACACCCGCGCCCTGGGCATCGACCAGGAGTATGCGCGCGCGCTCCTGGAGTTTGAGTCCATGCTCGGCGTGGATCTCGACGCCCTGGACCATTAGCGTCCCCGGCTACCGCACCAGCGGAATTTCCACGCCACCCAGGAACCGTTCCACCAGGGAACGCTCCACGGCATCCTCCGGGGCCGAAGCGATCAGGTGAAGCGAGGCAAAGCGCGAATGGTAGATCCGGGTAAGCATGACCTGGCCATTCCCCGCTTTGTTGTGATTCCGAACCTCGACCGCGGGCACCTTCGCCTCGATCTCCCGGGCATACTCGAAACCTTCCGTTCGGTCGATCTTGTTGGTCATCGCAGACAACTCACGGGAGAAGGTGTACCCGGTATCCGGCGAAAAACGACATACCGCCACCAGCGTGACATCCTCTCCCTCCAGGTGCAGGTTGAAGCGCTGGTACACGATATAGTGCTCTTCGAGTTCCGCCTCGGTGGATTCCATCTCCGGTGGCATGGGGAATTGCACGAGAAAGGTGCCGCGGCCCATTTCATAGCGGTGCCACTCGTAGGCATCCCCAGCGGATTTCGGCGTCATGAAAACCAACAGCCCCCCCAGGATCACGGCACCCAAACCGATGAGCCCCACCACCAGCCACCGGTAAAAGAGAGCAAGCAGCATCACGCCCGTGCCCGAAACAATGATGGAGAGGGGAAGAAAATCCATAAAATCAGCCTGGCAAATCCTCTGAAAGGGTACTCCTGCAACCGAACTTGCCACGTCTACCTGGAATTACCGCAACTGGCAAGCCAGACCCTTAGGTATCCGATTGAACCC
>JAPYUI010000100.1 GCA_029936175.1 Kiritimatiellia bacterium
AGCGGTACCCCGCCCTGGTCGATGATGGCCTTGATCGAGCGCAGCAGGTGCTGGTTGGTGCCCATGCGCCCGGTGACGCCGTTCATGATGATGCCGATAGGGTGAATGGTTTTTTCGCTCATGGGACTATCCTTGCGTTTCAGCAGACGCTCAAGTAGGCCTGCTTGATCTCCTCCAGGAAGGTATCCTGGTCTCGTTCCCAGTGCCGGGAACTGAAAATTTCCACCTCGTGGTACCCGGTAAAGCCGGTAGCCTCGATCCAGCCGCGAATTTCCCGGATCTTGATGCAGCCTTCGCCCATCAATCCGCGGTCGAGCAGGAGGTCGTGGGTGGGGCTCAGCCAGTCGCAGAGGTGGAAGCCGAGGATGCGCGAGCCCGCTCGCTTGATTTCCGCTTCCAGCCGGTCATCCCACCAGAGGTGATACACATCTGCCGCGATGCCGACCCATTCGGACTGGATCGTGTCGCAGAGCGCGTTGGCCTGGCCGAGGGTGTTCACGGCTGAGCGCTGGTCCGCGTACATCGGGTGTAGGGGTTCGATTGCCAGTTTCACCCCGCAGGTACCCGCATGCTCGAGGCACGCTGCGATGCCTTCCGCAATTTGTTTGCGCGACTCGGGAAGTGACTGCTCCGGAACGGCACCGCAGACCAGGACCACCATCGGGGCCCCAATGGCGGCGGCTTCGTCGATGCAGCGCAGGTTGTCGTCGATCGCGGATTGACGACCTGAGGGTTCGGTCGAGGGGAAGAATCCGCCCCGGCAATGGGCGGCGACGGCAAGGCCCTGGTCATCGAGGATCTGTTTCGTTTCCGCGAGCGTCCGTCCCTCCAGCCATTGTCGCCAGACCGTGATGGCCGGTATACCCGCTGCTCCATACTTTTCGGCAGCTGTTTCCAGGTCCCAGGGCTTGGTGGTCATGGTGTGAACCGCCAGGCGCGAGAGGGTGTCGATATCGGCCGCGCTCATGCAGGCCCCTTCAGGGGAGGAGGGAGAAATGAATACGCGGTTTTCAGGCGCAAAGTCGTGCACCTTCCCCGTTCTGCAAGGGGCCTGTTCATGTCTTTACGCAGCCGTCAAATCGAAGGTACGGATCCCCGTTAATCACCCGCTGGATATACAGGGCAGCCTCACGTGCATGATAATCACCCCACATGCTGGATTCGCCGTTGGCAACATGTTGTCCCTCGGCCACGTGATCCCACCCGTTCGGCTGGTGATAGATTGAGTGCAGGATCAGCCCCTGGTGCGTTGCATCGTTGCTCAGGTACGGATCGTCCAGCAGGTGCTTGAGCGTGGTCAACCCGGCCTGCCAGTACCTGTTTCCTTCCGCCTCGGGCCCGAGGAGGTGGCCCAGCCGGAGTAGTCCCTGGGCCGCGATCGTCGCCGCCGAGCTGTCGACCGGTTCCCAGTCATTGTACGGATTGGCGGGTTCGGCGTATGGTTCCCCGAGGTGGTGCAAGCCGGGGGCGCCACTATCCCAGTAGGGAATGCCATCCGTCGGCGTGTTTTCAATAAAGTAGTCGCAGGTCGCCCGGGCGGCTTTCATCAACCCGGTCGCCAGGTCCTCCTCTCCGCCAAGGCCCTCGAGCTCCGCTTCACCCAGGTTGTCCAGGCATTCGAGCTCTTCCGCGAAGCCCAGCATCGCCCAGGCGAGCCCGCGGGTCCAGGTGGTGAAGCCGGAGTAGCCCTGCTGGGCATTCGGGCAGCGGAAGGCACCGTCGTTGGGGTTGAACACGCACTCGTGTGCCGTGCGGCCCCGCGTGTCAAAGCGATCACGACCTTCCCCGTAGAACACGGAGTACTTTGCGGTTGCCCGCAGGTGATCGGTCGCGCGCCCGAGCAGGTTAATCGCCCGGTCGCCTTCGCCCATGAGGCGGTGACCGAGACGGTGACTCACCACGAGTGCCCGGCAGGAGCGGATCGTGTCGACGAAAAGCGAATGCGGGCCGTTAAAGGAATAGATATACCCACCACCGGGAAGGGGGGTCCAGCGGGCGGCCTGCACGGCCCCCGTAATCTTTAATGCCAGCTCGTAAAAGTTGCGTTCCCATTCGTGCTCGGGGATCAGGCCCTCGTTCATCAGGCGCAGCAGGTTTCCGTAGGTGCTTACATTGTTAAAGCCGTGGTCGTGCACGCCCATGTGTGAGACGTGCGACGCCATCTTGCGTACCGTAGATTCTTTCGCGTAGGCCAGGGCGTCTTCATCACCGGTGGCGTCGAACTGCAATATCGCGGATCCGTACAGGAAGCCCTCGGTCCATTCCGTCCACCCGCGGGTTGTGTAGGTGCCCTCGACGGTGAACACGGGCGCACCCTGTCCGAGGTCGTAGCCATCGCGAATCAGGGCGATCTTCTGTCCCGAGAGTTCCCAGAATCGATCGAGCTGGGACTGCAAATCCGGGGGGGTGATTTCGTGGTCGATCTGCATGGCTAGAATCTCTTGTTTTTCGTCAGGTGAATGATGAGTACCTCGCAGGCTTCGTGCACCGTGTAGCGGTGGTCAAGCACCGCGTCGAATTGTACCGATTGCCCCGCAGCCAGACGGTGGATTTCACTGGGCAAGGTTACGCTTACCTCGCCCTTGAGGATCCAGCAGATTTCGTACACGTCGCGGTGGACTTCCGGCTTGGAATGCTCGGTGCCGGCCGGGGCCCTCCCGTGAAAGGCCTGCACGTTACCATAGCTGATCCGCTTGAAATGGAACCCGGCGGAGGTGTAGGTCTCCGCATCCTGTTCCTGGGCGGTCCGTTTTTCCGCGAGGGCCAGGAGCTCCGCGGCCGTCATGCCGAAGACCCGCCCGAGGCGAAAAAGGGTCAGCAGCTCGGCCATACTCTGGTTGCGTTCCAGCTTGGAGATGACGGCGGTGGAGATGCCGCTGCTCGCCGAGACCTCGGCGATGGTCAGGGATTCGCGCTTGCGGAGTTTACGCAGCACGGCAAAATCATACATAGGGGCTTGATTCAGGGACATAAAGTTCGTTGTAGCTAAATATAATGCAAAATTGTTCATTCAAAGAGAATATTTCAAAAAAATGTTGTCGTGCACGGATATGCCCCCCAAGTTGTCGGTGTCATGAGTCTATCCGCCCTGGAAATCACGATCGCGACCCTCCTCTCCTGGATGGGTTTATTTCAAGACGGTCTGCAGAAGTACGAGCAGCAGGACTACGCAAAGGCGGCGGATGCGCTCAGCCGGGTGATCCTCTCCGAGTACAGTCGGACACCGGTGGAGGAATTTTCCCGCATGTACCGGGCCGAGTGCTACATCCGGCTCAAGGTTCCCCGCCAGGCGCACGAGGACCTTTCCTGGCTGATCCGCAACGCATCGAACGAGGCCCTGCGTCACCGGGCACGGGTACTGTTTACGCACCTGGGTGGCGACCCGGCCAGGCACCTGCCCCGGGAAAGCGCGAGGGAGGCCGCAGGCAAGGCCCTGCAGTTTCTACAGGCCCGCCGGCACCTGGTGTTTGCGGAGTACTTGAGCGGTGAGCTCCGGGCGACCCTGCGCACCCTGGAGATGGTGGCCCAGGCTGAAAACCGGGGTTCGGTCTATGACCGGCTCGCAGATGAAATGACGGACATGACGATCCGCGAGGTTCGCACCAACGCGCAGTGGACCGTGGCCTTGGTCCTCGGTGATCGCTCGCGGACCCTGGAACTGGAAATGCAGGCGGTCGATCAGCGCTGGCGCTTTACCCGACTCAAGGCATATGCCGAAACCGGTGGTGTGGATGGAAGGGCCTGGTTGAGTGCCTTTCCGAGGGAGCTGCAGGGCAACGCGCGCACGCTCAAGCGATTCGGCGAAGCCCTGGAGATCTATGCCGTGGATAACCAAGGTGCCTACCCGGATGAAATCGAGAAACTGGTTGGCTACCTGAAGGAAGACCTGACCTTGATGAACTGGGAAGACCCGGACACGAACCTGCAAGCAGCATACCGGTATTATTCGGGTCTGCTGCCGGATGCGACTCCCTTGCGGCCCTTCGCATTGCTGGTCTCCCCGAAAGCCCACGAGGGTGTCTTCCTGGCCTGGTTCTCGGGGCGTGGGGCGGTCCTCCAGTTCAGCGACGAGGCCATGAGGAAATTGATGGATGCCCTGGGGATCAGGGATCCCGTCCTGCTTGGAGGCAAGGCCTCCGCTGCCCTGCGCAAGCGGGTGGCGGACCTGGTCGCCGCTTTGCAATCCGAAGATTTCAAGCAGCGCCGTGCCGCTAAAAGGGGGCTCCACGATCTGGGCGAGGTTGCATTCCCCCTCCTGCTCGAGTACAAAAACAGTCGCGACCCCGAAGTAAAACTGACCATAAAAGAGATCCTCGATGGGAAATAGACCCTGGATAGTACCCTGGCTGCTCGCCACCCTGTGCGCGTGTACCCCGCCGGATGAGGCGCGGGACAGGCCGGAGGAATCCCCGACCGACCTGTTTGACGAGGCATCCGTACCGGCCCCGGAACCGGACGAAACGGCGACGCGTCCAAGCGTGCCGGGGCAAGCCGGGAAGCCCTCCATCGACTTGAATCCCGGGCCCCGGGAGCCGGATTACCAGGCCATGAAGGCGGCGTTAATGCCGAAATATGAAGCCGAGTTCAAGGGGCCTGAACCCGGCATGAAGGTTGTCCTCGTGTTGAGGGGCGGCATGAAAAAGCAGGGTGTTTTCCTGGAAACCAAGGATGACAAGGTCTTTATCGAGCTGGAGGCGGGTATCCTGGGTTATGCACGCACGTCCCTGCACCCGATGAGCCAGACCCGGTATTTTGCCAGCACCTTCGCCCAGTACAAGACCCTGCAGGACTTGAAGGCGCGGAAGACCGCCTACGACCAGGCCGTGGTGGATGCGGAGATCGCCAGGGCCCAGGCGGGCACCAAGTCCCGGCGGCGTACCTCCACGGTGACCCCGACCATACCGAGAAACGACCCGGGCAAACAGGGAGCGGTGTGGCAGGTCGTCCAGTACCTGCGCACCGAGTCGCGCGACCCGAAAAACCTGCGCTTCCTGAAGTGGGGCAAGATCCAGCCCAAGCCCAGCGGCGAGGGCTGGCAGGTCAGTCTGCAGTATGCCTACTCGACCCCGGAGCAGAGCAACTACGTGACGCATAAGTGGTTCCTGATCGACAAGAATGGCCAGGTGTACCGGACGGCGTTGTACAAGGAATGAGCTCCGGGCTGAACTCAGCCCTGCACCCTTAAGCCTTTCACGATGGCCTCCACGTATGCCCGTGCATGGCGCGCGAGCGCATCCACGTCCCCTGCATCCGTCGGCCGCTTCACCAGTGGTTGAAAAATATTCTCAAAGCACAGCGGCATGTTTCGTCCCGTGAAGGCCACGGGTTCCAGCAGGCGATAATGATCGATCTCGCCAAAGCCCGGTCCGCAATCCTGGTCCTTTGGCCAGTTGCGGTGATCCTTGATGCAGAAACTGCGCACCTCCTTCCAGCACTTCCGGATGTCGGGGATCGGGTCCAGGTCCAGGTAATCCATCACGTTGCCCGCATCGTAGTTCACCATGATGCCGGGGTCGTTGACCTCGCGAACGATTTCCGCGCAGGCCTCGCCGGTTCCGGTGGATCCCCCGTGCTGCTTGACGACGATCATCACGCCGTGATCGCGCGCGATCGGTCCGAGCTGCTTGAAGCGCTCGATCCAGGTTTTGCGCTTGCCGCCCTTGGTATGGCCGAAGGTCAGGACCTGCCCGATGCCGGCTGCTTCCGCCTGGAGGATACGCTGTTTCAGGATTTTCAAAGCATCCGCGTGCTCAGGATAGACGGTGGAAAACATCATCAAGGGCTCCAGGCCCGCGTCACGGGTTTGAACCCCTACCGCCTTGGCCTGCGCGACCGTTGCGTCCTTTGCCAGAACCGGAACTTTCGCTCCCCCCTCCAGGTGCGTTGTTCCCCAGGCAACGTAGTTGAATCCCGCGCTTTTGATGCCGGTCAAGGCCCGGGCAAAGGGGAAGGTGCCATAGGGCAGGGTCATGCACGCGAGTTGAAAGCGCGTGTAGTTGCGCTCGCGGGAAGGTCGCGTGATTGAGGCGTCCCGGCCGAGTGCGGGAAGAGCCAGAGCCAGGGCCCCGGTTCGGATGAATGACCTGCGGGTGGAGTTGGTTTCGTGATACATAGGTCAAGCTATCCTATACGTTTGGCAAATCCGGTTAGTTTCGTGATACACGGGTTCAGCTATGCTATAAGCTTGGCAAATCCGGATACATAAATGAATCCCACACGACGTTCTTTTCTGAAAAACACCGCGGGGGCCGCCAGTGTCGCCTCCCTTGCCCGCCCGGTCCATGCTGCGGGAAGCGATATCCTCCGCGTGGGCCTTGTCGGCTGTGGCGGGCGTGGCACCGGTGCCGCACAACAGGCCTTGAACGCGGATCCCGGTGCCCGCCTGGTCGCCATGGCCGATGTCTTCGAGGACCGCCTCAAGCTCAGCCTCGAGGCCATCAAGGCCGGTTCCCCGGGCAAGGTCGATGTCCCCGCAAAGCGGCAATTCGTTGGCTTCGATGCATACCGGGACCTGCTCGCTTCCGGGGTCGACGTGATTCTCCTCACCACGCCCCCCCACTTCCGGCCCCTGCATCTTCGCGCGGCCGTCGAGGCCGGCGTGCACATCTTTGCCGAGAAACCCATCGCGACCGATGCGCCCGGCATCCGCTCTGTTATCGAGAGTTGTCGCCTGGCGAAGGAGAAAAAACTCTCCCTCGTATCGGGCCTTTGCCTCCGCTACTTTTATGCCTTCCAGGAAAGCATCAAGCGCATCCATGATGGAGCACTCGGTGAAATCCATACCCTGCTTGCCAATGACTACCGGGGCAGTATCTGGATGAAGCCACGTCAGCCCGACTGGACGGACATGCACTGGCAGATGCGGAACTGGTATTACTTTACCTGGCTCTCCGGGGATTTTAACGTCGAGCAACATGTCCACTTCCTCGACCTGTGTTCGTGGGCCATCGGCGCTTATCCCGACACCGCGCTCGGGATGGGTGGGCGCCACGTGCGCACCGGTCCGGAGTACGGCAACATTTTCGACCACCACTCGGTGACCTACACCTATGCCAGCGGTGCGCGCCTCTTCTCCAACACCCGGCAGATGAAGGCGTGCAAGAGCAATCTCAGCGCCCAGGTCGTCGGCTCGAAAGGCGAGGCGCACTTCAGCGAGCGGCGCAGGGGCGTGTGGATCAAGAATGACCAGGGCACCTGGCTCTACGAAGGTGAGCAAAATAAATTTTACCAGACCGAGCACGACGAGCTCTTCGCTTCCATTCGCAAGGGGACCGCGATCAATAACGGCGACTACATGGTGAAGAGCACCCTGCTGGCGATCCAGGGTCGCATGGCGACCTACACGGGCCAGGAGGTCAGTTGGGAACAGGCGATGAATTCCAAGGAAGATCTTTCACCCGAGGCCTACGCCTGGGGTCCGATCGACACCCCGCGTATCGCCATGCCGGGACTGACGAAGTTGATTTGATACGAGGTGATCCATGAGATGGTTATTTTTCCTGTTCGCCCTGGTCTCCCCGGCGTACGCCGATGATGCCAAGCCTGGAGAAAAAGCCGGGCAAGACCCGGCCGTATTGATCTCCGCCCACTTTATCGAGGTCACCATAACGGAGGGGTGGCCTCCGTGGCTGGCGGCCTGGGTAAAGCCCGGGGCCGCCGAGAACGAGTCCCGTGTGCTCAGCCCGGAGGACCGGGAAGGCTTCCTGGAGGAGACGGGGCGGGCCGACCTGCTGGCCACACCACAGCTCCTCACCCGCTCCGGCCAGCAAGCCTCGATCGAAATCGGCAGTGAGTTGAACTATGCCACCGCGGTCGAATCCCGGCCCCTGGCAGACATTCCGGATAAAGCCATCAAATCGGGGGCCTGGGAGGCTTACGGGAAAACAGCGGTACGCCCGGCTGAGATGAAGACGCAATCCATTGGACTCACGTTCCACGTCAAGCCGGTTATCCAGGTGGCGGATAAACAGATTGCACTGGACCTCAAGGCAGAGCACGTCGCGGAACCGACCTGGGAAGTCGTTGAATTGCCCTTTGACGGCGTCGATGGGGTGTCGTACCAGTATCCGCTGCGGGTTCCGGGGTTCCGGACCCGCGAGGTGGAGAGCCGGGTGACCCTTTCGGATGGACACGCGGTCCTACTCGCGGGGAGCGTGATGGAGGAGCGGGTGGAAGTCATGAGCAAGATGATGGTGCTCGGTCACATCCCCATCCTGGGCCGTTTATTTACCTCGCGCAAAACCCGGGTGGACAAGAAGGTCCTGCTGGTCCTCGTCACGGCGTCCATCCACGAGGGCTGAATCCCGGGTCGTGGCGCAGGCCTCCGTGCCGCTACGTAAGGCGGCAATGGGGTGAGGGATGTTCCGCCTGTCGCATCAGGGCTCGACGGTTACCCGATACAGGAGGCTCGTCTGCAGGTTCGTGGGGTCGAAGTACATATTCACCGGTGCGGTTCCGGGAATCCCGCCCTGGATGCTCGACCAGGTGCCGGATGCATGCCCCGTTCGCCACAGCCGGTATGCTATGCCGTCCACGGAGTTCCAGGTCACCCGTTGGCCCCCGGGTACGCGGGTTGCGTGGATTTCCAGCAGGGAGGCCGTGTCTGCCGGGTGGGTGCCCGCCAGGAACTCCGAGCGATCGTCGAAGCCGTCGTTATCAAAATCCTCGCCCGGGCTTCCGGAACTCGTCGTGAGGTTGCCGAAGAAGGTTAATTCCCAGGCGTCGGGCAACCCGTCCAGGTCGCTGTCCGGTATTCCCGTGGGGGTGGTGGCCACGCTGATATTGTCCAGGTCCAGGTCGATCGTTGCGCCACCCGTGCGGGCACCGAACTCCACCCGGTAGTCATAGGGCGTCAAGCCGGGAATGAAATGTTCCATCAGGTTGGTCTGCCCCCCGGCGGTCCCGAGGATGTTCGTGGCCAGGCTCACGGAGACGGTCGACCCGGTGCTCGACCAGTCGATCGTGCACTGCAGCCGGTGAAAGAACCCATCGTCTAGATCGATCGTACCGTCCGGCAGGGTGATTTTCGCAACCTGGGCGGCATCCCAGTAAAGCCCCAGGTCATTCACGCCAAGCGATTCGTTATGGACATCGATGCCGATGCCGAGCACGCCGGCGATCAGGGGGTCCTCGATCGCCAAACCGGGATAGGTATGATGCGCACCGGGACCCGAGGTGCCGTAGGTGTCGGTCGGGATGAGCATGAAGGCAAAGCCGTCGGCGGGATTATTGGTATCGCCACTTTGGATGCGGAAGTCAAATACCGCCGTGGTAAGGGCCTGGGTCGGCAAATCCCTGCCGTCCGGGCTCTGGTTGAACAGCAGGCTGTTGCGGTGGTTCTGGGTGCTGTCTTTTAATAGGCGGAGGTAACGCCCGTTCGATGCGCCATCGTCGCGCAGCTCGGGCGGCGGTGTCTTCACGCCATCGGGCTTGGCCCAGACCTCGTAGCCGGTTGTGTCGACCCCGTCAAAATCCTGGACGGTGGCAAGCCCCACCTGGTTTGAATCGCCAACCATGCCGCTGATATTGTCGATATCCACATCCATGTAGCGCCCGCCGGAGCGCGCGCCGAGCATCAGCCGGTGCGGGTACAGCCCTGGCAGGTTTGTCACGACGAAGTGGTCGATAGCCGTGATCACGGTTCCATTCGTGCCCTCGATATCCGGGTGAATCAGCACGCTGACGGCCGTTCCATTGGTGGCGGCATCCACCACGATTTCAAGCCGGCTCCACACCCCCGTGTTCCAGTCGAAGAGGGTGGCGGGATCCAGGGTCAGGTTGAGGAGCTCCTGGCTGTCATAGTGCACGGAAAGGTCATTGACCCCGGCCGATTCGTCGTGGAGATCGATACCGACGGCGAGGACCCCGGCCGTGTTGGGCTCTTCGTTTGCCCCGGAGATGGGGCCGGCTCCGCGCAGGCCATGTGTGGCGATGGGAAGAAAGGAGATGCCCATGCCGTCGGCGGCAAAAGCCTGGGAGTTTATCCGGAAATCAAAGCCGTAGCGATAGCTGCTCGCGAGTGCCGGTTGGACGTGATCAAAGCTAATCGCGTTCTTGCCGCCGGGCACGTTGTCGTGCAGCAGCCGCAGGTATACCCCGTGCCCGGGTGCGTCATCCCGGGGCAATGGACCCGGTCGCGGGGTACTCGCGGTGGAGCCGGTGAACTGGTTGACGACAAAATCCGTCGCGCCCGCCAGGTCAAAATCCTGGTACAGACGGTTGGTGCTGATCGATGGCACCGGGGTGAGGTACTTGTTGGTCCAGGTCACGTGGATATTGTCGAGATCGATATCCATGTTGAGGCCCCCGGTGCGGCCGCCGAACTGCACCCGGTTCTCGTACGGGAGCATCATGGGAACAATTGATTCCCACACTACGAAGGGGGCGCTTGCATTGGTGGCAAGGACGTTGGGGCTAAGCTCCAGCCGGGCGATCGAGCTGTTGCCCATGCGGTCGATGAACAGGTGCGCCCGGTGGAACGCACCGTTGTCGATGTCGAGATCCCCGACCGGCGGCCGACTGTTCAGGTGTTCCACGTTGTTCCAGTGCATGGAGAGATCGTTGACCGTCGCCGCAGGGTGGAAGTCGACGCCCACGGCAAAGGTGTTCACCACGTTGGGTTCTTCCGAGGTAGGAGCCGGGCCATCCCCGCTCGTCCCGTATGCCGCGGTTGGCACCAGCATGAAGTGGTACCCGTCGGCCCCCGCGTCAAGGCTGGTTCCGCGAAAATCCCACCAGGCCTCAATGGTCTCATAGGCCCCGGTGTCGATGAGGTCGTAGGAGTAGTGATTGTGGTTGTTGTTGACGAGGTCGTGGACCAGGCGGAGAAAGTTGTTTGTGTCCGGCGGGCTGTTGGTGATGACGGGGCCGGGGGGGTTGGCCCGTTGCATGAGGGTGACCAGGGGCCCGGGGGTGTCAAAGTCATCTACCAGTTCGGCCTGGACCGAACAGGTGAGTGCGAAGCCTAAGAGGACCAGGTTATTCAGGTTCATTTGATTAAGATACCATTTCTACTGTCTGCAGGAAATGCGAAACCAGGGGTGCGAGCTGATTTCCTGTGAAGGAAAAGCGCGATTTCATGGGGAAAGGTCTTTCAGCTAGGGCTGGGGGCTGGGGGCTTGGAGATGCCTCAGCAGCGTTTTTGCCTGCTCAAGTTCCTTGTATGCCACCCCGCGATCGATCGATCGTTCAAGGTAGGCACGCGCCTGGTCTTCACGTCCTGACCCGTGATAGGCGAGGGCGAGGTGGTAGAGTACGACCGGGTTATGTGGTACGCCTCGCAGGGCCATCTCGAGTGGAGGTATCGCCTCGTTGAAGGCCTTCCGTTGGATATGCACCCAGCCGATGGTATCCGCGAAGAGGGGATTGTTTGGGTGCGCCGTCATGAGCTGCTGGGCGAGGCGGTGCGCGTGGTCGAGATCCTGTCCCTGGTCCGCAAGCAGGTAGACCAGGTTATTGATTGCGATGCTGTTGTCGGGATGTGCCTCGACAAAGGTCTTCAGCAGGTGGGTGGCTTCCTGCAGGTTGCCCTGGGCCTGGTAAAAATTACTAAGACGTATCACAATCGCCAGGTTGTCAGGCAAGATCTCCCGGGCGCGCAAGAGGAGGGTCCTCGCCTGCTCCGTATCCCCGCTATGCTCCTGGCAGGTGGCTTCCATGAGGTAGAGTATGGTGTTCCGGGGATGTTTTTTTCGCAGGGGGGTGAGGATCTTCAGTGCCGCGCTCCATATTTTTCGGGCCATAAGAATGCGTGCTTTCGCCTGCTGTGCTGGAAGATGGTTCGGCTGGATAGCCAGGGCGAGATCAAGATCGCGCTCGGCATCCGTCAGGAGCTCGTGTTCGATCATGATCTGTGCGTGCAACATGTGAGCGGCGAAGCGTTCATGTCGGTTCACGCTGGATGGGATCTTCTCGACGCGTACCAGTGCTGAGCCGGCCTGTTGCATGATGATCTCAAGTTTGGCAATTTTGATTTGAATGGATGCGCGGTCTGGAAAATCCGACCCCAGGCTCAACAGTTTTTCGCGTACCTGTTGTTCTTTGCCATCCAGCAGGTTGATTTCCAGGTCCAGTAATCGGAGATCCGGATGGGCGGGATCTATGGCCCGGGCGGCGGAAAAATGAGCGCGAGCCTCATCTTCTTCCTGGAGCTTGAATAAAAGGGAGCTGAGGCGGATATGCCCCTGCAGGTGCTGGGGTTCGACGCTCAGCAGCTGGACCAAGTTGCTGCGTGCCGAGCTATACGTGTTCAAGTGGAGGTATAAGGTCGCGCGCTCGAGCAGCACGGCCGGGTCCTGTTCGTCGGCATCCTGGGTTTCATCAAGCCGCTGGATGGCGCGATCGGGCTCACCCTGAATCACCCACTTCTTTACCCGAAGGAGCTCCATGCGTGGACCTTTCTCCCCCGCGCGCTCGGCATTTTCCAGGGCTTGCAGGGCGGCTTCATGCTTGAGCTGCTTGAAATAGACCTCGGCCTGTAGTGGGAGGGCCGTGTAGAAAGCGGGGTAGCGGTTCACCAGGTCGGTGATGCGTTTATCGGCCTGTTCGTAGTATTGATCGTTTAGCGCTGACGCTACTTTGGCAAATTCCTTCGTGGCTGCCTCTTCATCTTCCTTGCTCAGGGAGGTCTCAAGGTGCTTGCTGCGCTGTGCGTCTTCCGCCTGCTTGAGCACGATCATGGATTGTTCAAAGTGTCGGACGGGGTTCAGCTTGATGACACCGAGGGTGATGGCCGCCCAGGTGATGGCGATCAGGAATCCGGAGATGGGCAAGTGCCTCGCGGATTTCCGGAAGGCACTTTCAGCCGTGCAATACGGCGTGGCGTGATCCGGCATTTTTGCCGGCTTCACACAGGGGCAGATGGCTTTGAACATCCACGGGTTTCCGTATTTGCTTGCCGCTACGCAGGGGCGCTCTTCTTTCACCAGGAATTCCGGGGTTCCACAGAAGGTGCAGGATCGTTTGTTGCCGCGTTTGCCTTCCAGGAAGATGCGTCCCGTGTCGAACAGGCCACGCAACCAATCAATGGTTAGAAATACAAAGTCGACGGGCAATCGAAGTAGATTGAAGATGGTTTTAATCAAGCCGATCATCGCTATCCCTGCGTTCTATCCTTCAAGGAAGCGATTGGACAAGCCGGAATCTTCTATCAGGGCGAGTTCCTGCGAGGTCACTCGGAATCATTTACCAGGGGGCGGGCCCGGCTGCGCCCTGTCGCCATGCGTTCCCCGTCCACGTACAGGTCGATGTTGGATTCCGTGCGGTTGCCCTGCTTGATATGCATCGTGCACAGGAGGGCGGCCCCGGTGGAATCGGATTTTCCTTCAAGGGTCAGCGTCTTTTTTTCGGATGCGTAGGAGCCCTCGGCAATGATGAAATCATCCGTGTTGAGCAGGTAGGTGATAAATATTTTCCGTTTCGTATCGTAGGTCGTCAGGTTGATCGTTTGTTCTTCCTCCGGCTGGGGGGCCCCGTTCAAGTGGGTCATGCGGGAGATATGAAATCGACCATCCGACGACCAATAGTCGTTGCCCCGGTATTTTTCCTTCCGCGTGTCGCCGTCAAAGTAGGTCCAGATCGTGCGCTCTTCCCATTCCTGTGCGAAAGGCAGCAATTTCAGTTCCTCAATCGAAGGATTTTCTGCCGGAGGATGGGAATTTGCAATTTTGAGAAGACTTTCCCTGGACAGGGGCTTTTCGACTTGCAGACTTCCCACAAGGCAGAGCAACGGAATGACGGTCCGCACGATCATGCTACAGTTTACCGCAGGTTTGTGAGAATTCCAGTCCTCGGCAGGGTAACCGGTGTTATTTCCTTCGCGGGCCCTTGTTTTGTCGACCGGCATCACCGGTCCAGCCCAGCTTATTTCCCGATACAGATAAGCATTTCCCGGCGCGTTCCGCCCCTGCGATAGCCCACCCGGGTGTAGATCCGGTTGCCACAGATGCTCTGGGTCGCGAAAGAATCGTCCCCGAGTTTGTTCTCGGCCACGAGCTGAAACCCGGAAGGATCCGCCTTGAACACAAAGGTGCTCCCCTTTTCGTTCGCCTGGTAAATCAAGTCGCCCACCCGGACGGGGGAAGCGCTGACGGGTCCGCCCAGGCGTTCCCGCCACTGTTCTTTTCCATCCGAGCTTTTCCAGCAATACGCGATCCCGTTGTCGTTGAGCATGTAGAGGTGGCCTTCGTGTACCAGCATGGATTGCTCGTACGCTTTCTGGTTGTTTCGCCAGACTTCCCTGCCGTCCTTGACGCATACGGTGAACTTCTGCGGATAGCCGCCACTGGTGAACACGAGGTCGCCGTCGGTGACCAGGGTTCCGCAGGTGGCGAGGGAGGGGCCGGGTGCCTTCCATAGTTGCTCCCCGTTGGTCGGGTCGTAGGCGTAGACGCTTTCATTGCCCCCGAGCAGCACCTGGTCGCGCCCATCGATATGGGCGACCATCGGCGTGGCGTAGTTGGTCATTGCATCCCGCTGGATCTTCCAGGCCGTGGCTCCGCTGTTTCTATCAAGGGCGACCAGGAAGCCTCCTTTCTCGTAGTCGCTTGCGACGAGTACCCAGTCCCTGTAGATGATCGGCGAGGCACCGTAACCGAATGCATACTTCTGGGGGTTAAAATCCCCTGCGCGTTTACTCCATACGGGCTTTCCGGCTGTGCTGAGTGCCGCTACCTGGATACCCTGCTTGTTGTAGAAGGCACAGAAGACCCGTTGTCCATCGCAGGCCACGGTGCCGGATGCGTGCGTGTTCTTGTTGTGGATTTTCGCCGGGAGCCCGCCGGTATTGACCGTCTGTTGCCAGAGTTTCTTGCCGTTCGCACGGCTGAATGCCACGATGCCTTGTGTCCCGGCCTCCGGGTCCCCCGTCGCGAGGAAAACACGATCGCCTACCAGGGTCGGCGAGGCATGTCCCCGGCCCGGTACGTCCGTCTTCCAGATGATATGCTCGGTCTCGCTCCACGTCGTTGGCGCCTCCTGGCCCGGGGCCGCGGTTCCGTCCCGGGTGAAGCCACGCCACCACGGCCAGTCGTCCCGGTCGAGGGCGACCGGGTCCGCCGCAAATAGGGGCATCCCGACAAGCAGGCAGGTGACACCTCGAATGATTCGTCTCATGTTGTCGTCCATGATAAGGTTTGGTAGCGATTCAATCCGCGCACGATCCGCTTGAGCCCAGCACGTAATATCGATTCCGGGCCTCGATATCCGTGGTCATATACGCGTGTTCGATATCTTCCTTGAATCGTGTTTCAAATCCCATCCCGCCCAGTTGCGCCTCGAAGGCTTCGTGGCTCGGCTCGAAATTGTACCGGTGATCGAATTGAGGCAGGTTGGTCGCGGTCGTGAGGTGCAATCGTCCGTTTGGCGCCAGGACTTTTTTGCAGGACTCGAGCAAGGCCAGGGGATCGGACAGGTGTTCCAGGATCTCGATCAGGTAAATCGTGTCGTAACGTGTCTCACCTGAGCCATCGAAAAAGGTGTTGCGGAAGTCGACCGACGGATGCGCATGAGAAAGAAAGGGGTCGATGTCGAGGTCATAGGCGGTGAGGCCCTGGGCCTTTCCCTTGACCAGCTCGATTTCGATGCCGGGGCCACATCCGATGAACAAGCCGTGTTCCATGGCTTCCGTCTGCTCGCAGATCAACTGCATGATACGGAAGCGATGGGCGGTCAGCAGGGTACTGAGAAGGAGGATGATGCTGTAGGCTTGCCGCCCCGGCATTTCGCGTTGGGGGTCGCGTTCAAGCGGGTACTCGCCCTCGCGCATGAAGGCTTTCACATCGCGGTTGTACTCCTTGATATAGTCGCGGTAATATCCGGTGACCTGCTCCGGTCCGAGTGCGTGGTAGGTGATATACGCATTCGTATACTGGAGCAGGCGGTCCAGTAGCGCGGGATCACAGGGGTCACTGGCCTTCAGGCCCTCGTGCAGGAGTTCAAACAGCCGGTTGTCCCGGATGATTTCCTGAATGGCTTGTGGATGCTTGGCAGGGGGCATGAGGATCGAGTGTTTTTAAGTGCGGGTGATACCCTTTTTATAACGCGGTGGCAACGGTTCTATAGTAGGCTGCACGCTATATGTCTGCATCTGCTAACATTTCAGCGTCTGGTGCGCCACTGATTCTCGCCCGGGGGATCACCAAGATCTACGACATGGGGGAGACCGAGGTGCATGCCTTGCGGGGGGTGGATTTCCAGGTCGAGCGGGGTGAATTCGTGGCCATCGTGGGGCAGAGCGGTTCCGGCAAGTCCACCCTCATGCATCTCCTCGGGTGCCTGGACACCCCGACCGATGGACAGATCGTCATTGCGGGCGAGGATGTGAGCCATGCGACCCAGGCCGAGCTGGCGGAGATCCGCAATGCGACGATCGGCTTTGTCTTCCAGGTCTTCAACCTGCT
>JAPYUI010000327.1 GCA_029936175.1 Kiritimatiellia bacterium
CTGAGTTGCCCTTGTCCCAGCGAAACTCCAGGCGCAGGATGAAATCGGCCGGCTGTTCCTTGCGCCAGATCAGCCAGTTCTTTTCCTTGGCCTTGCCCGTGCACCAGATTTCAGCGTCACGCACTTCCCACATGCCGGGCTGAACGTCCCAACCGTCGAGGTTGTGACCATTAAAGATGGGCACAAAACCTTTTTCCTCCGCGCCAAGGAGTGTGGCCGGAAGGATCAAAATGAATGCGAGTAGCTTGGGTATGCGTATCTTCATTGGGCTGGCAGGTTGAGTTTTTTCAGGACTTCGGCCGGCGGACCGTTCCACTCAGCCTGAGGGACATTGCCGATATAGCCAATGTCCTTCATGCCGACCGGCGTAGTATAGTAACCGCCAGCGACCAGATTGCGCAAGCGGTAAAAAAAGCTGCCTGGAAAGCGGCCCGGGTCGGCCTTGGCCTTGCGGGCAAGGTCCTCACAGATGACGAGCTGGTCCTTGGCGGCCAGGGAAACGAAATTGGGCTTTCCCCTGCGGACACCTTTTTCGT
This sequence comes from Kiritimatiellia bacterium, assembly GCA_029936175.1. GTDB lineage: Bacteria > Verrucomicrobiota > Kiritimatiellia > SS1-B-03-39 > UBA6053 > JAPYUI01. The sequence goes on from JAPYUI010000327.1 coordinate 537, forward strand.
CCAGCAAGTCCATCCCCTCGAGAAGGATTTTTCGATCTCCCGCCTGGGCGGGATAGGGCGAGCTGATCCATTCGTCGACAAAGTCGTGGACCCCCAGGGACGAGGCGCTTGGGGAGCTCTCATCAGCAGGCATGATGATATCGCAAAGAACAATCATCAGGCGGCGTTGGTCCTTGGTGAAGGTGAGCGGCCAGAGGTCTCCTGGCTTGTATATACGAATCAGGTCAGGATCAGGGCCGTAACCCTTGGCGACGACTGAGGGTGGTCGAAGCCCGGATTTTTCGGCGGCGGGAGCTTCACGCTCGAGGAGGGGGATCGCGATTGTCGCACTGGAAATCCACTGCAGGGCAACGCGGCGATTGATGCGGGGCATGCCCTCGCCTGCGCGGGCATCGGACTCCGGTGACGTGGAGCTTGGATCTTTCACAGGTTCCCTTTCTTCAGTTCCCCGGCCAAATGATCGGCGGCCCGGTAAGCAAGCGCCATGATGGTCAGGGTGGGATTCTTGTCTGCGGTCCCGGGAAAGGTCGCCCCATCGCCCAGGATAAGGTTCGGGACATCCCAGGTCTGCCCCCATTGGTTGGTGACGGATTTCCCCGGGTTGTCCCCCATGATCGCGCCACCCACCTCGTGGATAATCTTGCCTCCCTGGCTGATCGCTTTTTCCGGTTCATCAACATAGGACGCACGGAAGAAACGCCCCCCCATGGCCTCCAGCATTTCGGTCATGGCCTGTTGCTGGTGGGAAACCTGACGCAGTTCGTCGTCCGACCATTTCCAATGGAAGCGCAGGACGGGAATCCCCCACTTGTCCTTTACCTCGGGATCCAGTTCACAAAAGCAATCGTCGTTTGCGGCCATCGCACCCTGCGCGCCGATGCTCTGGAAGGAACCGTGGTAGCGACGGGCATCCTCCTTGAGTTTCCTGCCAAAGGGAATGCCGTCGCCGCCGGAAACGCGGTCGAAGCTTTTACCAATATTCAGGTTCGGCATCTTCCGGCCACTGACTAATAGGGTCTTGTAGCCACCGGGGAAATCGAGCGCATGTTGCTGCCCGGCCAACCACCAGGGCATGTAGGCCTGCTGACCCACAACCCCGTCCTCGTTGTGCAGGGGTAAGGCCTCCAGTGCGGGGATTTGACCACTTACGCGGCTGGCAACTGAATCGGTCAGGTATTTGCCGACCTTGCCGCTTGAATTGGCGAGGCCGTCGGGGAATTGAGTGGACGTCGAATTGAGCAGCAGGCGGACCGACTCCTGGGAACCGGCCGCCAGAACGATGACCCGTCCGGACGCGTGATGCTCGGCACCGGTGGTTTTGTCAATGAAGGTAACGCCCGAGGCTTTGCCCGCCTTGTCAAGGGTGACCTCGCGGGCCATGGCATTGGGCAGGATGTGGAGATTACCGGTCTTCAACGCCGGGGTGAGATAAACGGAAGTGGAATCGAAGGCGGCCTTGATCGAGCAGCCCCGGTGGCAAGCCGTTGCGAAGAAACACTTGAGTCGCAGCCGCATGTTTGCCGCGAGCAGGCGTTGTGCCTTCTTGTTCCGGGGATGAAGTTTCCCGGGGATGCGTTGGGCGTCCTGCTGCCGGGTGAGGACCGCACGATGAACCGGCACGACGGATACGCCCAGTTTCCTGGTCCGTTCACGGGCGAGCAGTTCCCCGGCGCGAAACTTTGGTGGAGGCAACAATACGCCGGGAGAGGAGTCCGGGGAATTCTCGATGCCCTCGCTGTCACCAAATATCCCGACGAGCATTTCCGCCTTGTCGTACCAGGGAGCGAGATCGTCGTAGGAAATCGGCCAGTCAAATCCAATTCCCTGCCGGCTGTGGGTTTTGAAATCGTATGGACCATTCCGGAGCGAAACACGCCCCCAATGATTCGTTCGCCCCCCCATCATGCGCTGTCGCCACCAGACGAATTGGCGCAATTTGTCCTTGGAGGCATTCGTGTAGGGCTCCCCTGGAATCTCCCAACCCGACTCGATGGACGCGTCGTAAAAGTCCTTTTGCTTGTCCGGAGTCGCCACGCCGCGCAAGGGGGCCTTGTCCCAGGTGTGAAACATGGCGGTCTCAGCAACCGGGTCAAACATCCGCCCCGCCTCAAGCACGAGAACCTTTATGCCCTCCATCGTGAGCGTGTAGGCCATCTGCCCACCCCCGGCCCCGGAACCCACGATGACCACGTCGTATTCGCGGTGCTTCTGTTTGGGTGAAATGACAGACATGGGGATGCTTGATCGATAATGGCGTGTGATAAAACGCATGGCGAGTGTAAACTAAAGCCCATGAAACAACCAAAGAACTCCCAAAAGATCCCAAAACCGGGTTGCCAAGACCCGCCCACGATGGGAAAACGCTATAGCCCATGAATCAACGATCCATCCATTACCCCTCGATTGCCCTCGGTGCCTGGGCAGGGGGCAACCTTTGGC
>JAPYUI010000101.1:0-9302 GCA_029936175.1 Kiritimatiellia bacterium
CATTGGTCCAACTCAGGTGACCATCCTCGGCCGATGCCACGACCATGTGTTTTCGCTGCGGACCTGAAAAAAAGAGGGACTCCGCATTGCATTTAAGGTAGGTCGATGTCGCATAACCCGTCACCCAGTGCTGGGCTCGCTCGGGGGGACCCAGCGCCTGCATCAGGTCATTATCGCTGTTTTTCCATGCCAGCTTTCCGCTCTTACGATCAATCGCGGCGAGAAACTTTTCCGGGGCATAGCAGAAGATATGGGAATCGTTCATCGTCATGCCGCGGGCATCCAGAAAGGCCTCGTCCCGGTAATGCCAGACCCGCTTATTGTCTGTGAGGTCGATCGCCACCAGGGTCCGGCCGAATCCAAAGGAGGTTTTCGGGTCTGCATACTCATGCCCTTTCCACATGCCCCAGGGCCAATGCCCCAGGCCACGACGTACCGATTTCTCGGTCTCGACCTGGATTTCCGGGTTCCCCACGAGCGCGTAGAGCATTCCGTCATCCTGGGCCATCCACTTCCACACGGGACCATCCGTGAGTGCCTTCGGGATCCTGATCTCCTGGCGCAAGGAACCGGTCTTCCCGTCGATCACCTTGCAGGATAGACTGTCACCCAGGTACAGGGCATCGCCCGTGGCCACCATCGTGTTGCGATGAATCATGAAGCCTGCTGGCAAGGGGCGTTCCCAGAGCCGGGTGCCATTGTATGCGTTTACACAAATCAGGGTGTTGAGCATGGGGTTCTGATTCGCCTTATGGGCGATATGCCCCATGGCTTTATACATGCGGCCACCGGCAATGACGGTCTGTTGCGGCATCGGGCTGAACTTGGGCATAGCGATAAACTGCGTGCGCAACTTTCCCCTCGCAAAGCGGTCGGAAGATTGCGGATTATTATCCGGGCCGTGATAGGGATGGCTCCATTCATCCAGCCCTTCCGGCACCGGCTTGATCAGTTTCTCATCACCCAGGAAGGCCTCACCCAGGGGCCGAAGCACCCGAAGGATCTCATCCCTCGGGGGCGCATCACCGGATACGATCACGGCATCGGCCAGGTTATCCGCCAGGGGAATGCGGTCACCCGGGAAAGGATCGACGACCACGCGGTGCGAGAGCAATCCCCGGGCTTCCGCCGCCTTCGCCAAAGCCCGTTCCTGGCCCGGAACCTGGCAAAAATACAGGCGGTCATCCGCTTCGGCCATCTCGAGAATTCGAGGAACCCCTCCCTTGGGTGCGCCGACGAGCACCACGATCCCCCGTTCGAAGTCGAGTTGCCGGTTGGGATCCGCGGCAAGGACCGAAAACAGCAGGGATAGACCTAATATCTGGAGACCGGGTAATTTTGTCATGGCATCATCCACGTTCTCAGGGATGCTAACGCGAAGGCCTCAAACCGACACGCACATTCCGACACGTACGGCGGAAAACCTGCCCTCGACCGGGGCACCACGCGGTCTGAAGGCCCGACCAGCCGCCGGCCTATGCCCTCAACCCTGCCAGAAGTCCCAGCCCTTGCGGTAGGCTCGCCGGATATAGGCATCCGCCTCGGGGCATCCAATGGCCTTCAGGTTCACCGCGTCCCAGACCACCTTTTTCCCGCAGCGGATCGCCAGGTTGCCCAGCAACACCAGCTCGGTGAGTGGGCCGCTGTAGTCGGAAAAGTTCGAACTTGCCGGTTTCCCGCCACGGATTGCATCCAGCCACTCCTTGTAATGCCCCGGGGAGCGGGCGATAAACGGCTCCGGACGTTTAAAGGCTTTCATCCGCTCCTCGGGAATAATCCGGGTTGACGGCGGATGCGAAGCCATGATGGTTTCCTTGCTGCCGTAATAGGTTATGCCGCCCTTGGGGACTTTGCGCCCTTCCTCCAGCATCTCCGGCCGGGGTGGAGGAGCTTTTCCTTCAAACCACTTCACCGTGACGGGCGGCAACGCACCCCGCGCAGGAAAGGTATAGGTGATCACGGCAGCGGTCGGACCGCTCTCGACCGTATTGCCCGTCTGCTCGGCTTCCACTGAAATCGGATGGCCCAGCTTGAGCGCCCAGAACACCGGGTCGAACTGGTGGCAGCCCATGTCCCCCAGGGCCCCGGTGCCAAAATCCCACCAACCCCGCCACGCGAAGCGATGCAGGCCTTTATGAAAATCCCGATACGGGGCGGCGCCGAGCCAAAGATCCCAATCCAGGGAATCCGGAGGCGGAGAAGCCTTTGGACGCTTTGTCATCCCCTGCGGCCAGATCGGCCGGTTGGTGTAGATATGCGCCTCACGCACCTCGCCGATCGCCCCCGACTGAATCCACTCCACCTGGAGCCGCAGGGCTTCCTTCGCATGATGCTCGTTATCCATCTGCGTGGCCACCTTGAATTTTTTCGCGGCAATCGCCATCTGGCGTGCCTCCCAGATGCTGTGGGCCATCGGCTTTTCCGTCGCCACCCCCTTGCCGTGCTGCATGGCCAACATCGAGGCCGGGAAATGGGTGTGATCCGGGGTCGAGACCACGACCGCGTCGATATTTTTCTGCTCCTGCAGCATTTTTCGGTAGTCCCGATGCCCGGTTGCCCCTTTGTGCTGGGCCAGGCCCTTGGCCAGGTTCTGTGAGTCCACGTCACAGAGCGCAACGATGTTGGCATCGTTCTTCAACTTCAGCATACGGTTGCGATTCCCACCGGCCACGCCCCCCACCCCGATAAAGGCCACGTCCACCTTTTCATTCGCGGCATAACTTCGTGCCGATCCGGAAGGAAGAATTAAGAAACTGGCTCCAAGGGAGGAACCCAGGACAAACTGGCGACGGGAGTGCTTATGCATGGCGCGACATGGGTTGAGGGTACATCAATAATGAACGATGTAAATCTGCTGCAATTGACTGGCAAAGCCCAACAAAAGAAGGACCATAAATCACCCGTATCTTCCCAGCCTTGCATGTCGCCATACCTTGTGTAGTAACATGCGGATGGCACATGGCTCAAGAAGCTATTGCCACCTGTCTTTCAAGGCCCGCTGAACCGGCAAAGCACCTGACAAGGTATCCCATGAAACAACCGATCATCGCCCTCATCCTCTTGGCCCTTGCAAGCATCCCGGCCTCGGGTAAAAACAAGATTCCCGAACGCGCACGGTGGATGCAAAAGGGCATCTACGGGATCATGTACCCGTTGACGGCTGAGAAAACGGGCGTGAGCAATGCAGCGGAGTGGAACGAGCTCATCAACAAATTTGATGTTGCCACCTTTGCCCGGCAGGCCGAAGCGGCGGGCGCGGCCTGGGTTATCTTTCCACTCGGCGGCGACTCAGGTTACTGGTGTGCCCCGAGCACGGTTATGGACAAACTGCTTCCGGACCGCCCCAGCCGTTGCTCGAAACGTGACCTGCCGCTGGAGCTTGAAAATGCACTGCACCGTAAAGGTATCAAGCTGATCCTCTCGATGCCTTCCCGGGCCCCGCAAAACGATCCGGTCGGCATGAAGGCCCTGGGCGATACGGAGCCCTTTTCTCCCGCTCCGGACCTGTTCAAGATCTACTGGGAAACCGCCATACGTGAGTGGTCCGGTCGCTACGGAACCCGGCTCGCGGGGTGGTGGTTTGACCAGGTACATAATTGGGATGGCTGGGATGATGAAAGCCTCGCACAGAACTTCAGCACCTGGGCCGACGCTGCGCGCGAAGGACATCCCAACAGGCTCCTGGCGTTTAACAGCAAGAAAGTAGCCCATTTCGCGCGACGGGGAAAACGTAAACCGGATCCGCTTGATTTCACCACCGGCGAATCGATGGACGGATTTACAACCCCGCCCCCGAAAACGGACCGCGAAGTACCTCCGGGGGCCCTCGGCCATAAACGCATTCCCCTCTCTGGCCAATGGGGCGGACTCGGCTATCCCGTCCAGCCTGCGTTCAACATTGCTGAATGGATTCAAGGCCTGACCCAAAGGGGCCGGGTCCTCACGATTGACGTGGGCGTCTTCGGACTGGACGGACGCTACGGCCTTTTGCCTCCCTGGCAACTGGAATGCCTCAACCGGGTTCGGAAGCAGGTACATGAAGGTGTCATCGTCCCCGAAGCCCCCGGAAAGATGGATGATCTCGCCACGATTACCGGTTACTTCCCGAGCAGCATTTCCCCGGCAAGCCCCGGAGACACGGCCCCTCTTTTACTCACCACCGGCGCAACGGGCACGGGCGACGCCTTCATTACCACACGCGAGGATGACCCCTTCATCGTACTCAGCCTGGCCGCACCCGCGACCCTGCGGAGGCTTGAGATTCACCCCTCTCCCGCCAGTCACTGGAGCGAGACGGCCCTGGGCGTGTGGATGTGGAAATCTCCCGCTGCTCCGATGAGCCCTGCCGCCGCCGCCGTGCCGGAAAATTGGGTCCGCATCTGGCAATCTGAGGACATTGCGTGGCAGTGGATCCTGACCATGGATGATGGGATTACATTGAAGCACCTCAAGATCGGGCTGGAACAAGCGGATGTAGCTTTTCGCCTGGGACGGGTAAAGCTGTATGGGGATCTTTCAACCAAGGCGGCCCAAACCTTGCCGGAAGCGTGGAGGGCCCGGCAAGAGGCCGAGCAGGAAGAGGAACAACAGCAGGAATAGGCAATGGATTCCCGCAGGATCTGCAGGCCGGCCAACCCTACTTTACATTCAAGGGTTGCGAGGCCTTCAGGTAGCTGAAAAGGTCGATCAGATCTGCATTCCGCATGCCGTCGATCAGGCCTTCGGGCATTACGGATTGAGAGCCTGGCGCCATGCTCGAAATCTTTTCACGCGCGATGACCTGCTCGGTTCCATCAACCTGCATCAGGACCAGGACATGTGGGTCATCATCCAGCCGAAATCCACTCAGCATGCGACCATCCTTCAAGCGTACGTGCAGCGTCTCGAAGCCTTCACGGATCTCGGCGTTCGGATGTATGATGGCGGTTAACAGGCTGGCGAGTTCTGTTCGTTGATACGCGGTAAGATCGGGACCGGTGGTGCCACCTTCGTCATGAAGTGTATGGCAGGCTGCGCAACGCGCAAGAAATTGAATACGGCCCTTGTACGGGTCACCCGGGGATTGCTGAACCATATCGTGTACCCGGGCAATTTCCGCCTCCAGTTCCGTGGGGTTTCGGGAGCGATCTGCAAAGGCCAAGGCGGGATCCTTGTACCGGGCGAGGGCCGGCAAGGCATCGGCAGGGACCGCCCCCTCACCCAGCAATTGAATCCAGGCCAGGCTCCAGTCAAGGCGGCTCGTGATAACCGAACGCGCGACCGCTTTTTCTTCGGATGACCATCCCGCATACCTCCGAATAAGCGCTGCACCCGCCACCGGGTCATTCATCGGTGCCAGCGCATGTATTGCGGCCAACCGCGTATCCATATGCGGATGCTCAAGCAATGCCAAAATCGCATCACGCGCCTGTGGAAGCGGTTCCTCCGCCAGCACTTCCAGCAAGCGATTCAGGATCCCCTGTGGGGTATCGCGCGTACGCAACGCCGCCAGGGCCTGGGGGATCGCCCCTGGCTTTTTCGTCCTCAACTGAAATGCCAGGCCCGCATCCGTGCCCGCCAACTCCAGGGCGAGACCCTCCGGCAATCCTGCCAGGGAACGGCCTCGATAGGCCTCGTTGAGGCCCTGTACGAGCTTCTTTCGTGTAGCACCCCGGGCCCCTTGCACAAGCGTTTCGAGAAAATGGAGGTGGGACCTTCGGCCATCCGCTGCCAGGCGGCGGCCAAGGCGTTCCGCGAGGTGCCGGACCATCATCGGATGCTCATTCAGGCTCGAGGGTTGTCGATATAGCCTGCGGATTTCAGGCAGGCCGTCCCTGCATAATTTTTCCATGACCCACCAGGTGAGTAGAGGCATGTGCGCATCGTCCGCGTCCTCCGGGTGCATCAGCAGGCCTTCCAGGATCGCTGCTGCCAACTTATCCGGCAAGCGCACGGCGGCACTGGCGCATTGTGCGCGAACCGCACGATCGGGATCGCTGGCCGCGACCTTCTTGAGCAGGGCGGCGTGCCCTACGTTATGGAGCAAATGCTTATCCGTGAGCAAGCGCACGGTCCAACGTCGCAGGTGAGGGTCCGGATGCTTCAAGCCGATCTCCATGGCGAATTCCAAATCCACCGCCTGGCAAAGATGGAGAGTCCACAGCGCTTCAAGCCCCAATTGCGCGTCCTCGCCTTTGAGCATTGTTTTCAGCAAGGGCACGAGGCTCAGCTTGTCCGGCCGATCATCGATCAAGCGGCGGGCGGTTTCGCGAAACCACCGATTGGGGTGCTTGAGCAGTTCGGCAAGATCCTGTGTCGATTGCGCATTCAGGTCGAAGGGTTTGACCCGTTCGCGCCCCTTCACCCGGTAGATCCGTCCATCCTTTTTGCTGATGCGGCCCTGGTAATTCTGCGTGTGACTCACCTGCCGGTCATACCAGTCGCACAGGTACAAGCTTCCATCCGGACCAAAATCCACATAGACCGGCCGGAACCATCGATGTCGCGTGGTGATGAGTTGATCCAGGTAGGCTCCCTTGAAACCCAGGCCCTCCTGGATCAGCGTGGAAGCACCGAACCGGCCAATCACGGGATTCGCCCAGATGAGCTGCCCCTCGTATCGTTTCGGCAAGGAGCCGCCCTCGTAGACGCAGATGCTCGCGGTCACCCGCTTGAAATCTGGATGCCGGATGCCATCGAAATATCCATAGGCATAGGGGTTCGACAAGCTCCCGTGCTTGCCAAAGTTTTTTTTGTAATAGGCATGCTGCAGGTAGTGAAACCCGGGGTGACGGCCATTTGACCCAGCGAAAAGGCGGCCCTTGCTGTCGAACTCACAGCTCCAGATGTTTCCGCCCCCCTCGGCGAATACTTCGTAGCGCGGGTCGTCGGGGTCATATCGCCAGATTAACTGCCCCTGCCGGCGCAACGGAGGGTCGCCGGAACCCGGCACCTGCACCGCCGAACTCACTGTGGATCCCTGTGAAGCGTAGAGCCACCCATCAGGCCCCCAGCACAAGCTGCTGCACACGGAATGCGTATCCTCGATGCCGAAGCCTTCGAGCAAAACCTCGGGCCGGCCATCCGGGATATCGTCATTGTTCTTGTCCGCGTAAAACAAGAGGTACGGAGGCTGCAGGACGAAGACCCCGCCGCGGCCCCGCACGCAACTGGTCACGACACTCAAACCATCCAGGAACGTTTTTACAGAATCAAATTGACCGTCACCATTCGTATCAGCGTGAATGGTAATCCGGTCCTTTCCGGGAACAAAGTCCGGATCGCCCGGAGGCGGGGGCACCTCGTCATAGACGGCCCGGTAAAAGGTATCCTTGCTGACCAGTTGGAGTCCCGCCGGTTCCGGATATTGGCGATACTGGACCACCCACATGCGACCGCGTTCGTCGAAATTAAAAAAAACCGGTTGTTCAACAACCGGTTCTGATGCGATCAGATCAAGCTTTAGGTCAGGAGGCGTTTCCAGCAATCTCGAAGCATCCTCTGGCGGCAGCGGATCATCATGAGCTTCCTTGGTGCGGTTTCGCTTAATCTTTTCAATCGTTCCCGCATCCGAGGGGGATTCTCCAGCAGACCAGTAGATCGCGTTGACCAGGAGGCGCCGAAGGAAAGGCATCTCCATGTCCTTTAGCGATCCCAACGAGGTGTAAAAGCGACGGCTCTTCCCCCGTTGCAGGGTCCACGCCACGGGTTCTTCCTCCCCGGTTCCTTTAACCTTACCCCGGATCAACGGGGTCGCCTTGGGGTCCAAATCCCTCGAGTGGTACAAATGACTGTCGACCAGCAATTCACCCTTCAACGGTACCCCTTCCCATATCGATAGTGCCTGGACACCCCGCTCCGCGAAAACGAGGGTCTCGGTCTTGCCGCCGACATGCCCGGTGTACGACACACCGAAGGCATCCCGGTCGAAGCCCTGCCATGCCGCATGACCGGCTGGTGCCTGGTAGCCCTGACCTTTCTCGCGTTCGCCAAAGGCGTGACTGGAGGTGCGAATGCCGATCACCGGTTTACCTTCGGCGACCCACCGCTTCAGCAGGGCCATGTCCTTTTCCGGCGGGTAGCGCCGACGCACGCTGACAAAGAGGACGTCGGCATCCTTCAAGGCCTCGGCGAGACCCGGAAAGACATGGCAATCGACGGAATTTCGGTCGTCCGATTTTGCCCGGATAAACCGATAGGGAATGCCCCGCGGCTTGAGTTCCGCCTCAGCAAATGCCGGCAGGGACTGCTGGGTGCCGTACTCGTGTTCGCCCAGCAGGAAGAGCACCCGCGGGGCTGCATCGAGCTCCATCACTAACAGGAGAAGGTAGCAAAGCGGTCGAATCCATTTCATCGATTCACTCCTAGCACCCCATCATCGAGGAAACCAGTGCAATAGAAATTGCAAATTATGCATTCCAATAACAGTCCTCGCGCTTCACAATGCAGGCAATGAAACGAAATCGATTGGGTGGAAGCGGGGTGGTGGTCTCGGAAATCTGCATGGGAACCATGACCTTTGGTCAGCAATGCGATGAGAAGCTCTCTTTTGAGATCCTGGACCACGCATATGAGGCCGGCGTCGATTTCTTCGATGCGGCAGAAATGTATCCGGTGCCCCCTACGGCTGAAACGTTTGGCCTTACCGAGCTCATTCTCGGCAAGTGGATGAAAACCAAGCCGCGTGACTCCATGATCATCGCCAGCAAAGTCACCGGACCCGGCCACGGTTGGTTCGAGCCGCCGGTTCGTCACGGGAAAACCATGCTCGACCGCCACCAAATCATCCGTGCGGCAGAGGACAGCCTGCAGCGACTCCAGACCGACCACCTCGACCTCTACCAGACCCATTGGCCGGATCACGATATGCGCCCCGAGGATACCATGGAGGCCATGGACGAACTGGTGGGCAGCGGCAAGGTACGGGTGATTGGCTGCAGCAACGAAACCTCCTTCGGGCTCATGAAAAGTCTGTGGACTTCGGAAGCCCACGGCCTGGCCCGTTACGATACGATTCAAAATAACTTCAGCCTGAACAATCGCCGCTTTGAAGACGAGCTGGCCCAGGTCTGTCGGCAGGAGCGGGTGAGCCTGCTCCCCTACTCGCCCCTCGCTGGCGGGGTACTGAGTGGAAAATACAACCAGGGATTGCGTCCGGAGGGGGCGCGTTTTTCCCATTACCTCACCATGGGGAACGAACGACAACTCAAGATGGCTGAACGCTTTGTAAATGAGGCAACCATCGCCTCTACGGAACGCTTCCAGGCAATCGCCGACGAAGCCGGCATACATGTGATTACCCTGGCAACCGCCTGGAGCAAACA
>JAPYUI010000101.1:9402-16343 GCA_029936175.1 Kiritimatiellia bacterium
CTCCTCGCCGCCTTGATCATGCCGGTATTTGCCAAGCACCATGAAGATGCGCTTTGGCTCGATTACACGGGCAAGAAAGGGCTTCCCGGAAGCGGTAAGCATATCACGCTTATGGCCGGTGACGAAGAGTACCGCTCTGAAGAAACCATGCCCATGCTGGCACGCCTACTATCCGAGCGGCACGGCTTCGACTGCCGGGTCCTCTTTTCGATCAATCCAGATGGGAACGTGATGGACCCCAACTTCCAGGGAAATACGCCGGGCCTCGAAATCCTGGGGAAATCGGACATGCTCATCAATGCCACCCGCTTCCGCAAGTTGCCGGACGACCAGGCACAGCACCTCATTGACTTCGCCAAATCCGGCAAACCCATGATGGGCCTGCGCACCGCAACCCACGGGTTCCGCAGTTGTAAATTCAGCTTCGGGCACCCGATCCTGGGCGAAGGCTGGGTGGCTCACCACGGTGCACACAAGCGGGAAGCCTGCCGGGGGATCCTGGTTGATGGAAAGAAAGACCACCCGATTCTGCGCGGGGTGAAAGACATTTTCGCACCCAGCGACGTGTACACGGTGAAAATCGATCGACTGAAGGAGCGCGGGGCAAATTTTCTCGTCCTCGGTGCGGTGCTGGAAAACATGGACCCAAACAGCAAGCCGGTCACGAATAACAAGAACAACCCGATGATGCCGGTGGTATGGACCCGCGATTATACGGCAGAGGGCGGAAAAACCGCCCGGGTCATCGCCAGTACCATGGGTGCCTCGGTCGACTTCGTGCACGAAGGCCTGCGCCGGATCGTGGTGAATGGCGTCTACTGGGGCCTGGGCATGGAAGACCAGATCAAGCCGGACCTGAACATCGAGCTGGTAGGGGCCTTCAAGCCGACCATGTTCGGCTTCAACAAGGGTGACTACTGGAAAAACAAGGGTCTCAAGGTAAAAGACCTCAAATAGGTCCTGCGGGCTGTGCGGCATTAAACCCGCACAGGGAAAACGTTCACCCTTAATGCATCTCGACCTGGCAAGACCCCAGGCCTCCCCGATAATAGTTGAACTGGACATTCGGGTGTGAGGCGAGCAGGGACATCGGCACGGATGAATCCTCGACCCCCTTGGATATCATGAGGGCCGTCAGGCGTTGCCCCAGTGGGTTGTCATGGGTACCCGCCTGCCAGATGGAGACCTTCTCTGCCTGCCAGGTTTCGCGGGGGCCCACGGTCACGGCGCGGGATGGAACCAAGGTCACATTTCCCCCTCCGGAGGTTCGGGCATTTTGCGAGAGGGTTATTGGATGCAAGTCGACCACCCGCGTCTCAAGTGCCCGGTACACCTCCGGACTCGGGGGCGTATCCGCATAGGCGCCTGCTCGGCGAAACGGGTCGTTGAAGGCCCAATGCTTTACATCCCCCTGCCCGCCTTGCATGACCGCGCAGCGAACGCCCTTCCAGCTGTCGATATAGGGCTGCACATCGGTAGCGGGAAAATGCAGATTGGCATCTGGCATCGGGTGCTCCAGGCGATCGAAACATAAGGCACGATCCGCTTTCTCGAATGACAACGGGTGGTCGATTGAGACCGCACGGCCATCGGACCCCACCCATTCATCCATTCCCCAGAAATGTGCGTTGGACAGGTTGAGTCCAAGTTCATTGGCCAGGCGGGCCACCAGGGGCAATTGCTCGGTCGGCCCGACGGGACCGCAAATACCTACCGGGTTATCGGGGGTAGCGGCTTTCCAGGCATGGATGTACTCCAGCGCTTCCGCCAGATAAAAATCTTCGAGTGTATCGTAAAAGATAACGCGAAACCCAGGCCGGGAGAGTTTTTCCAGGCAGGCTTCGGTCAAGCGGGCCGCATCCCGAATCAAGTCGTCTTCCAAGGTTGTGTAATCCCACCAATCGGGGGCCACCTTACTCAATCGTCTAGCCATCGTTTGTCTCCCGTGTAAAAACCTGTTCGCCCAGGGCTTCGCCCAAGGGGTCGCGGTCTTCGGACCCAAATCCCCGGTAATCGTGACGGCACCAGCCTTCGGCGGAGGCAAAGCACCCCGAGTGCCTACCGATCAATCGATCCATATCTGACATGGCGTTCAAGTAGGAATCCATGCCCTGGCTCGCATCCAGCCACTGCTTCTGACTGGCGTGCTCCGCAAGGGCCTGCCGCTTGATTTCCTGTAAATCGCTCACGTCGACATACAAGTCGGGTGTAACCGACCGGCGCAGTCCGTCCGTCAGTTCATAGGGCATCGCGTGGTATACGGCGACGTCCTTAAAGGGCGCATCGACAGGCGGTTCGGTACGAAAATTGGGCATGCAGCCGGTGAAGGCTGCCGTAACCGCCAGGCGGGAGGTGATCATGTGGTCTTCCATGTAATCCTCCGGTGCATGGGTAAGCACAATGTCGGGGGCCACCTCGTGCAAAATGGCCGCGAGACGGCGCAGATGTGCCTGGTCGTACATGATTTCCAGGTCATGGCTAAACGGTGGATGAAAGCGTGCGCCCAACAATTTGGCGGACGCTTGCGCCTCCTGCAGGCGAAGGGCTGCGAGTTCCGAAGGCCCCATGGTCTGGCTCCCGCAATTTCCCGATGACAGGTTCAGGTAATGAATCTCCCAGCCGACGGCCTGCAGTCGGAGCAGGGTTCCCGCCATGACGAACTCGATGTCATCCGGGTGCGCGGCAACGGCAATGGCTATTGGTGGATTCATTCGCCTTGAACATCAGCGAGCAATACCGATTGGCCTGTCGCGGCCGAAAGATCAGCGGCAAAAATCACTTCATGTGAACGGATCGCATCGGCGAGGCTGGTCATCGGCACATCGCGCCCTTCTTTTGTGGCGGAAAAGAAAGCCTCGAATTGCGTTTGATACGGGTGGTCTGAGACATCCCCGGAATCACAAAGTTTCATCGGAATCTCAGACCAGGCTTTATCTTCTGGATCCGGCCTTTTGGTGGAGTAGATCTTGTTATCCAGCAGGCTGCCTTCACTGCCCACGAGATGCGTATGGAAATAATACGGCTGGAGGCAATCAATGACCGAAGCGGTTTTCCCAATGCGGCCGTCCCTGAACTTCAGGATGGTTACACTGGTCGTGTCGTATTCGTATGGCTCGAAATCAACATTCGTTGATCCCACACCGAAACTGGTGACACTTTCAACCTCGCCACCCATGCAGAGAAGCAACGCATCCAGGGCGTGACAACCGGCAGAAAGCAGGCTGCTTCCCCCGGCATCCTTCTTTGTATTCCAGCGGTACTGCCCGTACCATGGCCCAATGCCATGGAAATAATCGACCTCACCGTAATGGATCTCACCCAGGAGTCCCTGGTCGATCTGGGCTTTGGTGACGAGAAACTGACTCGAGTACCGACACTCGAAACAGACGCAACATTTCACACCGGCCCGGTTCACTGCCGATTCCACCCGGCGCAGATCCTCCAAATTCAGCACCAGCGGCTTTTCCACGATGATGTGTTTGCCCGCTGCTGCCGCAGCGACAACGTGGCCCGCGTGGTCCTGCGGATACGAACAGATCGAAACCACATCAATCTCCGAAGCCAGGAACTCGTCAACAGAGGTGTACACGGCAATCTCACTGCCGTATTGTTCGCTTAACTCGGCAGCGTTCAGCTCCCGGGAAGAGCAGATCGCGACAACACGTGCATCGGCACAGGCATTAATCGCGTCGATATGGGCGGTGGCCGCCCAACCGTATCCAATAATTCCAACCTTGAATGACATGACTATTCTCCGTTCGTATACCGTGTCTTTGTAGAGCTTTTGGGAGTTCAAATCAAGGCCTGTAGTAGCTATTGAGAGCTCGATGACCGATGACGGCACTTTGCTTATCCACGTCGTCCGTACCCACCAAGCCAAGCGGCTAGTTGGCGGGAAAACGCGCCTTGTCCGTCTGCGCAGCTTGCGCCACCTTCCAGGCATCGACAAATTGCCTCAACCCTTCCTTCACCGAGGCCACATCACTCTGCAAGCTACCCGGATCGACCCCGTTTCGGACCAAGATGCTCGCCAGCTGCGCAGCAACCGCTGTATCGTAACGGGCGCAAGAACGAAGCGCGTCCTCCGGACTGTCGGGATAGTGTTTCACGAGGTCACGGGCATAGGCAAAAGCGGACTTCCAGGAACCGTCCCCGTTCGCATCCACCCGCACGGCCGGACTAAGTCCTAGAAAATAGGCCTCGTGACGTTCACCCAGGCGCTGGTACGGTTTGGCACAAGGCCAATAATTGTCGGTGATACCGGGTCCCGTTGCCACGGCGGCAAACCAGACATCGTAGCCGGGATTCGGCAGCAGGACTTGCTGCCCAAACTTTATGACCCCCGGCTGGTTCGCATCAGCACGGAAAACCTCCAGGCCGTTCATAAAGAGCCGCACCTCGCCTCCTGCAATCCAAGAGGGCCCGCTTACCTCCACATCCAGCGCAACCCCATCATCCCGGACCTCGGCCTGCAAGGTTGCCAGCAAACCGTAGGCCAGATGGGTGTGGCCCTGCTGGATCCCCTTTACCACGTCGCCAACATCCCAGGCCCCCGGATCACCGTCCGGAACGGAGACATAGGTTCGTCCCTGGCCGACAATGAAATTGGACACATCGTGCGAATCACTGCTGCCAATAGCGGCCACCGACAAACCGCGGTTGAGCAAGCCAAACCAGTCGTTTACCAGCAACAGTCGATCACTGATAATCGCACCGGAATTCAGCACCTCCATGGCGTTAAAGTGATATTCCAAGCCCTCAACAGATTCCCCGGTCACGGCGATGTGTCGAACCGGGTCAAAGGGCCGATAATTGCGATGGATATCCCGCGCATGGTTCAGAATGGTCACGGGGGCGCCGGTCGCCGCGATCGAGGCCATGACCTTCTGCCAGTCGTCTCCAATATAGCTGGGAGGCTTTTGTTCCGGGTCCACGGGGAACAGGTTAAAGTGCCCGGTCAAGGTGGTATATTCGTTGCCGACCGCGGACCTGAACCCCGCATATCCCAGTCGGGCCTGCTCCTTGCGATAGTCGATGTGCAGGTTGTGATCGGTGGCTACCGGGCATTCGACATGCTCGCCCGCCAGCGTGATGATCCGCTCGGTAAGACTGCAATCACCATGCCGACTGTAGGTGACGGTGTGCACATGGGGATCACAACTGACCAGATCCGGCGTGTGAACCTCACGCTCGATCACCAGGGCAACAGATTTATGATCTCCAGCGTCCAGGTGTACACGGGTCTTTGCCAGGCTGTATTCGAACCCGCGGGTCGCATAAATCGTATAGTCACCTGCAGGACAGGGAACATGCGCCTTGCCGTCCAGGGTGTAAACCACCCCCGTTCGCACCGCCAGTTGATCTGAAGACTTCAGCCCGAGCGGCACCAGGCATCCATCCGCATCGACCAGGGTGAAGCGCGCAGGAACCGGGGACCCGTTTTCAGTCACGCTGAGCTCGAGCGAGGCCGCTGAGCACAACACCTTTCTCGACTGTGGATAGATCATCGCATCCCCGACCAGAATATCGTCCACGTCACGGCCCTTATCGAAGGTGATTTCAACCCGGTTCGCTTTCGCCGAGACGAAGCCCGGCTTGAGATCGAATAACTGGACCAGGCGGTCCTCCTCGCGCTGGAGACGCCCCAGGGGGTGTCCATTAACATGGACATTCCAGTTGTGGCGGACATCCACCTGGCGAAGCGAGAGGCAGGCTTCCCGGACATCGGGGATTCCCGGGAGTTCCAGCACAAGCGAAGTGGCTGGCTTCGCCCCGGGGAATGAATGCCACTCGCGCTGCTCGCCTCCGCCGCGCAGGTGAACCAGCTCGGCCATACCTAGCAGCGGAGCGAGAAACCCGGAAAGAACCAGAAGATACCTGCCCATACAAAACCTGTACCGGCTGGCGGAGAAAAAGCCAACCCTGGCTTTCGCCGAATCAAATTTTGCTGCTCAAGAGCCTGGTATAGGTGTCGTACGGTATGAATAATATATTGTGCGGGCAAATCGTGACCGCAGGTGATTTTGGCCTCGCCCGTTTTACCTCCCTTGAGTTTCAGACAGGCCTCCAGGAGCTTCGGGCCGGCAGCCTGATAGACCGCGCCATTCAGCCCCTCGATGCCCGACCAGCCATCTCGAGAAACGCATGATTCTGCCAGAGGATCTTGAGGTCTTGATCCTTGAACATCTGGTGAATGTTTGTGTAGCCGAAATCAATCGCCTGCTGCAGCGCATCCATTGCATCGGCTGAACGTTTTAACAGTGCATAGCTGCAGCCGAGGTTGTACCAGACTTCGGAATCCCGTGGTCGCAGGCGGGCAAGTTGCAGGTCCGCCTGGAGACCGTCCTCGTAGCGGCCCTGGAGATTGAGCATGCCGGCCAACGGTCGGAGCACCTGTACATTTTCAGGTAAACGCCGACTGACACCCGCGAGGAAGTTTATCTCGATCTCCCGATCGCGCTGCTTTTTCAATTCGGTCCTGTTCTTTCGCATTGCGTTTGCCACTCCTACAGATCGATTTCAAATGCCGCTCGAATGCCCATCCTTTCCAGGTCGTTATCCGGCCACTCAACAATGAAATCCTCTCCCGCTGATGTGCTTCTTCCCGAGACACTCCCTCGATTCTCCTGATGATCGAAATATACCCCCAGGAGAAAGGATTGATTAGGCTTTATTTGAAACGTCCATTGGCACGATGCGCGAAAGATAAACCCTCCATCGCCTTCCAGGCTTCCCGGAATGGCCGTATTTATAGCTCGGTTTGAAAAAATATGGCCCAGATTCGCCCTTAATTGCAGTAGACTCCTCGCGGAAAGCCGGTTTTCCATCTCAAGCGCAGCCTGGACCAGGAAAACATCGAATATCTCATTTATGCGACCCACATCATCCACCTCAGCACGGAATGATTCAAAATTGCTCCGTGAAAACTCCTGGAATCGGTA
>JAPYUI010000102.1:0-11819 GCA_029936175.1 Kiritimatiellia bacterium
GAGCAAACATAGGCCAGTCCCTGCTCGATCAATTCCACCGCCCATGCGTACAGTTGATCAAAATAATCGGAGGCCTGGTACAGGTGTTCGCCCCAGTCAAAGCCCAGCCAACGGATATCGGCCTTGATCGACTCAACGTACTCGACATCTTCCTTTACGGGATTCGTATCGTCAAATCGCAAGTGGCAGGTACCACCCACCTCCGCAGCCAGGCCGAAATCGACGCAGATCGCCTTGGCGTGCCCGATATGGAGGTAGCCATTGGGCTCTGGCGGAAAACGCGTGACAATCTGGGTATGTTTTCCACTCGCGAGATCCTCTTCGATGATCTGCCGGACGAAATGTTTGCCGGTCTCCTTGGCCTCTTCGCTCATATGGGCAGCAAGATAGTACGGAACCTTTGCTATGCAACTGGAAAGTTCGCTGAGCGGCAAATTGACTTGTTAATCGGTAAACGAGGGGCAGTATCGATGAATGAAAACCCCTCTCCTCCCCACCTTCCTCGGGTGCCTCCTGCTCCTCACGCAGGGTTTTGCAGACTGGCCGGCATTCAGGGGGCCGAACGGCGACGGCATCGCCACGGATCAAAGAGCCCCTGTCCGCTGGAGCGAAACCGAGAACATCCGGTGGGCAAGGCCCTTGCCCCAACCCGGGAATGGCAGCCCCATCGTGCTTGGCAGCCAGGTCCTGTTGAGCGGTTCCGTTGACCCTGACGGCATGCGGCGAGGCCTGTACAGCTTTGAAACGGCAACCGGAAAACAGCAATGGGTCCGGACGATTAACCTGCACCGGAAAATGCCCACACATAAAACGAACCCCTATGGCGCAAGCACCCCGGCATCCGACGGGAAGACAGTCGTGGTCTGGCACGGCAGCGGAGGCCTCCACGCCTACGACATGGAAGGCAAGCCGAAATGGCAGCGCGCCTATGGTGAATTTGAACACATGTGGGGCTATGCGAACTCACCCGTCATCCACGCGGACAAGGTGATCCTGTACACCGGGCCCGGCATGAAGCGAAGTTTCGTCACCGTGCTGGATCTCCAGAGTGGGGAAACGACCTGGGAGAAAGACGAACCCTTCACCGGTACCGGGGAAAAGAATGACCAGGGGCAATACCTTGGATCCTGGTGCACGCCCACCATTCATAAGGGCCAGGTCCTGCTTGCCCTGCCAACGCGCATCAATGCCTACGACCTGGCAAAGGGTACAATCGCCTGGACCTGCGACGGGGTCGCGCACCCTCGCGGAGACCTGGGCTATTCATCCCTGGTGCTGTGCGGTGACATCGTTTTTTATACGGGTGGTTTTCGTGGACCAATGCTGGCGGTAAGGACAACCGGCAAGGGGAATGTGACCGGGGACCGGTTGTTCCGGGTGGAAAAACAACCCCAGAGCATTGGTTCCGGGGTATTTGTAAACGGATATATTTACCGGCCCAATGCCGGCCCGGGAACGATTGATTGCATCGATCCAAAAACGGGCAAGATCCGCTGGAGCGAACGGGCGGGAGATGCGTTCTGGGCCTCGATTATCATGGTGGGCGAGTATCTCTATGCGACCAGCCAGGACGGAAGGACAACCGTGTTCAAGCCGAACCCGGAACGACTGGAAAGCGTGGCGACGAATGTACTAAAGGACCGGGTGAATGCCACGCCGGCAGCCGCACATGGACGCCTGTACATCCGGGGATTTAAGGCACTGTATTGCGTGCATCAGCCCTACCGATAGACAAGCCGCAGATCCTCGCGCTCAAGGCGCTGGACGGCTTCCGGGCTCATCTTTGTATTCCACAGGTATAGTTTTCGCAAGGCGGGAAGCTTTTTGAGCACCGCGATCGAGGCATCGCTGACCTGGGTACTGTGAAGGTTGAGGTATTCCAAGCGGGTGGCCGAGTTCAATTGCTTCAGCAGGGTGTCATCAAGATTCGTACGCTCCAGGTGAAGCACCAGCAGGAGGTCGAGGCTGTTGGCGAAGGCAAGCGCCTCCGGCGTAAGTTGGGCGTTTGAAAAATCCAGCCATCGGATGTGCGACTCCCACGTTTTCAATCGATCAAACACGGAGGCATCCAAGGCCA
Organism: Kiritimatiellia bacterium; assembly: GCA_029936175.1. Taxonomy (GTDB): domain Bacteria; phylum Verrucomicrobiota; class Kiritimatiellia; order SS1-B-03-39; family UBA6053; genus JAPYUI01. The sequence continues at coordinate 2,078 of JAPYUI010000102.1, forward strand.
CCGCGGAATGGCTGAACAGGACCCGTAATCCACCGCCCTCCCATATGAGGGGTTCGACAAACACGCCGTTTTGCTTCAACCAATCGATATTCCGTTTATCCGTTCCGACCAGGGGATCGAAGAAGCGGGTGTAGTGGTTCCCCCCTCCCCGCGCCAACTTGCTCTTGGGTGGCGGAAAATGAGCCCCGTCGGATATCCACTTGCGCAAAGCCGCGATCTTCTCCCTCGGGACCCGTCCCTTTTCTTCGGGCGGCATGACATCCTCATCATCCTTTGGCAGCAACATGCGGACGAGCAACTCACTTTTGGATGGATTTCCAGGCACGATCACCGGGCCGTTTTCGCCACCGGCCAGGATCAGTTTCGCGCGATCCAGTCGCAGATCGCCTTTCTGCTTTTGGGGACCGTGACAACCCGTGCAATGATTGGCAAAGACCTGCTCGATGTTTCCCTTAAACCAGGCCTCCTCCTCGGGCGACATGGACCGGGCCAGGTCCACCCCCAGGGGCTTGTGCAATTCAGCCACGTCGGGCGCGGACATTTCCTTCTCCCCGGCCTCCGCTGCGGGTGCATCCCAGGGAGCACCCCCATCTACCCACTGAATCAATGCGAGGATTTCCTGGTTGGTCAATCGTAACGGGGTCTTCGCCGGCGGCATGACGTCGTCATCCGCAACCGGGAGACGAATGCGGTAAACCATTTCGCTTTGGTCCGCGTGCCCGGCAACCAGTACATTGTCACTTTCCTTGCTGCCCTTGAGCAGGGCGGCAAGGGAATCTACGCGCAACGCGCCCTTCTGTTTTTCGGGGCCGTGGCAATCGAAGCAGTGCTTCTCCAGCACGGCGTGGGCCCGCGTGAAGAGGAGTTTCTGGGCAGGCGTCTGGGCCGATCCCGACAGGCACAGCGACAGGACAAGCCCGGCAACATGCAGCGGAAAGAGATGTGCTGAAGCAGGCGGGGGCCTGCCAAGGTGTGGCGTACAAGGCATCAACGCAACCTTTCGCTCAACCAAACAGGTCGACGATGGGGGTGCCGGTATCGGCCACGGTGAAGGGGCGCTTACTCGGCGAATAAACGATCTCGTTGTAGGGCAGCCCCATGCCATAGGCGATCGTCGCATTGAAATCGGGAACACCCACCTTGTTTTCGACAATGTTCGCTCCCTTTTTATCCGTCTTTCCGTACACCTGGCCGCCGCGGATACCGCCGCCGGCAAGCAGGCCGGAAAAGGCCTTCGGAAAATGATTTCGCCCGGCGTTGCCCGAGATGCTTGGAGTGCGGCCAAATTCGGTTGCGAGAACGACCATGGTTTCGTCCAGCATGCCGCGAAGCTCAAGATCCTGCAACAAGGCGGAAAGAACCGTGTCCAGTTCGCCGACCTTCTCAGGAAGGGCATCGAAAATGTTATTGTGCATGTCCCAACCGCCGGAGCGAACCTCCACGAAACGCACGCCGTGCTCGACGAGGCGCCGGGCCAGCAGGGCCCCTTTCCCAAACCGGGACTCGCCATAACGGGCCTTCACGGACTTCGGCTCATCCTGGATGTTAAAGCCCTTGAGATCCGAGCTGCTCATCATCTTGAGCGCGTCCTTGTACATGTCGGTGTAGGCTTGGACCTCCTTCAACTCGTACTTCCCATGAAACTGGGTGTCGAGAAAGCTGGTCAACTCCAGGCGTTTGTTGAACTCGTCCTGGCTGACCCCACTTGGTCGGCGGCTGTTCTTCAACCCCTCATCCGGACTGGCAATACCCAGCGCACCAAACTTGCTCGGCATGAAACCGGCTCCACCGCCGACGCTTTCCTGTCCAACAAAGACCGCGGCGGGCAGATTCTTGTTGATCGGACCACTCAGGCGGGAGATCCATGACCCCATCCTCGGATGGATGATACTCGCCCGTTGCGCATAACTCGTATGCATGAAATATGATCCCGGACCGTGCGCACCCTGGGTTGAGCTGAGCGAATTGACCACGGCCACCTTGTCCATTTGCCTGGCGGTCTTTTCCAGCCAATGGCCGAGGCGAATGCCATCGACATTGGTCGAGATGGTTTCGGTCTGGGCCATGACTCCCTTGTCATCCTTGGGGTCGAAGGTGTCCACGTGGCTCATCCCCCCACCCAAATAGAGATAGATCACGCTCTTTGCGGTGGGCTTATTGTTCAGCTGCGATGCGGCAAGGGTTCCTGTCGGATCATCGGAGGGAACAAGCGCTGCCGGTGCGCCGCCAACTTGTGCCGCTGATTGCAGGCTCTCCTCAATCCGTCCACAGCCCGTCAATACGCCGGCACTGACCCCGAGAAAGGCACGTGCGGCGTGGGACATGAAGTCTCGACGACTCCGCTCGTCCAGGTAATTCAGCTCGTTGTTCATTTCTTTCTCCAGACAGCTATTCGATAAAGCGATAAGGTTGCGAATTCAGCACCGCCCATAGCACGCGCTTGACGCCCGCGGCACCCTGTTCGACTTCCCGGGTCATCGCGTCCAGTTCCGCCGGATAAGGATACCGGCTATAGGTGCACAGGAAAATGGTCTCTACTTTCTCCCTCGGCGTCGAGGCCTTGGCCAATTCCTTGTACATGACCGCCTGGGACCGGGTCAGCATGTAATCAAGCATCTTGCTGTTATTCATCAGGGTCAATACCTGGGGGATACTGGCTTCCTGGTTGTCGTTCTCCGTCATCTCGCGATCCGACTGGCCAAACATGCTGAGAAAGGATCCGGCCGGAGCCGGTGAGGGCTGCTCCGCAGCCCGGTAGAAACTCCGATCGAAAGCATACCAGGGATCCTTTTCCCGGCGCTTCCGGAGAATAAAGGCCTTGCGTTCCTTAATCCTCATCTTTTCCATTTGTGCCTTTTCCTTGGCGGAGAAAATATCCACCGGGGCCTTGGCTTTGTATTTCCCGTTCATGGAGGCCATGCTCATGTTCTCCATCTTATCCATTTTTGCCATCATCGCCGGGCTGGCACCTTTGGGATTCTTGATCCCGGCCCGGGCCATCAAGGATACGTAGATTTCCTCCGGCTTCATCTTCAGGGTCGCCTTGCCCTGTTCCGCGATGGCCGCATCCTGGCGAAGCAAACCCGCATTGCTCCGGTGATCCACATCGGGGAGAATCATGGTGAGTACCGAATCCCAGATCTGCTCAGCGGTCATGCGCCGCAGGAGCGGCCCGGCAAAGGAATAGCCATCGACCGGGTTGACATCCTCGCGGTAGGCTTCGCGTTCAAAGAGCCGGGTCTTCATCAACACCTTGAGATAGGTCTTGGTGTCAAACTCGAGCGTAACCAGCAACTTGGAAAGAAAGTCCATCAACTCCGGGTTAAAGGGCCGTGAGTTTTCCTTAATGTTGTCCACCGGCTCGATCAGGGCCAGGCCAAAGGCTTCCTTCCACAGCCGGTTCGAGATATTCATTGCAAAACGTGGATTCTCCGACGAGGTGAACCATTTTACGAAAGGGGCGATCGTCGAGGCATTCTTCTGGCTACTCACCCTTGCCTCCTGCCCAAAGGGTGTGCTCGGACGAACGGGGGTATTCCCTTTCGCATTCGCGTAAGCATAATCCTTCGGGAACTTCAGTCGCCGGTCCGTCTCCTGTGTCCCGCTCTGGAGGGGGTAGTCGATCATGTTCTGGCGAAGGCGGCGATGCTCGCGATCAAATTCACGAATCCCCTGCTTGCCGAGATTCTGCACCATGATCTTCTGGGCTCCACGGACATTATTCAATTCCTTGTGTCGTAAGCGGGTCACCATGGGATAGGTATAGGCCGCCATCTCGTAGTATTCCTTCTGCGTCCACTTATCGAAGGGGTGATCATGGCACTGGGCACAGACGATGGAGGTACCCAGCAGGGTCTGGGTCATAACCGCAAGATTGTCCAGCGGCATATTGGGATCGCGCCGGTAGAAACCCACCGCCGGATCCTCCCAGTAGTACCCTTTCGCGGAGAGCAGGTCCTGGACAAAATGATCGTAGGGCTTATTCTCACGCACACAATCCTTCACCCACTGCGCGTAATAGGCACCCCCGTAGTTGCGCCCGGGATTGCGGGACCGAATGCGCAGAAGATCCGCGTAGTAGTTAAACATGTGGTGAACGTATCCATCGTGTTCAAAGAGATGGTCAATCAACTTGTCGCGACGATGGATATCCTGGTCATCAAGAAAGGCCTGCGCTTCACCTTTCGTCGGCACGCGCCCGATCACGGTGAGGTAGGCACGCCGCAGGAAGGTGCCATCGTCCACCACGGGATTGGGCTTAACGCCCTGTTGCTTGTACCACCGATCCATCATCTGGTCGATCCGGACCGCAGCCTCCTTGAGCATGACCGGCGAATGCCGCACTTCCGGATTGGCGTTTAATGAATCGAGCAGCGGCGCGTGTTGGACGATGTACGCCTGGTCCAGCTTCGAGAAAAACGTAATCGGCAACTGCACCTTCCGATCGGAAACACTGTGCAGTTCCACCATCTCACCACGCAAGCCGATGAGGTCGGCCTCAAAGGATTTTTCATTCGTGGTGTGGTAGACACGACGCGGGATCCGTTCGGCTATGCTGAGATCCTTGCTCACGTTCTCGCGGATATAGCGTTGATCGCGATCGGACAGCATCGCGATCCGCAAGGTATTGGTCTTGCCCGCCTTGTTCTGGACCTTGACCAGCTCGCCGTTCCACCCGAGAACCTTGAGATCAGCCTTTCGGCCCTTCTGGTCCGTAAGTACGCGGGCGTCGACGGAACAGCTGATAAGGCCGCTGAGGATAAATAGGTAAATCAATTTCATGGGTTATTAATATATACGTTGTTTCCGAAGCAAATTTTGGGCCGTTCGACTAAAAAGACAAGGAAATTGAAGGATATGTCCCGGAGAAAGGGCCCCGGGCCGGGCCGAAATGTGGAGAAAGGGGGTTTCAGGAGTGAAGAGCGCCGGCGCAAGCAGGATCTCCATCGTTAATCCGGCAGGTCTATCAGGGTATCGTGCGTGAGCTCAAACGCCGAAACATCCGCCACATGCTCGAGTGTCTGGGCGATATCGTCCAGGCCCTTGACCATGGATTCCTTGATCGCAGCGTCGAATGCATACCCGTAGACCCGATTTTCGTCCGCAAGAAAGGTGATCGTCTGGGCCGGGAGATCCACGGTGGCCTCGAGGCCTTCGTTTGCCGCCACCAACTGGAAGATCTCCTCGACCTCGGCCTCGGTCAACTCAATCGTCACCAACCCGTTCTTTCCACAATTGTTTCGAAAGATGTCGGCAAAACCGGGAACGCGGGCATCGCCCTCCCCCTGGGCTGGGGCCACAACGACCCGGTAGCCGTCCTGCGCGAGGGCCCATACGGCATGCTCGCGACTGGAACCGCAGCCAAAGTTGTTGCGGGTGACCAGGATGGACTTTCCTTCAAAACGCAGGGCGTTGAGCTCGAAGTCGGGGTCCGGATTCGCGCGATCATCATAGCGCCAATCGAAAAACAAACTGGGCCCGAAGCCCGTGCGCTTGATCGATTTCAGGAATTGTTTCGGGATGATCTGATCCGTATCCACATTGGCACGGTCCAGGGTGGCAACAATTCCACGGTGGGTATTAAAAGGCTCCATCAACTCCAATTCCTTATGTCAACAAAGTGTCCCTCGATGGCGGCGGCCGAGGCCATTTCGGGTGAGACCAGGTGCGTACGACCCTGGCGGCCCTGGCGACCTTCAAAATTCCTGTTCGAGGTAGATGCGCAGCGTTCCTGTGGCGAAAGTTGATCCGGATTCATGGCCAGGCACATACTGCAACCCGCCCAGCGCCACTCGGCACCGGAGGCTTTAAAAACCTCATCCAGGCCTTCAGCCTCTGCCTGCTCGCGCACCGACTGGGACCCGGGTACCACCAGGACCCTGACCCCATCAGCCTTTTTCCGGCCCTTGAAAAGGCTGGCAGCGCGACGAAGATCCTCGATCCGCGAGTTGGTGCAACTGCCGATAAAGACGGTTTCGACCCGGACTTCGGTCATCTTCTTGCCCGCCTCCAGGCCCATGTAATCCAGGGCCTTCTGCGCGTCAGCCTCGCTGTACCCGGGGACATTGCATGTGTCCGGGATCGGCTGGTCTACATCGATGACCATGCCCGGGCTGGTGCCCCAGGTAACCTGGGGCGCGATCTCGCCCGCATCGATGGTCAAGCTACGATCGTATACCGCATCCTCGTCCGTCGGCAGGTCCTTCCAGATCGCCATCGCCTTGTCCAGGCCTTCACCCTTGGGGGCAAAGAGTCGATTCGCCCCGGTGATATAATCGAAGGTAACCTGGTCAGGGGCAATGAGGCCGGCACGCGCGCCGCCTTCAATACTCATGTTGCACATGGTCATGCGGGCCTCCATGCTCAAGCTGCGGACGGCCTCACCACAGTATTCCTGCACGTAGCCGGTGCCCCCGGCCGTACCGATGATTCCGATCAACTTGAGAATCATATCCTTGGAGGTGACGTTGGGCTGAAGTTGGCCGCTGAACTCGACCTTGAAGTTCTTGGGCTTGGACTGACGCAGGGTCTGGGTCGCGAGCACGTGCTCCACCTCACTGGTTCCGATGCCGAACGCGAGCGTGCCGAAGGCCCCGTGCGTTGACGTATGCGAATCCCCGCAGACAACCGTTAACCCGGGAACCGTAATCCCGAGCTCAGGCCCGATGACGTGAACGATGCCCTGGTGGGGGCTGCCCATACCGTACAGGGTAACCCCGAATTCATTACAATTCGTTTCAAGTGCTTCCACCTGGGCGCGGGAGACCGGGTCCTTTACCTCCAGGCGGTCATCCGTGGTAGCCACGTTGTGATCCATGGTGGAGAAGGTGAGCTCCGGGCGACGCACCCCGCGCCCCGTGAGGCGCAAGCCCTCGAAGGCTTGGGGGCTGGTAACTTCATGTACCAGGTGCCGATCGATGTAGAGCAAGGCCGTACCGTCATCGAGGACCTTGACCACATGACGATCCCATATTTTGTCGAATAAGGTTTTTCCCATAACAGTGTCGTCCCGGAGTCCGGATTCAGGCCTTAGTGATTTGATTCCGGGAAATCAAGTCTCTTGGGACCCACGAACCATCACGACCTTGCCCGTGCGGACCAGCTCGATGATGCCGAACTTTTCAATCATGCCCAGCATGGCGTTGAGCTTGTCCGAATCCCCGGTAGCCATGAAAACAAGGGAATCCGGGCTCATATCGACGGTCTTACAGGTAAAGTGCTCCGCGATCTGCAGTGCTTCGCCACGATTGTCAGCCGTGCAGCTGATTTTGATCAATGCCAATTCCTTAACCACGGCGTTATCGAAGGTGTGGTCAAAACAATGCAGCACATCGATGAGCTTCTTGACCTGCTTGATAATCTGGTCAAGCCCATCGGGATTACCCCGCGCACCAATGGTCATGCGTGAGAAGCGTCCATCCATGGCAGGCGAAACCACCAGCGACTCGATATTATAGCCCCGGCGGGCAAAAGTCTGCGCAATACGTGCGAGCACACCGGGTTCGTTGTTCACCATCACACTCAGGGTGTGCAGGGCATCAACCGGCTGGATTTCAGGGTCCACCGGGGTATCGGTCGTGGTAATCGTGCCCTTCATAATACGTCCTTGCTGTGTAGAAATAAAATCATTGATGAATGATGAATAGCGGGTCGGCGCCAGATCAAGTGGAGCCAACAGGCTTGGCCATCTTCTCCTTCGGAGCTTCGATGAGCATATCTTCGAGTGGAGCACCGGCAGGGATCATGGGGAAAACGTTATCCGCCTTAACCACTTCAGCGTTAATCAAAACCGGCCCCTCGTTGTAGGCCAGGGCACGCTCGAGGATCTTGCGGACATCTGCGGGCCGCTTGATGTTGAAACCCTTGGCGCCATAGGCCTCAGCCAACTTGACGAAGTCCGGGTTTCCTTCAAGGTCCACCCCGGATTCGCGCTCGTCGAAGAACAATTCCTGCCACTGGCGAACCATGCCCAGGTAATGATTGTTCAAGACGATAATCTTAATCGGCAATTTGTGGATACAGGCGGTAGCCAGTTCGCACAAGGTCATCTGGAAGCCACCATCCCCCACGATGGCGACAACGACGTCATCCGGCCGGCCGAATTGCGCCCCGATCGCAGCAGGAAAACCAAAGCCCATGGTACCGGCACCACCGGAAGACAGCCAATTATAGGCCTCATCGATCTTGTAGAACTGGGCAGCCCACATCTGGTGCTGTCCGACGTCGGTAGCCACCACCGCCTTGCCTTCCGTGAGTTTATACAGCTCGTCAAGGACATGCTGCATTTTCAACCCACCGTGCTTCTTGAAATTCAGGGGGTACTTCTTCTTGTAGCCAGCCAGTTTCTCAACCCACTCGTCGGTGTCCAGGCGATGGACGTGCTTGTTCAATTCCGTGAGGACGACCTTGGCATCACCGACGCACTGGATATCCGGCTGGACCATTTTACCCATCTCGGCCTCGTCAATGTCGATGTGGATGATCGTAGCCTTGGCTCCGAACTTGTCGGCCTGGCCGATAATGCGGTCATCGAATCGAGAACCGACCGACAGGATCAAGTCCGCTTCCACCATGGCCTTGTTGGCATAAGCCGTGCCGTGCATGCCCAACATGCCGAGGGCTAGATTATGCGATTCCGGGAAGACCCCCTTCCCGAGCAAGGTATTCGTCACGGGGATATTGCATTTGGTAATCAGTTCATGCAGCTCAGGTCCTGCACCGGCCAGCATGGCTCCGTGACCGGCCATAATGACCGGGCGCCTGGACTCACTCAAGGCACGGGCGATTTCAAGGATCGCTGGACGGTCAATTTCGTAACTGGTTTCCGGATGATAGCCGGGCAGGTTCATCTCCTCGTCATCCTTACCGTGGAAGGGATCCTGGCTGATATTCTTCGGAACGTCGACCAGTACGGGCCCCGGACGACCGGTTGTAGCGATATGGATGGCCTCGCGGACGATCCGTGGAATCGCGCTGGTATCTTTAACCAGGTAACTATGCTTCACCAGGGGCATGGTAATGCCAAAGATATCCGCTTCCTGGAAAGCGTCCTTGCCCAGCATCCAGGTTACCTGCTGGCCTGAAATAATGATCATGGGAACCGAATCCATGTGGGCGGTCATGATGCCGGTAATGGTATTGCCCGCACCGGGCCCGCTGGTGACAAGGACGCAGGCCGGCCGGCCGGTAGCCCGCCCATAGCCATCCGCCATGTGCGTGGCACCCTGCTCGTGACGCGTGAGCACGAATTTAATCCGGGTGTCGGTGGTTTCCAGGGCGTCGAAGATCGGCAGAGCCGCTCCGCCCGAGTAGCCAAAGATATACTCAATGCCACAGGACTCGAGTGTCTTGATTAAAACCTGTGCTCCATCCATTTGTGGACTACTCATAAGGGGACCTCTTCGTAAATAAATGCTATTTAGCCGTAAAGAACTCCATGCATAAGATTATGTCCAATAAAAAATGCATATTTTGGGACAACTTGCTGAATAAAATAGCTACAACCGGTTTAAAATATCATTATTTAGCGAATCTTACGCAAAAATGCTCTTCTAACTAACTGAAAAATGCATATTTATGCCTAAGTACCCATGAGCCCAGATAACTTACATCCTAATACGAAGACACCGTGGACGCTGCGGCGAAGGCAATAAAAAACCCGGCCTGATTTGCATCAGCCGGGTTTTGCAAGCGGGGTACAAATGGAATCAGCTGCAACAGCCTCCGCCGCCGCCTCCGCCGC
>JAPYUI010000102.1:11919-13527 GCA_029936175.1 Kiritimatiellia bacterium
TCCTTCGTCTTTTCGATGACGGGTGTTTCCGTGGCTTGGTCGAGTGTAATCATATCATTTTCCTATAATAGTTAGGATGAACATTGCGCGGAAAAAGGCATTTATCAAGAACTGGTGCTCGAAAACTGAGCCTTCGGGGTAGATTGCGCGGGAACGCTCCAGATTATGGACCATTAAACAGGGAGGACCGGCAATTCAGGGTTTGCATCGCTTTGAACATTCACCCCCCCTACCCGGATGGAATCTACCCGCGAGGCTGGAGCGCATGATGGCTGGCAGCGGGTTCAACCGTACGGTTCCCAGTCCGGTGCGGAGAGGATCCAGGAACCGAAGCGCCAAAAGGTGCAGAGCCCTGTTGCCGTGCTTAGCGGGAACAGGTCAGCGCAATCCAGCCAATAGCCCTATTGACCTCAACCCGGCCTTCAACAATACTCCCGCCCATGGAGACCTCGAAGCAAAACCGTGCACCGCCATCCGTCTGGATGGTCATGGTCGGCTATAACTGCATCGAGGACACGCTTGAGGCTCTTGAAAGCCTGCAGCGAAGTACATACGGCAATCTGCACCCTATCTTCGTCGACAATGGATCGAGCGACGAATCCTATAAGATCGTGCAGGAAAAGGTCCCGAACACGGACATCATCCGGATCAAGGACAACATCGGCTTTGCCCGGGCCAACAACATCGGAATCCAGCACGCGATGAAACGTGGAGCGGACTACGTTTTCATGATCAACAATGACGTGGAAGCCGCCCCGGACATGGTGACACGGCTCGTCGACGCAGCAGGAGCCTCCGACAGCATCGGCCTTGCCGTTCCCAAAATCTACTATTACGATGAGCCCAGGATTATCTGGTCAGCCGGTTGCCGCTATCGCAAATTTCCCCCGATCATCAAGCTGAACGACACCAAGGACGAGGACGATGGTCGATTCGACGAGATGCTGCAGGTGGATTTCATTACGACCTGTGCCGTCCTGATCAAGCGCTCCGTGATCGAGGAAATCGGCCTGCTTGACCCGAACTGCTTTCTATACTGGGAGGATTACGACCTGAGTGTACGGGTCCGGAAAGCAGGCTTCATCCTGCACCACGTCCCGGGTGCCCACCTCTGGCACAAGGTCTCCCGCACCACCCAGAAGGGTAAACCGAACCCGGGCGTATGGAGGATCCGCGGTCGCAGCAAGGCGGTTTTCTGCCGAATGCACCCCCAATATGGTGCGATTTGCTTCCCGGGTTACCCCTTGCTCGCCAGCCTGGGATTTCTCCTCAGTGGCAAATCCAGTATCATTTCCGCCTTTTGCGCGGGCTACAAGGAGGGTAAGACAGGGCCCTTGAAGCCCCTGCCCACATGGACGGATGAGCTAAGCGATTCCGGAGAGATGATTCGAACCGTATGAAACTCGTCGTACAGATTCCCGCCTTGAATGAGGCCATCACCATCAAAGAGGTGATCGAAAGTATACCGCGCGACATTTCCGGCATCGATGAGGTTGAGGTGGTCGTGGTCGATGACGGATCAAGCGATGCCACCGGCAACCTGGCTCGCGAAGCCGGCGCACAGGTGGTTCGTCACGAAGAACCTCGGGGCGTCGGTGCTGCGTTCCG
>JAPYUI010000102.1:13627-16321 GCA_029936175.1 Kiritimatiellia bacterium
TCACCAAGAAACGCTTTTACGATGTCAGTTGTGGATTTCGCGCCTATTCCCGGAACGCCTACCTGCGCCTGGTCCTCACCGGGGAGTTTACCTACACGCACGAGACCTTCCTCTGCCTGGCCTACGCGCAGGTTCCGATGCTGGAAGTGCCGATCAAGGTGCGGGGTGAACGCGAGCACGGAGAATCCCGCGTCGCGAACAATCTGTTTAAATATGGCTTCCGCACCGCCAGTATTATCCTGAAGACCTATCGGGACTACAGGCCCCTGCGGTTTTTTGGCTGGTTCGCCGCGGCAAGCATGGTGTTGGGCTTCAGCTTTTTCACCTTCCTGCTCGGCTGGTACCTCCACGCCGGGAAATTCTTCCCCCACAAGTGGGCCGGTTTCGTCGGCGCATTTTTCATCGTGATCGGGTTGATGCTGCTGATCGTCGGCGTGGTCGCGGAAATGCTCGATCGCATACGCGTGGCCAACGACGAGATACTGTTCCGGGTTCGACGGATGGAACATGAACTGCAGCGCGACCGGGAGCAGGAGCGCTAGTTCTCCAGCCAACCCTGCTCCACCAGGAACGGGCGAAACAGTTCATTCCCGCTGAGATATAATTTTCGAGCGGTCTCCGCAAAGTAGCGTCCCTCCTCGATTCGACCGTCGGCGAAGGCCCAGGCAGCGTGGGCATAGTAGAAATAGGGGGTTTTCGCATCCAGCTTAACCTTGATCACAAGGCTTCGAGCCTCCTTGGCTTTCCCGGTCAGCAGGTAACACAGGATGAGCTTGTACTCGAGCAGCTCGCGGCTCACGCTCTCATCACGAATGAGCAGGTACTGGTCCAGGGCCTTGTCGTATTTGCCCTGGAGGTAATACAGTTCGGCGAGGTTGAACAGGTACCGCCCCTGCAACGGTGCCACAAGGAGGGCCTTCTTGAAGTTGTTTTCCGCTTCGGCGAAGCTTGCACGCTTGGAGGCGACCATGCCCTTGATCGTGTAATACAACTCGTTCTTGACCTCCTCGGCGAAGGCCGTTTCCAGCGCCTGCTCCGCCTGGTGGAAACGCGTTTGCCCGAGCAAGTCCTGGACGCGCGACAAATCGGGCTCAGCAAAGAGCGGTGGGCCACAACAAAATGAAAGAAGGCATAAAATGCCCGAGTAGAAGCGGGGGGCGGCCATCGTTCAACGGCAAGTGGAGGCCGACCGTTCTCAGGCCAGCGGTTTAATCTTTTTGCGGACGGAGCGAATGACCAACACCCCGATACCCAGCAGGGCAGCGGTGTTGGGCTCAGGGATGTACTCCACGACGAATTTAGCGGTGAACAAGCCCACGGGTGGGCTTCCACCCGCACTCTTGTAAATGGTTCCAGCGGGCCCGGCCCAGATCACGTCATCGTCAGGAAGAAGATCCGGGTCGCTTGCGTAGTCGATTTTCGCCCAGGCAAAGGCTTCCAGGAAATACGTTCCGGTAATCCCGGGTACCATATTCAGCAGATTCACCCCGGCATCGGTTATTTCATGCCGCTCATCACCCGGATTGGCTAGGGAGGAAAACTGATTGAAGTCCAGGGTGAGGAAATCTCCCGGCGTTTCCCCTTGTTTATAGACGCGATAGCTCAAATGAGCCGTCAGGACGTTATCTCCCCCATTCTCAAAGGTATTATTCTCAAAGCCATTCAAGATGAGACGGTCGACACCGCGCACAAACGGCTTCTGGCCGCCAGGGCTATTTTCGTTCAGTAGCTTCCCGCTAAAATGTTCGTTTGGAGAGGTGCTCGGTCCGAGCGAGAAGTATTCGTTTCCGTTTCCGAAGTCGATGATGATGAAGGACCCACTGTCGCCGAAGAATCCGAAACCGGCCTGTGCGGGATGCACCAGCGACATCGCGAGTGCGACCACGATAAGATATACCGCTCTACCCATGAAAAAAAATCTAACCCATATCGCTTACTCGCGTCAATAGCGAGGAGAAGGAATCAACAGTAAAATACGCTAAATCAAGGGCTTACATCCTGCTCCCAGGTGATTTCGGACGCCGAGGGAGAGCGGGACCCTTCACCGGAATCCGTCGCCCCTTCGCCCGACTTGTTTGCGCGGTCCGGTTCTCAAGGTTGCCCGGGAACTTCTTCGGCGAGGAGCGTTCCAGCCCGGACCATATCATCGAAGCGCAATAAACTTTCCCGGATGCCGGATGAGAGGGAGGTGAGCGGCATCAAGGGGAAGGCCGCCAGCGCGCTCGTGTCATCCAGGTCACAGGCAAAGGGATAGGGATCAGGTGCCTCGCGTATGCGCACCGTACAGGACTTACCCAATGCATCACAGACCGCCCGGGTGGCTTGAACAAATTCATGCGTATGCACCGTGGTACCCCGGAGATTGAACACCCCGTAACCGTCAAACGCGGCCAGCGCTGCCTCACCAAATCCCGCGCCCACATCGTTCACGTAGTGGTAGGTCTCCCGGCCATCATACGGAATGGCGTAGTCGATACCCAGGGCGATGGCCTTGAGCGCCGTGGTCGGGGCGGAGGTATAGCCCAGGTCACGACCAGGGCCGTAGGTTGTCGAGAGACGAAGGCTCACCGTCGGCACGCCCGTCTCCAGGTGAAAGGCCTGGGCCATCCCTTCCCCTGCCGTTTTCCAGTAGCCATACAGGTTGGGAGGAAAGTAGGGATCCGATGGGAGCACCGTCGCGCCGGGATACAGGCT
>JAPYUI010000328.1 GCA_029936175.1 Kiritimatiellia bacterium
GGTTGGTGGCGCGACACCGCCCAGCGCCTGCTGGTCGAGCGCCGCGACAAGAAGGCGATCCCCGCCCTCCAGGAGGTGGTGCATTCGGCGGACAACCACTTGGCCCGCATTCATGCCCTGTGGACCCTCGAAGGCATGGACGCCCTCAAGTTGGCAACGATTGCCGACGGCCTGGAAGACGAGCATGAAAAGGTGCAAATGACCGCCCTCATCGTATCCGAGCGCCTGCGGGCCACGCCAGAGCAGGACAAGGCGATCACCGCCTTGCAAACCCTGACCAAGAGCACGCATGGGCAAGTGGCCCAACTGAGCGACCACATGATCAAGCGCTTGAAAGGGGAGATCATCCCGAAGTCGGGCGGTCCCCCAAAGATCAAGAAAATGCCCAGGGAAGCGCATGGCGAATCGGTCAAGCGGGGCATCGAGGTCTACAACACCTTGTGCATCACCTGCCACCTGGCCGACGGAAAGGGAGCGGAAAACCTGGCTCCGCCGCTGGCGAGCTCCGACTGGGTACAAGGCTCCCAGGAACGCCTTATCCGGATCGCCCTGCACGGCGTGCAGGGCCCGATTGAGGTAAACGGCAACCGCTACCGCCACCCCGAGATTATGCCCGGCATGGGGGTGGCCCTGAAAGATCAGCAGATCGCCGACGTGTTGAGCTACGTGCGCACCGCCTGGGGCGGCAAAAGCCAGGTCAAGGAGGAAGACGTTGCCCGCATCCGGGCCGAGCACCAGGGCCGGGTTCTCCCCTGGGAGGTCAAGGACCTCTTGGATATCCATTGAGATCGTTGGGGCCTTATGCTGCCGAAAGCCGAAGCAGCATTGCCCGAATCGCCCATCGACCTTAGGGTTGCGTCGCCCGCAGTCGGGCGAAGATCTTGCCGGCGACCGCGTTGCCCACCGGGATAGTCACCGTGACCGCATCCGGGTCGGCGGCGGTGTCGATGTCGACGCTCGGGTTGTCCCCGCTGGGCAGGATGTCGTCGACAATCGGAATGGTGTTGGCCCACGTGCCCTCAAGGTCCACATCCCAGTCGACGGAGAGACTGACCTCGCCGATCGAGTCCTCCGCACGGGTGAAGGTCAGGGTCAGGCCACCGGTGGCGTCGCCCGCCGCCGGCCAGAGGCCGGCCGCATCCTGGACCAACGGGTTGCCGCCGAGAATCCACTCCAGCCCGTTCGCGAGCTGGTCTCCCTCAGGATCCTGGTCGAACCCGTTGTTGGTCCCGTCCAGGCCCCTGGAGGTGGCCCAGTCGGCGTAGGGATCGCTGCCTCCTCCGGAAACCGAGAGCGTCACGTTGTCCACGTAGAGGCCCCTTTGACCACTGCTATCAAGCCTCAAGGCAATCGGCTGGCCTGCTGTCCCCGCCGTGAAGGTGCCGGCGTCGATCGTGAACGTGAAGGTCAGATCCGGTTCCGCCTGCCAGGTGGAGCCCCCGAAACTGAGGTCCTTGGGAAGCGCCGTTTTTTCAGGCCCGCTGAGGTTCTCTCCCGGGGCCCAGAGCACGGTGCCGTCCTGCTGGCGCAGGCTCGGCCGGATGTATCGCTGCTTCGCCTTGTTCCAGTCTTGCGGGGCCGCATTCACCGTCAAGGTGTAGACATCATTGGAAGACCAGCTGTGTGAGATATCGTACTGCGCCTCCGCGGTCGTCCATTCGAACTGAATGCCTTGATTGGTGCCTGGGACGGAGGTGTCCCCGGGCAAACCGTTTGAGGGCGATCGTCTCGACTTCACGGAACCGCCGTTAAACCAGGTCCAGCCGGCAAAGCTCGGATTGCCCGTGCCCTCGGAGAGCAAAGGGCTCTGGAAACCGGTGATGACCAGGGTTCCCGCCGGTACCGACCAGGTGGTCGCGCTCTCCTCGGACGACCAGTTCACCGACTCGTTCTGATCGGGGGACCTGTCACGCGCCTTGGCCCGGTAGGTGTAGAGCGTGTCATGGTCCAGGCCGCCCTCGGTCCATGTGTTGCTGTCCTGCCAACCGCTGTTGGATCCCTTGACCGTATTCTCGAAGTAGTATTCCACTCCGGCCGGATCCGTGGCCGGGTCGACCGTCATGGTGATGGTGCCGTAGTCCCCGACCTCCGGCACGGCCTGCCATGTCAATGGGTCCGGGCTCGGAGCTGACTGGTCACGCGGGAGGGTCGTGACATCCACCTCGGACGACCAGCTCGTCGACGCGTTCTGATTGGGCGAGGTGTCGCGCGCCTTGACCCGGTAGGTGTAGAGCGTGTCATAGTCCAGGCCGCTCTCGCTCCAGGTCCGGGCATGCTGCCAACCGCTGGTGCTTCCACTGACCGTGTTCTCGAAGTAGTACGCCACATCGTACAGGTCACCGGGATCCCGGGCCGAGTTGGCTTTCATGGAGATGTCCACGAAGTTCGAGACGGTCGGCTCAATATCCCAGGTGAGCGGGTCCGGGGCCGGAGCCGTGTTGTCCGCAGGCAGGGGCCCCAGCGCCAGCTTCACGTTGTTGATGTAAAGGGACCGCTGGCCACTGGCATCCAGTCGCAGGCGAATGGGTTGGCCGGCTGTCCCGGACGCAAAAGTGCTGGCATCGATCGTGAACCAGAAGGTCAGCTCCGACGGCCAGTCCGTCATGGCTCCGAAGTTATCGTAGAGCGGGACCGCGGTGCTTGCGTCTTCCGGAGCGACCCAGAGGACGGTGCCGTCCTGCTGGTGGAGCTCCGGCCGGATATAGCGCTGATTTTGCCCACCCCATGAGGCCGGGCTGGCCTCCACCCTCAAGGTGAAAATGTTCGTGGGAGCCCAGTTGTGGGCAATGTCAATCTCCGCATACGTGGCGTTTCCGTTGAGTTGGATGACTTGATTCGGGAATGGGCCGGTGGTGTCCCCGGGCACGTCGCCCGCGTTATCCTCCCGGTTCGAGTACAAGCCACCGTTGTTCATCCAGCCGGTGAAATCGCCGCTCGACCGGAGCT
>JAPYUI010000103.1 GCA_029936175.1 Kiritimatiellia bacterium
CCCTACAAGATCATGCTCTTCTTTATTCTCGCGTTGTTCGGGGCCTTCATGGTGAATTCGTTTCTTTCCTTTGCCGCGACGAATCAATTCAAGATCGCCTACCTGGGCGTCGGCCCGACGGAGATCCGGGTGGGCTTCATTTTCGTGAATTGCTTTCTCGCCCACAACAGCACCTTCCTGGCGCCGGCCTTGCCCTATGTGCTCGCGGGATCTCTTTTTGGCTTGTTTGTCACTGTTTTCCGAACCCAGCAGATGCTGTGGAAACTCGATATGCAGATAAAGGCGGAGCGGGATGATCCTCAAGAATCTGGGGCTTAGTTACGGGCTGGTGGGATTGGCTTTCCTGGCGCTGGTATTGCGACTGGGCCATCCCTACCATCGTGTCCTCGCTCTCGTGATGTACGTGATTTCCTGGGTGCCCTTCATCTTATCCTTTGAGCGCCGTCGCGCACTGGTACGCCTGCATCGCTTGAAGTGGGGATCCAAGCTGAAGAGCTATTCACCGCATATCCTGCTCGCGTTGCTGCTCGGCTTTTTCCTCTACGTGGCGAATGTCCTGATGCCGGTGGAACATTCGCCGCTGGTCCAGATGTCCTCCGACGAGTTGACGGCAGACCTGGCGGACGACGCGCAGACCATCCGGTACCTGGATCAGTCGATGAAGCGCCTGGCCCGGTCCACCACGGAAAGCGGGCTGCTGGACAAGTCCCTTACCGAGTTGTCCACGGAGGAAAAGTTACAGATCAAGGGCAATTACAGCGAATTTCTCCAGACCGCGCTGGAGGTGGACCTGCTGCAGCGAAAGTACAAAGGCTTTTACCTGATCGACTACATCCACCGTTCGGAGCATCACGCACGTAGTTTTCTCCAGGCCTTTTACGCCTTCGCTTCGCTGTACCGGTCTTCGCTGGAACGCGTGACCGCGATCAAGGGGGTCGCGGGGTTGAACACCTTGCTGAACGAGCCCGATTTCGCCT
Organism: Kiritimatiellia bacterium; assembly: GCA_029936175.1. Classification (GTDB taxonomy): domain Bacteria; phylum Verrucomicrobiota; class Kiritimatiellia; order SS1-B-03-39; family UBA6053; genus JAPYUI01. The sequence continues at coordinate 978 of JAPYUI010000103.1, forward strand.
ATGGGATTCCTTCGCACAGCGTATTTGACCTGAATCAGAACCTGACCCACCCCGATACCTTGTTGCGGCTGAGTGCCGGTCGAGCGTATTTGCAGCTCGTGAAGAAGGACCTCAGGGACTCAGAGATCATGCTTGCTGAGCTCGGCAAGAACCTGGACGCGATCGATCGGCTCTTGGGTAAGAATCCGAAGTTGTTCGTCAGCAACCCCCTGGAACTGCTCGAGCATAAGGCTTTCAGGGCCTGGTTTCCGCTGCAGAAACGGATTGCGGTCCAGCTGAGTTACATCCGCACGACGGATCGGGAATATTTTATTTCCGCGGAACAATTGACCCAGTACCTACCTCGCCTGGAGCCCGGGGATATTCTCCTGGAGCGGCGCAATTGGCACATCACGAACCTGGGAATCCCCGGATTCTGGCCACATCTCGCCATGTATACGGGCACCCTGGACGACATGGATGCGTATTTCGCCGAGGTCCAGACCGGCGGGGGAAGCTTTTCGGAGGCGGTCCGCCAATTGTACCCGGAGGTCCATGCGGCGTACCGGGAGCACAGCGGGGATGACCGCTCGCCACGCGTGATCGAAGCCAAGCGCGATGGGGTGATCCTCCAGAGCCTGAGGAAAAGTGCCGGCTGTGATTACCTGGCCGTGCTTCGTCCCCGGGTGAGTCGGGTTGAGAAAATGAATGCGGTGCTCAATGCCTACCGGCATTACGGCAAGCCCTACGACTATAATTTCGATTTCGCGACCGATAATGCGATGGTCTGCTCCGAGTTGGTTTATAAGGCCTATGAAGGGGCCAAGGGGCTGACCCTGGAGACCCAGTTCATTAACGGACGGGTGATCCTGCCGCCGAACAGCCTCGCGCAGAAGTTCGATGCCGAGTTTGACCTGCCGGATCACGAATTGGAATTCATCCTGTTCCTGGATGGGAGCGAAGCGGGACTTCAGGCGATCGATCGGGACGCGGAAGCCTTTCGAAAGACCTGGCGGCGGACCAAGTGGGATATTATGCAGGAGTAGTTTCCCGCTCTTTATGCTTTTTCCGCCCCCCCACTTCGACTTTTTTTAGCCCGGGTGGAACGGGGCATGACGTGAACGGCGAAGCCCCGGCAGGTGAAATAATTTAATTATTTTTCAGTTCCTGGATCTGCCGTTTGCCCCACGCCACCATCTCCTTGGCCTGGGCGAGGTCGACTTCGTCAAGGATGTTTCGCAGGCGGCCGCTCGAGTGGTAGTGATGCAGGTACCAGTGGTTGTCCTTTTGCATCATCAAGACCGGCTCGAAGTCCCTCTTCTCGGGCTGCGTGGTGTAGATGAGGGCAGCGATTCCGCCATTCTTGGCGGCCTTTACAATCCGGACACGCCAGTCCTCGCTTTTCATCTTTGCGGCAACTTTGGGTAAGCCTTCCTTCACCCGGTCTTCGCTCTCGCTTCGATCGGGAAGGTAAATGTAGGCGACGGCTTTGTCGAAGTCATCTTTCTTGAGTGCCTGCACGTAGGCTTCGAAGGTTTCGTGCGGCTTCTCCAGGCCCTTCCAGGCGTCGTCCTTGGCGTGCACAGGGTGGGCCAGTGCGGTGATAATCAGTGAAATGGTCAAGGTGCGTATCATGGGTTTTCTCGTCTACTGTTCTGGACCATTCTACACGGTGCCGTGCGATTTGTCGAGAGGGTGATTGGTCCGGGAGAGGCTTAGCGTGGGTCAACTCCCGGGTTTCCGGGTTGGAAAAGGCGCGGCCATTCCTCTTTCAGGATGCGGATCGCGGTCAGGATTTCCTTTCCCAGATGGTACGGGCTTCCCGGATGTGGTGATGCACAGGGGGTATCGCCCATCACGAAGGTGTCGTGGTCGAGAAGCGGTGTGCGGCAGGGATCGTTGCCTGGACCCGGGCCCGCGTGCCGTACCATTCGTTTATATTCTAGACCGGCAACGAAATAGACGAAGACCGCAATCGGCATAAGCAGCCAATGCGGAATAATCCAGCCCGCGATAAAAAACAATATTGCAATACCGCGCCCGAGCAGGCTGGCGATGCGGGTCGCCTCGAGGCGACCTTTTTTCAGGGATAGCCGGGCACGCAGGATCCGGCCGCCGTCCATGGGAAAAGCGGGAATAAGGTTGAAGAGAAAAAAGATCAGGTTGGCGATGCAGATCGTGGCGAAGACCATGCCCGCGATGTTGTAGCCGAACAGGTAGGAAAGGGTGGCTGGGAGCAGGAAGGTCAATGCAAGGAAGAGGCTGACCAGGGGGCCCGCAATCGCTATCTGGGTTTCATCTTTTGCGTCGAGGGGCATCGTGAGAATCCGGGCGATACCGCCGATGGGCGTGAGGAGGATCTCGACCGTGTAGCAACCCTTGCGCATGGCGACCAGTGCGTGGCCCATTTCGTGCAGGATGATAGAGGTGAGCATGAAGACAACCGTCAGCAGCAGGAGTCCCGCATCGAACAGGGATCCGGTGAGCCAGGCCCCGGCCAGCAGAAAGAGGGGAAGGGTGCAGTGGACCTTGATCGGGATGCCGGCCAGTCGGCCGATGTGGAATGCGCATAGCAGCCATTTAATGAGCAAACTCACAGGGGAACTAAGCAAGTTTGGCTGCGATTGCAAGCGTGGCTGTGCGGATGGACCGGCGGGGCAGGAATCGGTATGGCGGGTATGAAGGGCGGGAGAATGCCCGGTGCATTCGAGTACTCCGATTAATGGCGCTTGTGTATCTCGCGCTGGAAGGTCCTATAGGACTGCAGGGGCTGTTTCTTCCCGGCTTCCTTGTGTGCGGGATCTCCTGCGAACTGGATGACGCGTTCGCGCCGCCTGCCGTGCACGCTGTTCAATCGCTGGTCCAGCCAGGTGTTGAGGCACACCTCGAAGAGCCTGCTGCCGCCGATGTTTCGACGGAGCAGGTTGATCATTCCCGCCGCGTGATCCTTGCCTTCGATGGTGTGGGTCTGCACGGCGGAGCTTTCAATGGGAACCAGGCTGGTGGAATTTCGCCAGATGAACAGGCCTGCGAGGAGTACCATTCCCCCGACCAGGCCGTGCAGGTGGTAGCGGCGCACGAGGTTGGCGATCCCGGGTTTCCGGCTGATGCCGAGGTGGGTCTCATCGAAGATAAGGCGGGTATGCTGCCCGAAGAGATGCAGGAGCAGGGCGGGTCGTCGATTCGACAGCATGGATTCGTTGGACATGAAATAACTGTCGCTGCACACGACGATGGTTCCATTCGTCCCCGCGGGATCACTTTCGAGAATGACCGGGTGTCCAGCGCGTTCGGCGAGGACTTGCCATGAATCGTCAAGCTGCTTGAAGACCATGGTTGAGTTCCAGGGGATCTCGTGCTCGCCCAGGTGGCGAAGCCCCGGGTCGAGTACCTGTGCACGCCTTGCTTCCGCATAGTCGGGCAGGGGTTCAAAGTCGATGAGGCCGAAGTCAATGAAGTCCTGGATTTCTTCAATGAATTCATCCTGCAAGAGCTCCTCGTCGAGGCCCTCTTCAGGGGGGTCGACTTCCCCTTCCGGCATCTCCGCCAGCTGCTCGTCGCCCGGGGTCTCCTCCGGGTCTTCCTTATCCCTTCCCTGCCATTTTCGGAGACGCATGCGTTCTTTCTGGTGGCGGGTTTCACGTACCTTTTTAAGCAGCCTTCGTGCGTCATCATCTTCCGCATCCGCTTCATTCGTGGTCGACCATCCGCGCGTGCGCTGACTCGGCGGGAAGGTGAGCACGATTCGGTTGTTGTTGGCGAGGAGCCTGGTCAGCGGCGCGAGGTCGTGCTGGACCAGGTTAAAGAGTCGCAGCACCGAGGTTCCCTGGAGGACGATGGTGGCATTGCTGGTTGCGTGCAGGTAATGGAGCGGCTTGAGATTCTGCTCGACCGTGTAGCCGGGCAGGGACGCAAAACTTTCATACAGGGCCTTGCAGCCCTTGGGGTCTGCACGCAGGGTTGAATATGCGGGGTAGACCTGGCCGCTTCGGTAGCGCAACTCGAAGAGCTTCACCAGCCCGAAGGCGAAGCTCGCGAGCACGAGCCCGGCGACCACGCGTGAGCTGCGCCTGTTCAACACAGCCCTTTCACCTTTTGTGCGTAGTCGTTGAAGGCCTGGTAGAGATTTTCATCCGCGACGTGTTCGCCGTACCAGATACCCTCGAAGTGTTGCACGCTCCAGCCGAAGACTTCACTGACCTCGGGCAGGCTGTGTGCCCGGCGGGCCAATTCACGTTGATAATCCCGATTGGATTTGAATCGGCGGATGCGAACCAGCTCCCGATTCGAGATGTGGGCCAGGCCGGAAAGAAAGCAGGCACGCACCGCGAGACGGTAGTTTCCCTCCCGGACCATGGCGCGGGCCAGGTCCAGCCACTCGTCACTGGGCAACTGATCCGCCGAAACCGCTTCGTCGTGGAGGTCAGGGGGGATAGCGACCTCCTCGACGGGTGCACCCGGTTCCTCGCGCCGCCCCTCCTTGATCATGCGGGCCAGCACATAAACGATCGAACCCACCAGTACCATCAATGCCAGGTACAGCAAAAGTTTCATGAGTGCCGACCAGTCGAGCCCGCTGGACTTGGCCAGCCTGGGGTCGGGCGCCAGGGTAAATAGATTCCGCAGCCAGAGCGTGAGTTCCTCCAGGGCTTCGCCAAGGAAGTTGCGCATGCTTTCGCCGAGCCCGCTCAGCCACCCGCCGTCCGTTTCCTCGTCCAGTTGCTCGCGGAGTTCCTTGGGCATGCGCCAGGCGTATTCGGCTTTCCGTATCTCCTGGTCGATGGCCTTGTGCAGGGCTTGTGGATCACCGGGTTCCGGGGCCGCCTCGACCGCGGGGGGCTGGAGACCGAGGCTGCCTATCGACGCCAGGATGATCAAGCGGGTGACCGGCGCGGCTGTTTGCCGACGCAGCACGGCACGGATATCGGCCCCGGTGTAGAGGGCCTCGCCGTAAAAACAGCGCAGTACATAGATGGCTTTCATGACGGGGTCGAGCGTGAGGTAGGTCAGCGCGCAGACCGCGGCAAAGGTGCTGGTATTGAACAGGAGGGTGAACGTGCTCTCGGAAGCGAAGCTGTGCAGGCCGAAGAGTATCTTGAAGAGTTGTGGAATGAAGAACAGGAGCGCGAGATAGTTCAGTGCAACGACGACCGTGATGGGGCTGGTGAGGAGGAGGAGGAGGCCGAAGGACAGGTAGATGAAAATCTGGTAGCCCGACTCAATGGCTCGCAGCCAGGGCAAGACCAGCAGGCAAACCGCGCAGAGAATCGTCAGCATGAACGGACTGGCCAGCCAGGTCACGTAGTGATTCTGCAGGGGCCAGCGGCGGGCCTCGCGGCGCGCCTTGTGTACGACCTCCTTCGGGCTGAGCTCCGGGTCGCCACCGTACACGGTACAATTCTGGTAGAAGGTATACACCCAGACGAAGGGGACCACCAGGAGGAGGGATAGGGGCAGAACGAAAAGGCCTACCGCATGGATGAAGCCCTGGTGAATGCCCGAACGGGCAAGGGTCGTCGTTTTGACCCCGGGAGAGGGGCTTCCCGTGAGGTGGGCGTGCAGGCGGATGGTGAACTGGCTTTGCCAGGTTTTCATCCAGAAGAAAAGCAGGGCCATGCCCATGGCGGCCATGAGGCTGCGTTCCGCGGCGAAGGCGTTATGACTCATGTCGGTCCAGAAGTAGAGGAGCCCGAGCACAAAGGGCAGGCTGCCGATGAGGTAAGCCCCGAGCGCCTGGGGCGGCGCACTGCGGAGCAGGGCAATCGCCTGTTCAAACAGGGCGAGTGCGCTGCGCTCCTTCGGCGGGGTTCTCTTGGACGGACGGACCATGTGCTGTGCAGAGTCTGGCGAGGATTGGGGGATTGGTCAAGGGATGGCGGCGCTTGGATGCAGGGTTTTGGGCGGTTGCCTATAGGTCCTGGATGGCCTGAATGGCGTCTGGGTCGATGGTCTGGCCGTCGTGGAAGCTGGAGGGGATTTTCAGGAGGGCGCCGGCGATCATCGAGAAGAACAGCCAGGCGATCACAAAGGCGGTGAAGGCCTTGATGGGGAGCAGCCAGCGGGGGCTGAAACGGCGCTTGGTGGGCGCTTCCGCCGGGTGTTCTTTTTTCAGGCAGGATGCGCAGATGACCCGGTCAGCGTGCGGGGTAATGCACTCGTGACAGTAAAAGCGGCTGCAGGCCGGGCACTTGGCGACCGCCTCTCGCTCGAGGTGGTTGAAGCAGCGCTGATGGACCAGGGATTTGCTGCTCATACGGCGTCGGGGCTCCGTGGGTCGTTCGCTTCCCGTTCATCGGGGCCCGGGGACCCGGGCGAGCTCGTGTCGGCGGAGCGCATCGAGTCCCTCCGTGCGGCATCGATCAACTCCCCCTGGCTTCGGGCATCCTGCTGGGCGCGAATATACTGCTCGATGATGGGCAGGGCTCGGTAGGCTGTCCGCTTGCGGCTGAGGCTGGCGATGTGTTTGCGATTCACGCGCGTCTGGATCGCGAATTTGCAGGTCGGACCCCTGGCCAGGTTGATGATAAACAGGATGAGGAAGGTGAGGGCCAGCACGCCGATAAAGTAGCTCAGCGGGGGGATGTTGCTGAAGAAAAGCAGGGCCAGGACGGTCGAGAGTGTGAAGACGCCGCCGAGGAAAATGTTCATCCCGACAAATGCGGTGGAGTCGCTGATGACAATCGACTGGATGTCCCGGAAATAGAAACGCGTATACATCTGGTAGAACCAGGGCTGCTCTGCGTAGAGCAGGTGGTCCTCCGCCAAGTGGAGGGTACAGGAGGAGATCAGGCCGACGGTGCGTCCGGGCAGGCGCCGGTAGGCGATCTTTTCTTCCGGCATGTTAAAACTCCCCCGCGATGCTGGTGCCGATCATGACCACCAAGGCGATCCAGGCCCCGATCTGGACCAGGGAAAAAAGGATGGTGAGCACGTGACGCACCTTGCTTCGCGGAAGAATGCCGCTGGGACGTTTCCACCAGAAAATACTGAGAAACAGGGCGACCGGGGCGCTGATAAAGGTGAGGTAGCCACAGGTGAAAAAAATCGGGAGGACACAGACGCTCGCCGCGGTCGTGTCCCACATGGTGTACCGGTGTTTAAAGGCATCCACCCTGCCCGACATGCCCTGGGAGATGCACTGCGGACACCAGGTGGCTCCGCGAAAGGGCGTGGCACAGAGGCCGCAGAGGAAGCGTCCGCAATGGTCACAGCTCACCTCGGCCTGGCTTTCACCGTGAAAGAAGCAGGTGGCCTGGTCGTCTTCGGTGATGCGTTGACCCAGCTGTGGGGTATGGTTTTCGTCCAGCACGGCGGGGAACAGGCGGACGTCTATCCGGGTGCTGCAATGGCTGCAGAGTCCCCGCGTGCTCGTGCGGAACGGATCCGGATCAAGCAGGCCGTCGCAGGTTGCACACTGGATCCGCAAATCCATTTATCCCTTTGATTTGTAGATGACCCGCGTGCTGCAGATCATGTCGTGGAGGCTACGCTTTTCGGCTTCAAAACCGGCTATGATGAAGCCGATGTAACAGATCATCGCACTGAGTATCCAGGCGAAGTATCGCCCGATTGCCTTGCCGAGGGAGAGTCGGCTTCCGTCGTCGTTGACCACGACGATGCCCACGGCCATTTTACCCGGCGTTGCGCCCTTTTTGTGATGGAAGCCGGCGAAATAGAGTGCGGGCAGGAGAAAACTGATTCCGTAGACAACGAGCATGAACACCATGTTTGCAGGGGAGTCTGGATTATCCATGTCCGCACCGCTGGCCCCCAGGATCACCCCGGCCACCATGGCCACCAGGAAGATCGGGATGTTGAGGATGATGTTGTCGATGAACATGGCGAGTACCCGAATCCAGAAGCCGGCATAGGCCCGCACCCCGGGAATTTCCGGGTGGGTGGTGGCAAGGGTCGCACCGGTTTCCAGCATGCGCTGGGTGTAAGTGGACTTGCAGCCGGCGCAGACCCATTGGCCTGCGTATTCAACCGCTTCATGGGTGTCGAAGAGGCCGCCGCATTCCGCACAGATGACTTGGTCCTGTTTCGTCGTGTCGGGGTCCTGCGCGGCCGGGTTGAGCTCCTCCAGGGCCTGCCATTTCGCCATCCCCTGGGTCCAGACCAGGGTGTCGGGCTCAATGATTTTGTCCCGGACCAGGCGTTCGAAGGTGGCCGCGTCGATCGGTCCCTCCTGCTGGTTGTTTTGTTCAAAATACCATTCAGCCATGATCAGGCATCCTTCGGCAGGGGTTTTGCGGGACGAGTGGGCTTGTAGATAACGCGGGTTTTGCAGATCATATCATGGAGTGCGCGTTTTTCACTGTCAAAGGCCGCGAAGAGGTAGCCGAGGTTGCAGAGCATACTGCTGAGTTCCCAGGCAAAGGCGCGCCCGATAGCCAGCTTGGTGCTGATACGGGCACCGTTTTCACGCACGATCTTGAGGCCGAAGGCCATCTTGCCCAGTGAGGCCTCGTACTTTGCGTTCATGAAGGCGAAGTACCCGATATAGATGGCGGTCATCAGGCTTCCCTGGCCGAAGCTGAGGGCTTGTTGCTGGAGGATCTCCCTGACCTCGTGCAGCTCGTCGTTCATCGCGCCGAGGATATAGAAGTAGGTCAAGGGGCCGATGAGGGGGCTGAGGGCCAGGAAATCAACCACGAAAGCCCCCACGCGAACCCAGAAGCCGGCAAAGCGGATCTCCCTGGAACGGCCGTCCGCCCCCGCGATCGTGGGGCGCCGGCCCGATTCGATCAGGCGCTGGGTGTAGAGGGGTTTACAGCCGGCGCAGACCTCTTCATCCCCGTATTGTACCAACTGGTTTGGATCAAAGAACAGGCCGCATTCCATGCAGCGCGACTGGCCGGGTACGGGCGGGGCACTCCCCTGTTCCTGGAAGTGGCGGTAGGCTTGCCACTCCTGCATTCCGGGCTTCCAGACCAGGGTGTCCGGGTCGACGGTTCCCGCGAGGAGCAGGTGTTGAAAACGCTCCTCATCGACCGGTCCCATCCGCTCGCCGTCCTGCTCGTAGTACCAGTTCATGTGCCGTGCAATATGCCTGCCTCAAGACTTTCCGTCGAACGGAAAGTCTTGTTAAAACCACTTTCTCCTGTAGGGGAGAAAGACCTTGGGAACCTGTGGATTGGATTTTTGTAAACCGCACAGACCCTGCACGCCCGGGCGGGCCATGATGATGAAGCGACTGATCCTGATAAGCGGTTTCCTGAGCCTGCTGCTGCCCCGCCTCGCCCCGGCCGAGGACTGGCACCGTACCTACGATGGGTTGTTGCAGAAGTACGTCACCGCGGACGGGGTTAAATACAAGGACTGGCACGCCACGCCCGAGGACCGGCTCGCGCTGAACCGGGTGATCGAGGGCATTGCCGGGGCCGATCTGGGCGGGCGGGAGAAGTCCGGGCAGCTCGCTTTTTACCTGAATGCCTACAACGCATGGATTCTTCACCGGATTCTTGAGGAGTATCCAAGCGCCGGCCCGGGAGGGGGCGGTTTCTTTGGCCGGAATCGATTTTTTAAGGCGAAGAACCTGAGGGTGGCCGGCGAAACGACCAGTTTTCATGTGCTGGAGAACGGGTTGATTCGGCCGCTTTTCAAGGAGCCCCGGATCCACTTCGCGTTAAACTGTGCCAGCACGAGCTGTCCTCCCCTGCACGCCCGGGCTTTCGTCGGGGAACACCTGGACGAGACGCTCGATGTGCTGGCGAACACCTTTATCAACCGGAATGCCCAGGCCGTACGGATCAACGGGAACGCGGTGGAGGTCTCGAAGATCTTTGATTGGTACAGCGACGATTTTGAACCGGATGTGCGGACCTATCTGAACCGGTACCGGACGGAAAAATTACCGGACGCGATACAGATAACCTTCCAGAAGTATCGCTGGACACTGAACGAAGCCCGCTAAATGTGCCGCTGAGGGCACGGGAGCCCCCCGCCGTATTTCCCGCAGTCGCGAAAAATTTTGCATTTCGCGTAAGAAAGCCCCTCGTCCCGGCCAACCATCAACAGACCCTTTAATCCGTTGGTGGCCATATGAAATTCGAAGAAAACAAGCACTTGCACTGGACCCGGGATGATGTCTCGGAGAAACCCGTCCGCCAGCAGCCGAAATGGCCGGAACAGGAGGTCTACTACGAGCCTTTCATGGCCCTGGAACAACGGCACTGCGCGTGATTTCCGTTGCCGCCATGATGATTGCCCCAGGGTACGTTGCCGGGTGGCGGGGTTGCCCGGGACCCCGACCCGCGGTGGGGGGTGAAAAAGATTCCACCCATGAGTCGTGGACGCCCTTATCCAAACCTTCTTACAACAAACAACCAGCGCTGCGGAGCCCGAAGGCTCCGCAGGATGTAGGCGACGAGGCCTAGCGGCGAGGCCCCTCGCAACGTTGGGCTTTAGGCCTGGCGGTGCGAGGGGCTGACCGACGCTGCGGGCTTGGCTGAGCTTGCGCGTGGGTGCGTGGGCTGTCCGGCTTTCAAGGCACGGGCCTGGATGAGCTACGGTTCCGGGCCGACCCCATACCGGGCTTTCGTGGAATGCCTCAATCCCCAAGAAACCCTTCGACTCCCAAAGCGTTATACTATAAGTCTTTTGACAGGAGCCCTTTATGACTTCAGGGTTTTGATTATTTTCCCGTGAAACGATCTTTCAGGAAAAGGTATATTGGTGTAGGTATTGGGACTGGCCATTTTTTCGTGTTGCGGAATAGCATCGAAATGGCCGTATAAAGCCGTTTCTGTATGATGAAAATACGTAGTATTATCACCTTGGTGGGGTTCCTTGCGATCGCGCCGGGTTCTTCCTTTGCCACGGATTTTACCTCGGCAAATGATGGGGACTGGGCGACGATCACCAGTTGGACACCCAACGGCAATCCCGATACCGGGGATTTCACCACCAACTTGGAGGGTAGCGACAGCGTCATTATTGACGGGCATGCCATCACGGTGGACGGCAATACCTACGGGGGTGCGGATGGCGACCCGGGCAATGACCGCTTCACCGTGGCGAACGGAAACACACTTATCATCCGGGGCGGCGGTAGCCTGGTACTCACCGATGCGAACAACCAGGAGGCCTGGATCGGCAAACGCTCGGACGGCACGATGCGTATCGAGAGCGGGTCCTACTCAAGTACCGGTCAACAGTTGCGGTTGTCCACAAACGGGAGTAATAACCAAGGCCACCTCGTCATCGGGGACGGGATCGGTCCGTCGGGTGATGCCACGTTTACCTTGAACGGCGACCTTTTACAAGTGAAGCAGGGCAACAACACCGGTGCGGGCTTCCTTACCATCAACACGGACGGGCAGGTCAGCAATACGCGCCTCGCCGTGGGTAACGGGCGCGACGGTACGGCGGTCATGAACGGCAACGCGACCTTTGAAACGAATTCCGGAACCGGGGTCAGCTATGTCGGCATGAGTAACAATGGGACAGGAAGCCTGACCCTGAACGATAATGCAGTGTTCACCTTCCGGGGCACGCGCGGTTTTCGCATCGGGGGCAATCATGATGGTGCCGAGGGGACGATGACCCTGAACGGGAACAGCCAGTTTGTCGGCACGGCACCTGGAAATTCCGACCGTGGACTCATTGTCGGGCGCGGGGGGGATGCCACCCTCAATATCAATGACAACGCATTGATAAACCTTGCCTCGACCCTGACGGTTGCGGGTATAGGTAACAATGGCGGGAGTGAAACGGCGACGGTCAATCACAACAGTGGAACGGTGGTTACGACGGAGGATCTTTGGGTCGGTCGCCAGGGCAATGCGAACTACATCTTGACTTCCGGGTCGGTTACCGCGCGTGACCTGCGCCTGGGCTACCAGAGTGGCACCGGCACGTTCACCCAGAACGGAGGCACGGTACAGTTAACCGGGCGTGATCTCTGGACCGGGGAGTTCAACAACAATACCGGTGACGGGGTGTACAACCTGCTGGGCGGCACCCTGAAGGTGGATAACATTGACCTGGATGATCCCGGGAATCCCGGGGTCGACGGCGTGTTCAACTGGGGTGGCGGCACCCTGACCATGAGCTTCCCCAATAACAAAGCCACTCCCGGCACGATTGATTACACCACGACGGATCCGATCAACGGGCTGGGCCAGATTGTGCGTTCGGGTACCACCATTGCGGTGGATGGCGACATGTCGACCGCCACGGCGGGTATCTCCACCCTCGATCTCGGCGGGGTATACCTCAACGATGGTGCACGGATTGATATCATGGAAATTACCGGGACCCTGGATCTCAGCGGTGCCGATCACCTGATCTCGGTCGACAGCCCCAACCTCCTGCGCCCGATCGGCGGCTCCGCCATCGATTATGGCTCGATTCCACTGGTGACCGCGACCGGCGGTATCACCGGTGGCTCCTTCAACAGTTTCGCGGCGCCCATGGCCGACGCCCGGCCCTTCTATGCATCGCCCTTCGCGGTCAGCGACCCGGCCAACCTCAAGCCGAACACCTTCTACATCGAGACCACGGGCGACACGGTCTGGTTCCACTACAAGGTAACCGGCACCGTTCCCGAACCCGGTACCGGTATGCTCCTGGGCCTGGGCGTGTTGATGGCGCGGGGCCTGCATCGCTTGCGTCGTAAGACTCCTGCTGCATAAGGGCCTCCATATGAGGCAGATACGCGTTCGATACCCCTTGGTGTGGGCGAATTCCCGGTAAAAAACCCTGCTTTTTCAACTTTCATACCGGGGGGCATGCTTTTTTCTTAAAAATACTGTCCACAGTTCTCCTGATTGTGTACCTAATATAGCAGTATACTGAATTCAGCGCTGCCCGTAGGGTTTTGTGGCGACTGGACAGGGATTTCTATGAAGAAAATTTTGCTAATTACTTGGGTTTTCCTGATGGGCACGCTTCCCGTGTCTTTTGCCACTACTTTCACCTCGGCTGCGGGTGGAGACTGGGCCACCCCTGCCACCTGGGCGCCCAACGGGAATCCCGACACCGGGGATTTCAATAACGCCGGCACGGGCATTGATAGTGTCATCATCGACGGTCACGCCATCTCGGTGAACGGGGATACCTACGGCGGGGCCGACGGCGACCCGGCCAACGACCGCTTTACCGTGTCCGATGGCCAGACCGTCACGATCCGCGGTGGCGGTTCGCTGACCTTTACGGATTCCGTTAACAACCAGCACGCCTGGGTTGGTCGTGGGAATAACGGGCATGGCACGATCAACATCGAGAGCGGTTCACTGATCTCCGGTGGCGTGCAGCAGTTGCGGATCGGGTCCTCTGGTAGCGGCCAGGGCACGGTGGTCGTCGGGGATGGGGTTGGTGCCGCCGGTGACGCGACCCTTGACATGGGTGGTCAGCTGATTTTCGTCCGGCAGAACAGCGGTGCTGCGGGTTCCGCCCATATGGTCATTAACAGTGATGGCCAGGTCATCAACACCCGCTTTACCATCGGGCAAAATGATCCGGGATCCGTAACCATGAATGGCGGGTACTTTGAGTCCCACACGGCGGACGACCATTATATCGGCCAGAATGCCGGCGGCGTGGGCACCCTGACCATGAACGGTGCCGCGGTCTTCGACTACAAGGGAATCAGCTCGAACCCTTCATTCCGTATTGCATCCGGCAACGCGGACGGAACCATGATCATGAACGATACCGCGACCTTCAACATGGTCGCTGGCGCGGACAATATCATGGTTGGTTACGGCAACAGCTCGGCAGGCTACCTGGAAATGAACGACAACGCGAAGATCAACATCTCGAACGGGTCGGACAACTTCTACATCGGCTTTAATAATGGCTCTTCCGGGACCATGATCATGAATGGAAACGCCAGCATCGTCAGTCTCAACAACGATGGCAACTCCGGCAACGGGGTGGTCGTCGGCCGGGGTGGGCATGCGTACCTGGAAATCAATGATAACGCCTCGATCATCACGGAATCCTCGATCGGGCTTGCATCGAACAATTCGGGATCGGGCGATGTCGTTGCGGTGCAACAGAATGGCGGTACTGTTTCCGCCCGGTACGACCTCTTCGTCGGCCGCTTTGGAGACGCCTCCTACACCCTCACCGACGGTACCGTTTCCGTGCGGGATATCCGGCTGGGATTTCAGGGAGGCACGGGAACCTTCACCCAGAATGGAGGGACGGTTACGGCCACGGGTCGGGACCTTTGGATGGGGGAGAACGACAATGGAACCGGTGACGGGGTGTACAACCTGCTGGGCGGCACCCTGAAGGTGGATAGAATTAGCTTGGATGATCCCGGGAATCCCGGGGTCGATGGCGTATTCAACTGGGGGGGCGGCACCTTAACCATGCGCAATCCAAACTTCAACCAGGGGGGCGGTGGCACGATCGATTACACCACCACGGACCCGATCAACGGTATCGGCCAGATCGTGCGCTCGGGTACCACCATCGAGGTAACCGGCGACATGTCGACCGCCACGGCGGGTATCTCCACCCTCGATCTCGGTGGGGTATACCTCAACAATGGTGCACGGGTGGATATCATGGAAATCACCGGCACCCTGGACCTCAGCGGTGCCGACCACCTGATCTCGATCGACAGCCCCAATCTCCTGCGCCCGATCGGCGGTTCCGCGATCGATTACGGTTCGATTCCGCTGGTGACCGCGACCGGCGGCATCACCGGTGGCTCCTTCAACACCTTCGCGGCGCCCATGGCGGACGCCCGGCCCTTCTATGCCTCGCCCTTCGCGGTCAGCGACCCGGCCAATCTCAAGCCGAACACCTTCTACATCGAGACCACGGGCGACACGGTCTGGTTCCACTACAAGGTTACCGGCACCGTTCCCGAACCCGGTACCGGCCTGCTATTCGGCCTGGGCGTGTTGATGGTACGTGGTCTGCATCGCCTGCGCAGGAAAGACCC
>JAPYUI010000104.1 GCA_029936175.1 Kiritimatiellia bacterium
AGGCGGCCTGGGGGGGGAATACTCACTTTGGCGGCACCGACTTCACCCTCGAGACCGCAATAGACCGGATCAAGAATGAGCACCTCGTTCCGCGTGTTCCTTATCTTACGGTGACCGAGGGGCCGGGAGGTGCGGGCATCCCATCTTCCCAGCCACCGGCGAGCAACCTGCTGTTCGGGACGATTGATTTCAACCCGGTATCCGGCAACCAGGCCGAGGAGTATATCGAGCTGGTCAATTCAAATACCTTCGCGGTCGACGTGTCCGGATGGCGCTTGAGTGGCGGGGTCGAGTTGGACCTGAAGTCGGGCACGGTTATCCCGGCGGGAAGCCGCCTCTACCTTTCCCCCGATGTCCGGGCTTTTCGGGCGCGGAACATTTCCCCGACCGGCGATGCGGGTCACTTCGTGCAGGGGGCCTACAGCGGGCACCTGTCCAACCTGGGGGAGACCCTGACCCTCTCGGATGCCGGGGGGACCCTGGTCCAGGAGATCACGACCCCCGTGGCACCCTCGGATGCGCAACGCTACCTCGTGGTGTCGGAGATCATGTATCACCCGGCCGGGAATGCCCTGGCGGAGTTTGTCGAGCTGCAGAACACCAGCGTGGGGGTAACGCTTGACCTGGCCGGCCTGCAATTTACCGGGGGCGTCACCTTTGATTTCACGGGCGGTGCCATCACCCAGCTCGCGCCCGGGGCCCGCGTCCTCGTCGTCAGGGACGCGACTGTGTTTGAAAACACCCACGGCCCGGGCTTGCCGGTGGCCGGGGTGTTTACGAACCCCACCAGCCTGGACAACGGGGGTGAAGGCCTGAAAATTGAAGATGCCTCCAGCAGCACGATCAAGGAATTCACGTATGACAACAACCTTCCCTGGCCCACGGCTCCGGGCGGAACGGGCCCGAGCCTGGTCCTGGTGAATCCCGGCGCCAATCCCGACCCTTCCCTCCCTGGAAACTGGCGCTCCAGCACGGTTTCCGGTGGTAATCCGGGGACGCACGATGCCACAGCCTTTACGGGAAACCCGGGCGATGATGTTGACGCGAACGGGCTTGACGACTTGCTCGACTACGCGCTCGGGCATGCGCCCGGCGCACGCGATGGCCTACCGATAATCGCCCGAAACGGGGCATTCGTCACATTGTCCTGGATGGAAAACCTCGCCGCTGACGATGCCACCGTCACTCCCCAGTGGTCCGTGGATCTCGTTAACTGGGATGCTCCCGGGGAAGCGTTTGTGCTGGCCGGGCTCA
Organism: Kiritimatiellia bacterium; assembly: GCA_029936175.1. GTDB lineage: Bacteria > Verrucomicrobiota > Kiritimatiellia > SS1-B-03-39 > UBA6053 > JAPYUI01. The sequence continues at coordinate 1,255 of JAPYUI010000104.1, forward strand.
CCCCGGACGGCCTCGGACGACGGGAAATGGTCTATACGATCCATCCCCCGAGCCTCTCCCCGGGTGACCGGCTCTATTTCCGGTTGAGCGTTTCCAGGTGAGCCTGTTCCGCTGGCTAAGGGATGGGGCACACGGTGGAAAATGCAAAATTCGGGGTGAATTCCCATCACGGACGGGTTAGAGAGGGAAGCATTATGATGGGGACTGGATGGATAAAATGGGGCACATGGATGGCTGTAGTGCTCAGGGGACTGCTGGGGGCGGTCTGCGCCGCAGAAGCCAAGTCGCCGAATATCGTCTGGATGTTTTCCGATGATCATGCCTACCAGGCGATCGGTGCGTATGGTGGGCGGCTGGCAAAGGAAAACCTCACCCCCCACATCGACCGCATTGCCCGGGAAGGCATGGTTTTTGACCGGGCCTATGTGGCGAATTCGATCTGTGCACCGAGCCGGGCTACGCTCCTGACGGGCAAACACAGCCACCTGAACGGCAAGCACACGAACGGCGGAAAATTCAATCACGACCAGCAGCAGTTCCAGAAGATCCTGCAGAAGTCAGGCTACCAGACCGCGATGATCGGCAAGATTCACCTGGCGGGAATGATGCAGGGGTTTGACTACTGGGAAGTGCTTCCCGGACAGGGGCAGTACGTGAACCCCAGGTTCATCACGGAACAGGGACAAACCCAGTACAAGGGACATTCCACTGACGTGATAACCGACCGGGCACTCAAGTGGCTGGAGACCGGCCTGGATTCATCGAAACCCTTCATGCTCATGGTCCACTACAAGGCGGCGCACCGCCGCTGGACCCCCGCGGAACGCTTCGTAAAACCTTTTTCCACGCGGACTTTCGCCGAGCCTGAAAACCTGTTTGACGATTACAGCGGGCGGGGGCCCGCGGCCCTCAACCAGAAGATGACCATTGCCCGGCACATGAGCATAGGCGCTGACCTGAAGGCCGGGAAGCGACCCGAACGCCGGGCGTACCTGGAAGGAAAAGAACGGGAGGGTGACGAAATGACCCGCTGGAAATACCAGGCATACATGCAGGACTACCTCGCCTGTGTTGCCGGTATCGATGAAAATGTCGGGCGCATCCTGAAGTACCTGGAGGACCAGGGCCTCGACAAGAACACCGTCGTACTGTATTCGTCCGACCAGGGATTCTACCTCGGGGAACACGGCTGGTTCGACAAGCGCTTCATGTACGAGGAGTCGTTTCGCACCCCGCTCCTCGCGCGCTGGCCCGGCATCATCAAGCCCGGGTCCCGCAACGATGACCTGGTGCAGAACATCGACTTCGCGGAGACCTTCCTCGATATGGCCGGTGCACCCATTCCCGCGGATATGCAGGGAAAAAGCCTGGTGCCGCTCCTGCGGGGAAAGACCCCGGCCGATTGGCGAAGCTCCCTGTACTACCATTACTACGAGGGGGGAGGCCATGGCGTCCAGCGGCATGAGGGCGTCACCACCAAGCGGTACAAGTTGATTCGTTTTTACAGCAAGTCCGATGAAACCTGGGAACTTTACGATCTCAAGCGTGATCCCGGGGAAATGGCCAGCGTCCACGACAACCCGGAGTACGAGATGATTCGCGAAACCCTGCATAAGGAGCTGGCCGCGTTGAAAAATACCTACGGGGTACCGTCTCCATAGGTCCCGATGGTCATTGCAGCATTGGAGAATAATCCGGGGCGATCATCCGTCCGGAAAGGGCAATCCAGGTGGGGTGCCTACTCGATCCGCACCCTCGCCCGGTAGTAGCGGGGTGTCCCACCGGGTAGCTCCGTGAGGATCGCAGCCTGGTCATCACCGATGATCCCCGAGAACCCGGGGACCGGCAGCCAGGCCGCGTTCAGGAGCTGGGGCGATTGCTCCAGGTCGTATACGCGCTGCTGCACCTGGAAGACCAGGCCGGTCAGGGAATGGGTATCGAAGGAAATCCGGGTTTGCCCGTTTGTTTCACGGATGTGGAGGGCGAAGCGGCTCTCCGGGTCGGTCGGATCGGTTCCGGCAACGTACTCCAGCATATTGCCGAACCCGTCCAGGTCAAAATCCGCCAGGCCGGTCTCGTTGGTACCCCCAAAATGTACCGCCTCCCAGATATCGGACATCCCATCCTGGTCGGCATCGATTTCATATTTGTTTGCCAGGAGTTCCAGGTCAAACGAGATGTCGGAACTCCCCGAGTTCCCCTGGTGAATCTCAACCGCCACCCGATTGGTCCCCAGGACCAGGTGCGTCGCGGAAAAGTTGAAGGGGAAAAAAGTGCTCTCATTCCCACCACCCACGGTCGAGGATGCGCGGGTGTCGTATTGAACCTCTCCCGCCGGCATATTATCCCGCAAGATCTCTTCACCGTTGAGGTACACCACCCCGCCGTCATCGCGTCGTAACAGCGCGGTCAAGCTGGCGATGTTGGCGATGTCATCCAGAACGAAGGTGGTACGAAAATACGTCGTGGTGTACTTGCGGCTGGAGTTCGGGCCGTAGCTCAACACGGTGACTTCGTTATTGTCGCCGTATCCCAGTTCAGCCAGGCCACTGGCCCAGGCGGTGTCATCGTATTCCGGCATTCGCCAGGCCGTCCCGAAGTCGGTGGCCCCCTGGTCGTGATATTTCCAGCTCGATCCCCGCGGAAAGAGGATTTCTTCATCCGTAACCATGAAAACGACCTCGTCGCTATGGCTGGCCGCCCCGTCGAACACCGTCAGGCGCAGCACGTAGGTGCCTTTCTCATTGAGCGTCGCCGAGGCAATGGAGGACTGTGCCTGGTCGATGACCAGGGCCTCAGGCGCGATCAGCACATCCCACTGGTAGGTCAGCGGCTGGGGGCCACCATCTTCATCGTGTGATAAGCTGCCGTCGAGAAGCACGGTTGTGCCGGCGATGACAACCCCGCCGGTACTCGCGTTGGCAATCGGCTGCGTATAGATGTATTCGAACGACGTTTGCGCACCCGGCGGCACGGCATTCGGGATAATCGCCCGGTCCAGCAGGTTTGACACCGCAAGGGTATACGCGACGCCCGGGGTGAAGGTGGTGGTGCTCAGGCTCACCGACTTCCCATCCGGGCGGAGGCTTGCCCCGGAAACCACGATGCCGTGATCAACCTGGTAATGGCCCACGTTTTCCGCGCCTCCCGGACCGCTGCCGGCCTGGAGCGGTTCCGTGAATACGCAGGTCAGTTCGTTTGGATCGCCGCTGGTATAGGCATGGACAATGTCCGGGGCGATTTTGTCGCGCCCGTTGACCCGCAGGATGAGCTCCATGGACTGGGGCGAATTGGCGGCCTCGCCCGAGGCGATATGCACGAGCGCCGTGTAGGTGCCCACGGCGAGAGTTTCGGTGCTGAATTGAATGGTGAGGCTGCTGGGAGCCCCCTCGATACTGCTACCGCTCGCCGGGCTGGCCACCAGCCATGGCTGGTCGTCGGAAACGGTGAAATGCAGCGTTCCCGTCCCGAGGTTCCACACCGAGAAGGCCTGGTCCGGCGTGGGCACATCCTCGATCGACGTCGACTCAAGCCGACGCGGGTCCACTGCGATCACCGGTTGGGTAGGCACCTCACAGGCACTCCCCGGCGTTCCACCTGCCAACGGGCTCAAGCGCCAGTTATACGGAAAGCTGCCACAAATCTGTGGATTGATCCGCTCGATTGAAAAACCGGTTTCGTTCGCGCCCTCCGGCCAGGGGGCCTGGTTGAAATAGATCACCTCGTCGAGGAGAACCCAGGAAACCGGGTCACCGGGCAGGTCGGGCAGCTGCGGGCGCTCGAGCCCGATCCGTTCGCCCCGATTCCCCAGTTTCCCATCGTAGGGGCCGAAGATGCGCACCGTTCCGTTGCTCAAGCCGTACACGGATCGAAAGGCCGCGAGGATAGTGGGTTCGGCGACCGGATCGAAGGACACCACCAGCACGGACTCCCTCGCCTGCAGGGTCGTGTTCGACGGGAAATAATATTTTACCCCATCGAGCCGCCAGGGGCCGGCGGCACTTTGCAGCAAGGTCGCCTCTTCCGTGGTGTTGCAGACCTCGATATACTCGTCCCGGGTATTGTCGGTGTAGTTGGTTCCGATCGGTGCGGGATCGTACATGATCTCGGCGATGACGACCTCCTGCGTCGGCAGGCGATTGGCGATGCCGGGCGTCGGATCCATGCGATACCAACAGCTTCCCCCGTCGGTATAGCGACCCCAGGAATCGCCATTTTCCTGGCCCTTGAACAGCACCGCGTCCACCACCCGGTCCAGGGCGCTTCCCGGGAGATAGGAGAGGTAGACCGCCTCGCCGTTCTTGTTCAGGCCAAAGCCCTCCGTGATCGGCTGGTGAAAACCGCTGATCTCATCAAAGTGAATCCAGCCATTCGCCGGCACAACATGCGTCGCGGGTATGGCCCACTTCCTGAGATCATCCACCTCGTCACTCAGGTACCAGTCGCCGAGTCCTACCCCCCCGCTGCCCAGGTTGAACAATTCAATCTGGTCGTTGGAATCATGGGGTGGAGCAACCACGTCCGTGTGCGCAACGATTTCGTTCAATACGAGATCACGAATCTGCGGGGAATCGGACACCCCCGGCGACCCATCGAGATAGGTGCTCGCCCGCCAGTTGCCGGGATAGGCCAGCACGCCATCGCCCTGGCCCGCAAAGCTGAGCGGCACCAGGGAATGTCCCGCACCATCGGCGGAAAGCGGCCAGCCGCGCCCATCGGAATAGTCAACCGACAGCAGGGTGTTTCCATCCGTGTCCACGAGGTTAAAGCCGTCGCCATCGTTATCCAGGGATCCGGAAAAATCCCCCGCGATATGCATGGCCTGCCAGTTGCTGTAGCGGTTGGTGAAGGCGGAAAAATTCGACACCAGCACGACCGACTGGCCGGGATCCAGTCGCTGAACCGTACCGGAACCGAAGTCAAAATCGATCCCGCCACTAATACGCAGGTTGGCCAGGCCGATCGGCGTATTCGCCGTGTTCTCGATTTCAATGAATTCAAAGTCCCCGTCACCGCTGGCACCATTGGTTTCCACCCCCACCGGTTGCCGCGGGTGGTACATGATTTCCGAAATGCGCAGGGGTGAGTCACCGGCCACGACAAACAAGGCATCCGTCAGCGCACTCCAGTCAAGACCCGGACCGAGGGCACGCGCCTTCACGCGCACCGTGTAGTCGAGGCTGAGTGGACCGGTATAGATTGTTCCTCGCGCGTTCCCACTGTCGTATTCGCGGGGATCGCTGCCATCCAGGGTGTAGTAAATCGCTGATGCATTGCCACTGGCCATGCCCAGGGCAAAGCCGGTATCGATGAGCCCGCCAAACTGGTTAAATACCGGCGCGTCGGTGTCCGGGTACAGATCCGCGTTCCGCAGGTAACCCAGGACGGTATCCCGACGCGAGACAAGGTAGGATAACTTCTGGTCCCGCCGCGTCCGCCAGGAACTGAGCCCGGTATGTCCCCACCGCGCCTGTTCCATCACGGTGCCGTACTCCATGCCGTCCGAGAGCTCCGAGAAACGGGCCCCAGCCACGGCCGGGGTCAACACACCCCCGTTGAACATATGTCGCTGGGCGTGGTCCGCAAACAGGAGGTTAAATTCCGCGTTGGCACGCAGGTCGCCATAGGACTCGGCACTGCCATTATTCACGCCGGTCACATCGCCGTTCCGGAAGGCCCCTTCCCCATCCCAGATGAAGAACTTGTACCCGGTGCTGGCCGCGTCACGTTGTCGGGCTGCATACCAGTTGTGCCCGGGCCAGTCACCCATGCCGAGGTAAATATTGGCCAGCATGTAACCGATATGGTTCGGCACGTCGATGTAGACCGGGTAGCCGGGGTTCCGCGTGCGGTCGGGATTGTTGCCCTGGATCTTCTGGTAATCGGCATTGTCGGAAAGTCCGCTGCGGCCCAGGTCAATCATGGCATTCCAGGCGATGTTGTCCCCGTTGATTACATTGTTGCGGTTATGCGCCAGGGCATCCCAGTTATCCTTGTCACCTCCGCCGAAATAGTGCTCCGCGAAATCGCCGGCCGGGCGCTCGACCAGGTTGTACATGCCCCAGTAGAGGCCGTTCAGGTAGACATGGACGTGCACACCATGTGCGGTCGGTGCGCCCATCGCGATCTGGCTGCGACGGGCATATTCGTCGCGGGTATAATCCTGGCGGTCGTTGGCACCCGCCCGAAAAATCAACTGGTCATACTCGTCGGCGGCGTTGTCATCCCAGGGAAAGAGCGGAAACCGCAACTTGGACGGCCCGTACGCACTCTTGAACAGCAGGCGCCACGATTTTTTCTCGTAGCTGCGACCACCGCCGCCCAGGCCACCCTGGATTCGCAGCCCACAATTCACCCCGAATCCCGACACCCCCTGGGTGGAAATCCACTCGGCGGAACTCGAACGCTCCCAGGCCGCACCCTTGCTTTTCGGGTTGTCGTAAATGCCCGTGGCGTCATCAAAGAGGTAATCCATCTCAGACACGATGGAGACCGTGGGAAGGAAACGCAAAAAGCCCAGGTTCTCCTCGGTACTGTGATCGTCAATGACACTCGGGCGCACCTCGTATTCGGCGGTCTTGCTGCCCCAGGTGGCCGGCCAGCCCGGGGGGCTATTGCCCTGGTTGAGCACGCTCTCATGGTAGATATACGAATGGGTGACAAAGGGGGAACGCTGGTATCCTTCCTTGAACGAGGCCGCCCGCAAGATGGTCGTATTGGTCACCAGGATAGGTGCCGTGTACAACGGGCTGTTGGTGCCCGGCTCCTGGAAATCGGTGGTGTATCGGATCACGGCATCGCTGAGCTCGGTGCTGAGCGTGACGTGGAACGCATTCGAGTAGAAACCCCGGGCGGGCTCCGCCATCACGGGGGAGAGCAGAAGCCCACTGCCATTGGCTTCACCGGGCGTGGGGCTCTCCAGGTAGCTTTGGATCCGGACCTGGGCCTTGATCTCCGGCACCAGCAGGAAGTCCGGATCCGCATCATCCGGGGCAACGTTCAAGCCCTGGATGGCCAGGAGATTGCTCCCGCCGGGGACCAGGTCAGCGAGTGGCAGGGCGAACGATTCGCCGGCGATGGCCAAGGCGTCCGCATGTGCGGCTGTCGCTGAATCATTCCAGCCCGGGTTGGCGGGTGCGCGGGCGGATGCGACGGCTTGCCCGTTGAGATAGGCCTTAAACCCATCGTCGCACTGGAGGTCCAGTTGCACGGATTCCAGGTCAAGGCCGGGGTCGACGGCAAAGGGTACACGCAGGTATATGGAGTCATTGACATCAAAGAACTGGTTGCTGACATCGGTGAAAAAATAACTCGAGTACGTACCCGCACCGGTGTCGAATCCCAGGGCCGCCTGGGCATTCGTCCACGTGCTGTCATCGAAGCCGGTGTCGGTCCAGGTACTGCCCAGGCTCCCGTCCGGCGGCACCAGGATGCGGCCATCCGCACCCTGCGCAAGCAAGGCGATGGTTTCGCGCACCAGGCCGTAGCTCCGGTCCTTGGACTGGTCGGGGTACGAGGTGCCGAGCGCATGCTCTACCGTCGATCCGTCCGGGCGTACCAGCGCCAGATACTCACCGTCGCCGGCCAGTTTGAAATTCGTGTGCAGCCGGGACACCACGTTGCTGCGGTCCTTGTCCGATGCAAAGACAACGAGGTAGCCATTGCTCGGAATCGTGACCGCGGGAAAGGTCCACTTGTCCAGTTCATCCGCATCATCGGTGAGGAACCAGGCGTCCAGGTTGACCGGTGCGTCGGATGGATTGTATAACTCAATCCAGTCGGAGTACTCAGCGTCCTCGTCCTGCAGGCCGGCTTCGTTGACCGCAAGGATTTCGTTAATGACCACGACCGGTGCAGCCACGACGGGCAACCCGGTGGAAAGAACCAGAAACAATAGGCGAATACAATGCACGCGGAAGCATAGCATATGTTCCCTCGCGCAAGAGGCCTTTTCGGGGTGTATTTCAGCTGTTTTCAACGGGTTCGAGCATACGATCCGGGTTGATTTCAGGACTTGCGACCCCCCCCATGGCCCGCTAGGTTTGCTGGGACGAAAGGACGCTACATGACACGCAATACCATCACATTCATCGCACTGGCCCTTTTCCTTGGCGCACCCATGATGGCGCCGGGAAAAGATGATGACCCTATTCTCCGGGTCTTTATCTTCGCGGGTCAATCCAACATGGTTGGTTCCGATTCCAAGGTGAAGGACATCGAGCGGTTCCCGCCATTCGCAGGCCTGGACAAGGCGCAAGCCGCGGTAAAGTTTTCCTATTCCATCGGCCGGGAGAAAAAAATGAATTCAGCGGGCTGGGTGGAGCTGCAGGCGGTGAATAAGGTGGTCGGACCGGAACTGAGCTTTGCCCGGAAGGTCTCGAGGTCGATCCAGGCCCCCATCGCCATCATCAAGTGTGCCGCAGGGGGAACCCATCTCGGGGGCGACTGGAACCCCGATGACCCAACAGGCTTCAAGATGTATCCCCTGGCCCTGGAATTGATCCAGGCATCCCTGGCCGAGTTGGACCAACAGAAGATCCCTTACCGGATCGAGGGCTTCATGTGGCACCAGGGCGAGAACGACATGTTCAACAAGGACTACATGCCGAACTACGGTGCGAACCTGAAGAACTTCCTGGCCCGGTGGCGCCGGGACCTCAAGAGCCCCGAATTGAAGTTCTATATCGGGGAACTCTGCACGAAAACCATCTGGGGCATGGATTTACGACCCCGCATGTACGCGATCAGGGAAGGCCAGAAGAGCGTCACCGATACCGATCCCCTGGCGGAATACATCCCCACGTCTCACGTCGGGGTGGAAATCGGGGGTGGGGTCGGCCTGCATTATCACTACGGAACGCTGGGCCAGCTGGAGCATGGGGTGAACTATGCCGACGCCTATTTGAGAACGATCGGGAAGCCGGAAACACAGGCGCGCCCCCTGAAGAACTGGCCGTATAAAAAGGGAGGCAAGGTCAAGCTGTTCATCCTTGCCGGTCACCGCAACATGGAAGGCGAACGCGCCTTCGTGCAGGACCTGGCAGGCCTCGAGGGGGGCGCCTCACTGCTCAAGGACAATCCGAAAATTGCCTACAAATACAGCGTGGGTGGCGGATACAAGACCTCGGCGGGCTGGGAGCCACTGGGTCCGTGCGGGGCCTATGACAGCTTCGGCCCCGAGCTCAGCTTCGGGCAGACCCTGCAGGGCAAACTTCCGGAAAATATCGCCATCGCAAAGTTCACCCACAGTGGCTCGCAAATCAACGACTGGACACCGGAGGGCACCCCGGCCAGGGCACGGCATATTTATCCGGACTTCATCGCGTTTATCAGGGAGGCCACACGGGAGCTGCGGGACAGGGGCCACGAGGTTGAACTGGCAGGACTTTTTTATCACCTGGGCGAAAATGATATGTCCTTTGGGCCGCATCGAAAGAACGCATCCTCGTGGTTGCAATCAATGGTTGAACAAAGCCGTATCGACCTGGAGCAACCCGGACTCAGATGGTTTGTCAGCCAGCAGGAACCCACCGATGACGAGCGGGTCAACAAGATCGATGTGGTCACGGCGATCGCGGAAGTTGCGGCGGCAGACAACCAGTTGAACCACATCAAGGCTTTCGACCTGCCTCCGCAGGAAAAGAAACTCGTGATCACCACGGCAGGTATCGTGGAACTCGGGGCCTTGATCGCGGAGCATTACCTGGAAACCCTATAGGCCACGCGGGACCATCCCGCAGGTGTGGCCAAGCCCTGGATTCATCCTGCGGCAGGGGGATGGCTGAAGGCTACCCCGGCAAGCCCGCACCTGCCGGCCGCTAATTCGTTTTCAGGTATTCCACCAGGTCACGGACATGCTGGGCCGTCAAGCCCATCTGGGAGGCGGGCAGCATGAGCGATTCTTTATGCTTGGTCCGGGACGCGATATCGGCCTTATCGATCGCGACAGCATCCCCGCCGAACACACGCAGCACCACTGGGTCACCCTCGGCAAGAATAAAACCCTGGATGGTTTTTCCACTCGTGGTTTTCACATCCTCGGAAGCGAAGCCGTGGGCGATATCAGAGGAGGGATCGATGATCGCCCGCGCGATGACATCACGCGGTTGCCCCCGGCCCCACCCGATCAGGTTGGGGCCAAACTCAATGCCGGTCCCTCCCAGCTTGTGGCAGATGGAACAAAGCCCGAACTGTTGCTGACCCGCCTTGGCATCCGGGTTCAGGGCGAGGATCTCGGTGATCGGCGGCAGCTTCGTGGAGCTCCCCAGTTGCCTCGGAACAAGGTGATCGCTGTATTCGACCTTGGGGGACTTCTGACCACTGAGCATGCCCGGCGCATCATACTTCCGCCACATGTTCTTGTGCCGGGCGGCGATCCACCGCTTCGCTTCCTCGGAAGAATCCTGCACGCTGGAACGGGCAATATCCACCATGGCGATGGCCGCCTGAGCGGAATCGCTGACCCCGATGGCGACCATGGCTTTCTTGCGTTGCTCGAAAGGCAGGTCGGCAGCAAGGCTACGCGCTTTCAAGTCGGCCAGGGCTGCCGCCGGATGCAGCCGCCAGGCGAAGTCGGCTTCGCGCGACGTCCAATCTGCAGGGTCTGCACTGAAGCCTGATTTTAACAGGGCGTACACCTGGGCCTCCTGGCCCGCGCAAGCGGCTCCAAAGGCTTCCAGGTACCAGCGATCTTTTCCATCGTAACCCTTGGCCAGCTCCATCAGGATATCTTTTACCTGCTCAAAGGGCTGATCACGCAAGGCGAGGGCCACCTCACGACGGACCGCGGAGGAGGAATCTTTCGACAAAACCCTCGCATGATCCAGCATTCGATGGTTTACGAAGCGCAAGGCGCGGAAGGCTGCAATCCGCATTTGGGCATCACGATGGCTAAGCCGATTTTCAACCTCGGCAATCCCCTTTGGTCCGAGCTGCGCCATCAACCAGATGGCCCGGGCCTGCAGGTGCGAATTCGGGTCACCCAACAAGGCCTTCACGGGGCCGAGCACGGTTTCACCCTGCGCCTTCAGCTTGAGAAAGCCGGTGTTGCGTACATTGACCGCAGGACTTTTAAGCGCGGAAAGTTGCCCGGAAACAGAGGTGAAATCATGCTTGGGGACAGACGGCTTCGCTCCCTTTGGAACGATGCGGTAGATCGTGCCGGCACGGGAACGGTCCAGCGTCTGGTGACCCCCAACCCTCGCATCGAACCAATCCGACACGTAGATCGCACCATCCGGACCAACCGCCACGTCCGACGGCCGAAAAAGAGTGTTCAACCGACCCATGTTTCCGCGACGGAAATCCGCACCGGCAAAATCCTTTTCAGGATTGGTGGTGAGGAAATCAAATCGCTCCAACGCAAATCCGGCCCCATCCGGCTTTGGCAGGTAACCAAATACCGTATTCCGCGCGGGTTCACACGTGAGCAGCAAACCCTGCCACTTGGCACCAAGCAGCCCGTTTTCATAATAAACAATACCGGTCGGGGCCCCTCCACCGTACACATCACCGGCCGGCATGGAACCGGGATCTTCCTGCCTCCACTCAGCGGTTGGGGTATCCTGGCCCCAGCGTTTATCCGTACCCCAACTCCGCTGACCATCTTGCGAGGCAAAGCCGGCATTACCGTATTCCATCAGCCAGGCCGTCCGGGCCGCCGGTGGGTCGTCGTTATCATTCTGGAAAACATCGCCAAACGAACTGACCGCCTGTTCGTAGGAATTTCGAAAATTATGCCCAATTGGCCGCAAACCGGTGCCATCCGGGTTGATCCGCATGGCCGTCCCACCCAGGTATACATGGCCATCGCTGCTTTTGTGCCCGGCGATCTGCCGCATGCTGTAGGGACTGCCGGCCTTGAGGCGAAACCCTTCCCTGTCCGTAACGTCACCGCCCTTGTTCCCGCAGTTGAAATACCACTGGCCCGATGGACCCGCAGTAACGGAATGTAGACTGTGGTCATGATTTCTCCCGTCAAACCCCGTGAGCAAGACCTCCCGCTTATCCACCTCGGGATTAAATTTCAAATCACGGTCGACATCCGTGTAGACGATCAAGTCCGGTGGCTGCGAAACAACCACCTTGTTGTCAAGGACCGCAACGCCCAGGGGGGCAATAAACCCGGACTCCTGCACGAAGGTATGCGTCTTATCCGCCCGGCCATCCTTGTCTGTGTCTTCGAGAACGACGATGCGATCACCGTCGGGACGGCCGCGCTTGCCACGATAGTTCGACCCTTCCGCCACCCAGATGCGACCCGCATGATCAATATCCATGTTGGTCGGGTTGTCAAAAAGTGGGGACGTTGCCCAGACGGAAATCTCGAAGGCCTCGGGCACGGTAAACCGGTCGACCGGCACGTAGGTGTCACCGCTTCCATAATCAACCGGTGCCGAACCCTCGGGGGCAGGCTGGCTCGTGTATACCTTGAAAACAACCGAGGCCTGTTCCCCGCACGCCTGTTCGGTTCCACCGTTATCGAGCCCGGCCAGGCATTCAAAATGCGTATAGCCGGCAGGTAAATCGTACTGGAGTATCGAGTAGGAGTGTGTACCGATGCCATAGGCAATGGGATTCCCCGCGATACGCATGGGCGCGCCCGACACCCCGCGATTGAGCTGTACAGCTTTCCAGCCACTGGTGGCCTTTTTCCAGGGGAGCTCGGTGAGCTTCTTGAAACCTGTTGGCCCGGTAAGCCGCGGCTCCGCCCAGTTCACGTGGTCGCAACTATTATCACCCCCGGCCTCCACCACCAGGAACAATTGTTTCTTCCCGGTGATATTGGCCTTGATACGCACAGCATGACCGGGCGTCTTCTTCGTAATGACCTTGGAAGAGTAAATCGGCTTCGGTGGTGCCGCGAAAAGGGAAGACGCCAGCAGAAACAAAAAAAGGATATGGGTGTTCTTCATCGCGACACTTTATGTGTCCAGCGGACGGGTGCAACTGAAAATGATCCACCTTCAGCCCTGATCAACCCCTACCATCAAACCGGCATCGCAGGCTATCCGCGGGCCCACTAGGCGAGCTCCGGTATCGGCTCCCAGGGGTCCATGAGGAAATGGGGGCGCCCACCCAGGTCCGTGAGCATCGTGGCGCTGGCATCGATGCCCATGTTCTTATACAGGGTCGCATGCACCTCGCCGAAATGGACCGGGCGATCAACCGCTTCGGCCGCATGCTTGTCCGTCGCACCAATGACCTGGCCGGTGCGCATACCTCCACCGGCGACGAAGGCACACCCCACCTGCGGCCAATGATCCCGACCCGCATCCTTGTTCAGCTTGGGCGTCCGGCCAAATTCTCCCCATGCGACAACGCTAACATCCTCGGCAAGACCACGTTGATGCAGGTCTTCAATCAAGGCACTCAGGCCCTGGTCAAAAATCGGCGCATGCTGCTTCATGCCACGGGTATTCCCACTGTGGAAGTCCCAGCGGCCGAAATTAAGCGTGACACAACGAGCCCCCGCCTCGACCAGGCGACGAGCAAGGAGAAAATGTTCGTTGTTCATGGGTGCCCCATCTCCCACGCTACGCGCATCGCCCTTCCCGTAACGCGCACGGACTCCCGGATCTTCCTTGTCAAGGTTGAGCGCATCCACCAGCCGACTGGACGTGAGTACCCCAAAGGCCTGCTCGGTAAACGTATCCAGATTCGCCGCACCCGCCTGTTGATCCACCTGGCGGCGCCAGCGATCAAATTCCCCGAGCAGGGCCTTCCGGTCTGACAGACGGCCCGGGCTTAGCCCCTTGAGTTCCATGTCCTCCATCCCGGGTCCACTCGGTTTAAACGGACCGTGACCAGGGCCGAGATAACCCGGTTTCCCCGACGAACCGTAGGGTGGGTGACCGGCCTTGGGCGCGAGCCCCACGAAGGCTGGAACATCCGGAAGCACGGGGCCCTGCAGCCGTGAAAGGGCCGCCCCGATGGAAGGCCAGCCACCGGGCGGTTGTCCGGTTGAATTCAAGGTCGAACCCTCCCGACCGGTGAAGCACATGAAGGAATCATGGCTACCGCCGGGGGCACCAACCACGGAGCGAATGGCCGTCCACTTGTCCATGATCCCGGCCATGCGCGGCAGCATCTCGCCGATGTGAATACCCGGCACATTGGTGGGAATAGCCCCCAGGTCACCCCGGTACTCCAGGGGCGCACCCGGTTTGGGATCCAGCAATTCCTGGTGGGGTGGAGCACCGGCCATGTAAATCATGATGATCGCCTTGTGCGAACGCCCGACATTCGACCGGGTTTCCGCCTGCAACAGGCGGGGCAGGGTCAAGCCACCCATGCCGAGTGCGCCCACCTGGATGAAGTCCCTGCGGGAAATGCCATCACACAAGCGGCCCTGGTGCTTTCCGAAAATCGTGAACATGACCTGTACACCATAGTGCATAAGTCCTTGCGGGGCAAGTGTTGCGTCGGGGCGACAACACGCGCCGGGTACGGGGCGAGAAGCGGCCGGGGGAATATCCGTCGGGGCCTGACCTGAACCGGCGGCCTAAAGTGGCTTGAACTCATGCTCGAAGATGGCATAGTGGGCCTTCAAA
>JAPYUI010000329.1 GCA_029936175.1 Kiritimatiellia bacterium
CGATTGTTCCTCCGCGGTCATGGCGGGAAGGGATATTGTTCGCTGAGGGCCCCGCATACCCGGTCGGCCACCACCCGCTCCGTCCATCCGCCCGGGACGCTGCCCTTGTCCGGGGCGCTGAAATTGACCCTGTGGGCGTTGACCTTGTCCCTGCCCGGGCCGTTGAAAACGACCTTGGGGTTGGCTGGATGGTCGTTCCTCTTCCACCGGTTGAACCACGGGCTTGAATCGACTGAAAAAGCCCCTTGCGGCCGCGAGGTCGACCGCGTCTGCTGGGCGACTGTAGACCCGAAGAAAGGCCTCCTTGATTCGTGATTCTTGATTGGGGAAGCGCTTGACCAGGTCCTTTGCCATCGCAGCTGCCTCGGCCAGGACCCATTTGCTGTTCATCAGGTAAAGGGCCTGCGAGGGAACGTTGGTCGATTCGCGCTTCGGTTTGGAGACGCTTGGGTCCGCGAAGTCAAAGAGCCCCAAGGCCTCGGGCAGGTCGTCCCGCAGGATGGGCAGGTAGACAGATCGATAGCGCACTTCAGTCGTCATGCGGTCCTGGTTGAATGAAAGACCGACCCGGTTGTCCCCGAATGCGGACACCTGCGATCCGTAGGGGCGCTTGAGGTCCAGCCCACCACCGGCGGTGAGGATGGTATCGCGCAGGGCCTCGGCGTCCAGGGGACGCGGGTTAGCGCGCCACAACAGCTTGTTGTCGGGGTCGACCTGGTAATTGGCCGGATTCATCCGGGAGCTGCGTTGGTAGGTATTGGATAACGCGATGGCCCGGATCAGCTTCTTGACGGACCAGTTCTCAGCCATGAACCGGAGGGCTAGGTGATCCAGTAGCCTGGGGTGCGTCGGCCTTTGTCCCGTCAGCCCCCAGTTATTCGGCGAGGACACCAGTCCCTCCCCGAAGAGGTGCAGCCAGATGCGGTTGACCATCACCCTGGCGGTCAGGGGGTTGTTCCCTGCAGTCAACCAATCGGCCAGCTCCCGTCGTCCGCTTTCTCCCCGTCGAATGGTGGCCGGACCGCCCCCGGGAAGTATCTGCAGGAAACCACGAGGCACTTTCTGGGCCGGCTTCTCAACGTCGCCCCGAACCAGCGCGTTCGCGTCGCTGGGTTCGCGCGTTTCCAGTACGCCCATGGCCCGCGTAGCCGGGAGGCCATTCTTATCCACTTCCGCAAGGGTGGCCTCGATGTCGGCAATGCGGCGGCGGATGCCGGCCAATTTCTGCTGCGAGGTCTTTTCGTCGTTGCGGGCGGTTCGCCGGGTCATGATGAGTTCGCGGTGCTGGTCCTCCAGGCGCTGAATGTCGGCCTGGCTGAGTCGGTTCTTCTCCTGCATCGGGTCCGGCAGGGGAAGTTCGGTCAGGTTGGTGGACCGACGGTTTTGGGCGGACCGGATTGTCCCGTAGTTGGTTTTGGTGCTGAGAAAGATGCCCGCCAGGGCATAGTAATCGGTCGTCGGTATCGGGTCATACTTGTGGTCGTGGCAACGGGCGCACGAGACCGTCAACCCCAGCACGGCCTGGCTCATGGTGTCGATTTGCTCGTCCACCAGGTCCATTTGGAATTGGCGCGGATTGCGTTCGTTGAGCCCCTTGGTTCCCATGGCCAGAAAGCCCGTGGCGATGAGATGCTCCTGCCAATCGGCATCCGTCTTGGCGGGCAGCATATCCCCGGCGATCTGTTCCCGAATGAATTCGTCGTAGGGCTTGTCCGCGTTGAAGGCATCGAAGACGTAGTCGCGGTAGCGCCAGGCGTGCGGGTAGGTGACGTTGACGTCCTTGCCGGTCGATTCCGCGTAGCGGGCGACGTCCAGCCAGTGCCGCCCCCAACGTTCGCCGAATTGCGGGCGCTTCAGCAACTCGTCCACCTTGGCGGTGATCGCGGCCTTTGCATTGCGCCGCCAAGCCACCGTGAAGGATGCCAACTCCTCCGGCGTGGGAGGCAGGCCGACCAGGTCGAAAGAAAGTCGTCGCAGCAGGGTAGCGGCATCGGCAGGGCCGACCGGGGCGAGGCGCGCGGACATCAGCTTGGCCGAGATCAGCGAATCAATCGTTGCTCCCGGAGTGGCGGCGGGACTTTGAAACGCCCAATGCTTCCGGCCCGCCTGCAGGTCCACCTTGGATTCCACCACGACCTTTTGCCGAAGCCGCGGGTCAGGGGCTCCTATTTGGAGCCAGGCCTTGAACGATTGGATCACCTGCGCCGGCATCTGCTTCTTCGGCGGCATTTCAAAATCGGTCCAGTTGATCGCTTCCCAGAACAGCGATTTCGTGAAGGGATCGCCGGCCAGTACATTGCCGTTGTCACCTCCCTGCAGCATGCCTTCCTTCGTGTCCAGCAACAGGCCGCCTTTCGTTTTTCCGCTCTCTTCGGAATGACATTCGTAGCAGTACTTTATCAACGCCGGCCGAACGTGGGTTTCAAAATACGCCAATTTATCCTGGGATAGTTTTTCCTGGGCAAACAGGCAGGAGGAAGCCAGGGAAAGCATGAGAAATATGCCGAAGAGGTTTTTCATGGCCGATCGATTTTCATGACCCTATTTGTCAAACGCGCGAGGACAATAAAAATTCGCATGGGAACAGTATACCCTACGAAACCTTGCGTGGACATGACGAATAAGAAGCTTGTAACCGTAGACCTGCACCTTAGCGACATTGGTAAAAACAAGGCGAAGATACTATACACCCGCCCAAGACCCAATACATAGTCAAACCCTGAACGTTCCCTTCAATAACCACCCCAAGGCCGAGCTATGAAAACAACCCATCCTGCAGCAAGAATCCTGACCCTTACCAGCGTCCTCCTGGTCTTTTCGATACACCTCTTTGCCGAGCTCAAGGTCGACAAGAACGTGTCCTATGGACCCCACCCGCG
>JAPYUI010000330.1 GCA_029936175.1 Kiritimatiellia bacterium
CTGGTGATCTACACCTCCGACAACGGCCCGTGGAACCAGGACAAGTACACGAAAAAGAAAAAGGGACACCCCGAGGGATCCATCTTCTGGGGGGCATCCGGACCCTTGCGCAATGGCAAGGGGTCCTGTTACGAGGGCGGTTACCGCCTGCCCTGCATCGTTCGCTGGCCGGGCAGGGTGCCGGCCGGTCGCGAATCGGATGCGATCTTCGCCACCATCGACTTCCTGCCGACCTTCGCCAACCTGGCCGGGTTCAAGGTGCCCGCCGACCGACGGATTGACGGGATCGATCAGACCGGGCTCCTGCTGGGACAAACCGAGAGCGGGCGTGCGCATTTCTACTTTGACCGGGCGGGCGTGCGCCGGGGCAAGTGGAAATACCTGAAGCCGACGGCTCATTTTTACGGTTACGCGGTGGAAAATGACCGGGAGAAGGTCGAGGAACTCTACGACCTGGACGCGGATATCGGTGAGACCACCAACCGCGCGGCCGAGCATCCGGAGATCGTGGCCGCGTTAAAGAAGTTGATGGAGGAGGTCGAGTCGCCGAGGCCCGCGCGGACGGATGCAGCACGTCCCCCGGGCCCGCGCTTCGAGCTGGATTACCAGGAGAAAACCCCGCACGACGGAGGGCGGGAGATCCGGGTTTCCTCCGGTGACGACCGGGTGGTCTTTGACGTGACCGACGCCTTCGGTATCGGCGGCGGCTCGATAAAGCTGGTCGAGGGCCCGTGGCCGGGGCAGGTCCTGGTCCGGCTGCACCTGGGCGGCCTGGAGGGCTTCAAGGTCACGGTCGGGGAGCGGGTATTCTCCGGGGCCTATCACCCGCCCGGCCGGAATGCGCTCAAGGTGCGCATGCTCGACGCGCAGGGGAAAGCGCTCGAGGGCCGCTACCTGCGCGCGTCCACCGGGCCCAAGGCCCCGGGGCGGATAGCAGGGTATTACGAGGCCGAGCTGCCGCAACTGGCCCTGCAGGGCGGGGCGCGCAAGATCGACCTGCACTGGGTTGATTTTTACCGGCGCTGAGCGCCGCGGATCCCGCTGGATTGAACGAGGTACACCACATGATGAACAAGCACATACTTAACCTGGCGTTCCTGGCTGTTTTTGCCGGCGCTTTCCCCGGCCATGCCGCGGAACGGCCCCCAAACGTGGTCTTCTTCCTGGTGGATGACATGGGTTGGCGGGACGTGGCCTGCTTCGGCAGTACTTTTTACGAGACCCCGCATGTCGATCGCCTTGCCGGGCAGGGGGTTCGCTTCACCCAGGCCTACGCAGCCTGCCACGTCTGCTCGCCCACCCGGGCCAGCCTCCTGACGGGCAAGTACCCGGGGCGACTCGCCCTCACGGATTGGCTCTCGGGTCGCCGCGAGTTTGCCTTCCAGCATTTCCTGAGCGCCGAGAAGCTGCAGGCCTTGCCCCTGGAGGAGTTCACCCTGGCGGAGGCCCTCAAGGCAAAGGGGTACCGCACGGGAATCTTCGGCAAATGGCACCTGGGCAACGCCGAGGCGGGCCCGCTTAACCAGGGTTTCGATGTCCAGGTCCCGAGCTGGAACGGTTGTTGTCCAAAGGGGGGCTACCATCCGCCCTACAAGATGCAGGGCTTGAAGATCGAGGGTGAACCGGACGCGTACCTGACCGATCGCCTGACCTCGCTGGCACTTGACTTCATGGGGCAGGGCAAGGACCAACCGTTCTTCCTCTACCTCTCGCACTTCTCGGTCCACGACCCGATCCAGGGCCGCAAGGACCTGGTCGAAAAGTATCGGGCCAAGCTGGCCAGGCTGTCGCCGCTGGAGGGGCCGGCTTTCATCCTCGAGGGCAACCCCGACGACCAGAACCCGCTTTCGCGGAAGCAATTGACGGCCCTCCTCGACGATCCTTCGCACCGGGGTCACCGGGTCTTGCCGCAACGCACGATCAAGATCAAGCAGCGGCAGGACAACATTGAGTTTGCGGCGATGGTGGAATCCATCGATGAAAGCCTGGGGCGGGTGCTGAAAAAGCTCGATGAAATGGGCCAGGCGGACAACACCATCGTGATCTTTTACTCGGACAACGGTGGGATGTCGGCGGGCAACTTCGGCAACCCCGACCGGGTCGTGCAGGAGAAGCAGCTCGACCAGGCCTACGCGACGTCAAACCTGCCGCTTCGCGGCGCGAAGGGCTGGCTTTACGAGGGCGGGGTGCGCGTTCCCATGATCGTGAAGTGGCCGGGCAAGGGCCGGGCCGGGGTGGTCTGCGAGGAGCCGGTCATCAGCCCGGACTTTTATCCAAGCATACTGGAAATGGTCGGCTTGCCGGCAAGGCCCGGGCAGCACAGGGACGGCAAGAGTTTCGTGCCCGCCCTCCTGGGCCGGTCTTTCGAGCGCGGGGCGATCTACTGGCATTTCCCCCACTACAGCAACCATGGCATGCAGAGCCCCGGCGGCGCCATTCGCCTGGGGGACTACAAGTTGCTCGAGTATTTCGAGAATGATACCGCGCAGCTCTTCAACCTGGCGGACGATATAGGCGAACAAAACGACCTCGCCCAGGCGGAGCCGGAAAAGACGACCGAATTGCTGGCCCGGCTGCGCGCATGGCGCAAGGACGTCTCCGCCAGGATGCCGAGGCCCAGGAAATGATCGGCATCGTCCATGGCGGGGCCCGGTGGCCGGGGATCCTTCCCCGGGAAGACGGTTGCCCGATGGGTTGAAAAATATCCAAGAAAGTCCCCCGCGCCATCGTCTTATCCCTGTAACCCGTATAACCAAGGATCCATACCCATGCACACACGCGCCCTACAACTGCTTCTCATGCTTCTCGCGACCGGGCTTCCTGCCGGGATGGTCCAGGCGCAGGAGACCCGTTTCCCCACCATCCTGGTCAAGGGG
>JAPYUI010000105.1 GCA_029936175.1 Kiritimatiellia bacterium
TGGCCGACAAGGAACGCATCCTCAAGGGCATCATCGGGAAACTCATCAGCTACGCTCACGGACGAGAAGTCACCCGCGCCGATCGCCCCTATATCGACTCTGTTTTGCAAGCTGCTCAAAAACAGGACCACTCGCTTCGGGCCGCCATCCACGCTATCGTAGCGCATCCTGAATTTGGGCGGAAATAAAACGAGGGAAGCGACCGGCCCGAATTCAAAACGCAGTTAGCATGGTGGGCGATACAGGATTGGCTAACGCTCGCCGGGGACTCGGTCAGCCCTACTCCAGCTCGCAAGACTCGCTCCGTTTCGAACCTGTGACTTCTACCGTGTGAAGGTAGCGCTCTAAGCAACTGAGCTAATCGCCCCGGCGAAGGGTTTGCCAAAATTCAGCGAACCGCGGCCTTTGTCAAGGCCGGGTGGCGTTCGCAAACCATGGACGCCTTGCTTAAGGAGGCGATAGCTCCACGCCCAACTGGTAATACATACGAATCTCCGGCGTGCCGTCTGGAATCAGCTTAAGGCTGCCGTCCCCGGGTATGGTGGGACCCGGGGGACTCCATACGCCACTACCTAGATCCGGACGGCTGCGAATGAAATAATCCCGGCCATTCACCGAGGGGAAGATCAGGGTGCGGGTGTCCGGTGTAAGCGTGTTCTCAATCAGCAGGTACAGGAAGGAGGTCTCGTCCCGGCTATCGGTTCCGGCGATCATTTCATCCTCATCCGACATGCCGTCGTTGTCGTCATCGGGGTCGATGGCATCGGGAATTCCGTCACCGTCCAGGTCGGGTCCGTCGAGGCTTTCCGCCGGGTCATAACAGTTGAACACATCATTCGAAACGGCATTCAGCCAGGTGGCCCGAAGCCAGTTCGGCGCACGCTCCACGGTGGAAATCCGAATCTCATCCATCACACCCTCGAAGAAGTCATCCCCACCCCAGTTGCTTTCACCGAAATAGTTGTTCACCCGGTTGACCGTGCGCGGTGGAGTGGAGTCGAGCTTGCGTGCAATCTCCGTGCCATCGGCATAGATTAAAGAGCGCGAGCTGTTCACGCCTCCGCCCTCCACGGTCGCGGCGCGATAGATGAACTGGTTCAACGGGATGGCCAGGTTTACATCGTGTGTTTCCGTGCCGCCGGCGGTGTCATGGAATTCCCAGCGCCAACCGTTCTGGCTGGTCCCGCGGCGTGCGAGGAGAATGTTGTCCACGCCGGCGCCATTCGCCCAGTCGATGATGCGCGACCAGTTCCGGTAGGCCTCCGGGCGCGCCCAGCCTTCCACCGTAATGCCACGGGAAAAGTCCGCCGCGTTATCCACGATGTCCACGAAGTCGCCGACCCCATCGAAGTGAAGGGCCTGTCCGATCACGGAGGTGCCGGTGTAAAACGGATCACCCACGAGGGTGCCGTGATTGGCATTGGCGGAGTCGTTCGCATTGCCGGAAAAATGCCAGACGCCCTCAAAGCCCTCGCTCCAGACCATGCCATTGGTGGTGGAAGGTAAGGGTTCCGTCATCGCGGCATTCCCCCAGTACGCCCAGATGCAGGTGTCGGTCCCCGTGAGTTCCGGGACGCGTACCCACACTGCAGAAGTGCCGTTCGTATTCCATTCCTCCACCTCGTGGGCGAGTAGCTGGCTCTGGTCGGCGTTGGCGAAGCGAAGGTCGCCACCCACAGACGAGGCGAGCTGATCATAGGCGAAGCCCGCTCGATGCGTACCGAGATCGACCAGGGCCGGGAAGTTGGTCAAGGTCCCGGGCTGGTCGTAGCCGCAGAAGGTGATCTTCATCCGGTGGGCCCAGGACGCCAGGTGACCGCTGGCATCATCGTCCGAAATGGTAACCACGGCCTGGTTGTCTCCGAAAAGGGCATTCGTGGGATTGCTTAAATCCAACAGGAAGGTCTCGTTCGGGAACTCCAGCTCGGTATCGCCGATCACCGGTATGGTTATCTCGGTACTTATCGCTCCGGCGAGGATGGTGGCCGTTCCACTGGTCGCCTGGTAGTCGATCCCGGCCAGGGCTTCGCCGTCCGCGGTCGCGTATTGAACGGTTATATTCGTGAAGCTGGCGACCGAGATTCCAAGCGTGATCACCGCATTCATCGTACCGACGTCGCCTTCAAGTACCGCGATGTCCGATACGCTGATCTCGGGCACAAGGGTGATGAAATTGGTGCTCGTGGACGCCCAGGCCGAGCCGAGTGAGCTTCCGTTGCTCGCGAAGGCCCGGTAGTGGTAGGTATGGCCCGCCAAGAGATTGGAAACGGTCGTGCTGAAGCGCAGGTCTTCCGTTGCGGACTGTACGGTCGTGGTCGCCGCCCAGGCCGCGGCATCCGTACCCGCATCGACCAATCCGTAATACAACCGCACCTCGGCGAAATCGCCCATCTCCAGCACCCCGTTCAGCGTCGCGTTTGCGAAGGAGATGTCTGTAGCTCCATCTGCGTTGGACACGGCCGGGTCGTCACTGGTGATGGCGATGGTCACATTGGTCGGGGCGCTGTTCACGGCATTGACCAGGCTGTCGATAAAGACGTCCACGGCTTCGTCCTCTTCCGCCTCGTTGTCATCGAGCGACGTCAAGGTGATGTTCCCGGCCAGGTTGCCTGCGGGTATCACCACACCGGGCGCACTTGAGGTGTAATCAATCCCCAAGGTCGCGACCGGCACCCGGTATCGCCACAAGCCGGCCTGCGCGGTCGGGTTCACCCGCTCCTCGACCCCGCCGGGTTCGGTCACCCACCAGTTGATGCTCTGGCCTCCGGTATGCTCCTGGGCCAAGTAGATGAAGTTATAACCCCCGACACCATGGCTAAGCGTGTAGGTGCTGCTCTGGTCGCCACCCGGATAGCCGGCGACACCACGCTCGCTGGCATCGAATACGCCGTTGTCATCGAGGTCGATGAATATCTGCCCAAAGTTGTCATTGTTCCAGTGGAACCGGTGCTCCCCGGAAGTGCGCGGAAAAATCCGCCCGCTGAAGGCGGTAACAAAGTTATCGGCCGCCCCGTTAAAGGACGGGAAGGTGTTCCAGTTCAGGATCCCACTGGTGACCATCACGTTGTGAAGCGGATCTTCAGGCAGGGCGAGGACGGTGTTGACCTTGGTCCCGGTAAAGACCCGGGCGTCGGACTCCGCGTACACGGCATCGTCCAGGTTGATCGGGGTCTGGTTATTGGGTGTGTTGAAGAAGACCGATCCGCGCAACCCATCAATATAACCGAAGGAGCCGCTGCCAAAGCCGAAATTCACTGTAACGTCCTCTGCCGACGGCGCGCTCAGCGTCGCGCTCACAACCGCTGAACCGCCGTCTTCCGAAATCGTGGTCGCATAGGTCGCAGCCAGGCCGTATTTCGCCGAAAGGAAGCAACCCAGCGATTCGAGTTCCTGGCCACCGAGCGCCCGGTCGTAGACGATCACCTCGGCGATATCCGCCTTCGCAAAGTCCCGAATAGTGAGGTTGTACCGCGCCGCAATAGCCACTTCCACATCCGTGTTGTTGATGGGACCCGTGCCGGGAATGTCGTGTTCCATTTGTCCGTCCACCCACAGGCGCTTGCGCACCCCATCGTATTGGGCGATAAACACGCGATAGGTATCAAAAATAGGTATGTGACCGAGATCCGGGTCGTTGTCACCCGTCGGGCCCCGCATCGTAAACGTGGCCCAGTTGTCGACATTGTGCCGCCGCAGCTGCCAGCCCTGGCCGCCCTCGCCCCGCTTGCTGATCAGCGGTCCCCAGTTTCGGATGTCCGGATCGACGCGCGCGATCATGGCGATCGTCAGGTTGGTGGTCACGTCGAAGGCCGACTCGTTGTTCACCCGCAGGAAATCATCAATCCCGTCGAAACGCAGGGTCGGTCGGCCGTTCAATCCATCGCCCACCACCAGGGGCTGTCGGCTTTCCGCGCCCTGGTCGGCGTGGTTGCCGGAGGCCGATCGGTCGGTCCATAACCCGACCGTTTGTCCGGCCACCGGATCACCGGTGGCGCCATCGCCCTGGCCGTCGATGTCCGAGGCATCCAGCCAGAGGATACAATTCGGGAAGCTGGTCGGGGCCTGGCTGGGAATCACCTTGGCCAGGGAGAGCGACACGCCCGGCGAGGGCGTGGTGAAGGTTTCAGACGACCCGGCCCAGGCCGTGTTTACCGTGTTCGATACAAAGCTCCGGTAGAAGTACGTCTCGTTGGCCAGCACGGAAAGGTCCTCGGAAAACGGTCCGACCACCACCTCGCCCAGGTGATTCGTGTGATCCCAGTCTCCTGCGACTACGCCGCCGTCGCTGGTCCCCCAGTAGACGGTCACTTCACCGCTGCCGCCCGAGAGCACCTCACCGTTCAGCGTGGCAGAGGATTCGGTGAGCCCGCTGGCCGGCGCATTGGCGACGGCCACCGGACCGAGTGTCTCGAAGGCGGTACTCGGCGAAGCCCAGATATCGGTCAACGCGTTCGTCGCCTGGAAGGCGTAGAAATAATCCGTTTGCACGGCCAGGTTGGAGACCGCATAGCTCACGGTGTCATTGACGTCTGCGAAGAATCCCAGGTTCGCACGCTCGTCCCAGTTTCCGGAGACGCCTTCATCGGTCAGGCCCCAGTGCACCCAGATATCGAAGCCCCAAAGATCTGCTTCGAGGGATGCATTCAAGGTGGCGCTGCTGACGCCCACATCGGAGACAGGTTGATTGACCAGCACGGGCACGGAACTGGTGGTGCCCATACTCCACCAGCCGGCCTGGCTGGCCGAACCGGGATCGATGCTGAGTGCAACCCCGCCCGGCGCCTTGATGGTGGTCGTGAGAAAGTCGCCACCGCCCTGTTCATGCATGGCGAGGGCAAAAGCATAGAGTTGTCCGCCTTCCAGGGTGACGGTTTCGGTATGGGGGGTATTCCAATGCTCGGGCGGCGCGTTGTTGGAGATATCTTCACCGGTCGCCGCCTCGAACTCCCCGTTCTGGTCGACATCGATCCACAGGATCTCGTGGTCGTCGCCATGCAGGTAGAACTCCCAGACCCCGCTCACCGGCGGGCGGAAATAACCCCACCACATCTCGATGTAGGTATCACTCATAGCGGTCGATCCCACCACGTCCGTCCAAACGCTCTTGCCCTGCACCTGGCCCGGCCAGGCCGCCTGGGGCGAAGGAGCAAAGGAGAAAACGCCTGCGTCCATGCCGTTCTGAACCCCGTCGTCTATTCCCGCAAGGTTGGCGTTGGCGAGGTTGTCAAAAAAGCCATAGTTCACAGCCCCCGAACCCGAGGGGGTCACGGTCGGCGGAAAGGTAAAGCTCTCGGTCGAGCTCGCCCATGCCGACCCCACGGCGTTGGATGCGAAACAGCGGTAGTAGTAGGTGAATCCGTACCCGGCAACGATCTCGGCAACGAAAGCCCCCTGGGGCGTGTCGGCCAGGTGGACGACATGGTCCCAGTTCCCGGGGGTCATTTCGCCATCGGTCGTGCCCCAGTAGACGATGATGTCCGCCACCGATCCTGCGGCCAGGTTGCCCTGCAGGATCGCCGAACCCTGATTCACGACGGCCCCGGTGCTGTTATCGACGCTGGGCGCCGCCACCGCGAGGACATTCAAAGACGGTTCCGCCCAGACATGATGCAGTGCGTTGGACAGGCTGAAGGTGTAGAAGTCCGTTGAAGAAGCAGTCAACCCGCCGATGGTGTGGCTCAAGAGTTGGGGCGCCACATTGGTGTAGGTGCCGAGCCAGGCTTTGGTTGCCCAGGAATTTGCATTGGTACCTCCGTTCGCCGGGCCCCAGTAGACCCAGGTGTCGTAAACGGAACTCGGGAGACTCGCGATGGCGTTCAGGGTCGCGGTGTTAATCGTTCGATCCGTGGCTTGCGCATTAACGATGCTGACGGCAGTGGGCGGGACGAAGATATAGCTCGTCGGGATATCGTACTTGGCCGCGAGGTAGCCGCCGACCTTGTCCGAATCCTCCGGCGACAGCACGGTGTCATAGGCGATGACCTCGACAATATCCAGGTCGGCGACCGAGTGGTCCGACCGCCCGAGCCAATAGCGACGCGGGGTCTGGTTGTTATTGTTTACCGCGACGCGTAGCACCATATACTCGTTGATGGGAGACAGGTTGAACGGACTGGCCAATGTGCTGCCGTCCCTTGAAACCGACTCCGGATACTGATTGCCATGGTAGGTGGTGTTGTTGATCTGGAACAGGTAACTGCCAGCCCGACCCGTTTTATTCGCCAGGAAAGCGCCATAGTTATTCCAGGTCGCACCCGCCGAACGGCCGACCACGTACTGTTCCTTGACGAACATATTCCCGGCCACGTCGAAATAGGAATTCTTCCCACGGGTTTGTACTTCGGGCCAGGTATTAATCGCTTGCGGAACCAGGCTTGGGTTCCCGCTCTGCAGCGTGGCGTGATGCTCGTTACCGGATCGGTCGTCCCAGGTCTGGACCACCCCGCTCGCGTTGGTCGTGACCCCGGACCCGGCATCGAACCAGGCCAGCAACCCGTCGGTGACGGGTACCTCGAGATTTATTGGATTCACGTTCATGGTGAAATTCGTAGCCGGATCCGACCAGCTTTCACCGTACGGGTTGACCGCGTAGGTGCGGTACACATAGGTCAAGGGATAGAAGGCTCCGTTGATCTCGGCGGAAAACGATGCCGCGGACTGCGGGCCGATCGCTTCGGCGTGTTCCCAGGCGCCGATGCTGCCGGTCCCGGCGTCGGACAGCCCCCAGACGATGGTGACATCCCCCCGGTTGTGATCCAGGAATCCACCCTGCAACCTTGCAGAGCCGACCTTGATGCTGGTGGCGCCGTCCCCGTTATCCACCAGCGGCGGACCGAGCGTTGAAAAGGGTTCCGACGGGGTGGCCCACAGGTCCGTGGTCGCGTTGGTTGCGCGGAACGTATAGTAATACAAGGTGTTCGTTTCCAGCCCGGCCAGCGGATGAAATACGGGCTGGGCCAACGAATCGATCGCCTGGCCCAGGGGCATACGTTCATCCCAGGAGCCGGCATCCGTTCCCTGGTCGCTCGTGCCCCAGTACACCGTTACTGAGAACGTCTCTCCCGTCCCGGAGACGAGGCCGTTCAAGGTTGCCGAAGTGGGCATGAGATCGCTTGCGGCCGTATTTACAATGCCTAAGGTTGATGACAGCCCGGTCAGGTAAACTCTTTTGCCCGTGGCATCGTGCTTCACCACCGCCCCGCTGAGATCCCAGTGGGCCGGTACCGCGCTGCCGTCGATCACCACGCTCGTCACGAGATCTATCGTGGTCGAGGAAAGCAGTGTGTCGGTATAGGTGAACAAGGTGTACTCATCGGAGGCGACCGGCGTCCCGCCGCCGCCCTGCAGGGAGAGCGTCCAGGTGGAATCCAGGCGCAGGTTGCCAATCACGTCGATGCGATCGCCCTGGTTGTCGGACCCGAGCTCCCATGCGTAGGTCGAGCCATTCAGCATGCGCAGCTCGTCGCCGCCCGTATCCACGTCCACGGTCAGGGTGCCTACGCTGGTTCCCGGAGCGAGCGTGCCCCCGGCATCGACTTGCAGATCATCGAGCAGGACCAGTTCGCCGTTTCCGCCCAGGGTTCCTCCGTTATGAACCTGGGTGTAGTTTCCTTCGTGCCGGCCGTTGATGTTCAAGACACCCTCGCGGGCGCGCAGGGTCCAGATATAATTGTTGGTACTGGTCAAATCCAGACGACCGTCGCCGAACTTCTGCAACTGCCGGTTGGATGCGTCCTGGCGGAGATCCCCACTCATCACCGAGAAGTCCGCATCCGAATGCGGGTTGTCGAAGGCGCGCACCACCCGGTTCCCGTCGAGTGTGATGTGGTTTTCGATCGTCACGATGTCATTGGCGGTACGTGATCCGAGCAGGAGCTGCTGTCCTCGAAACCCGGTATCCGCGTTCCCCCACAGCAGGGTGGCCCCGCCTTCCAGGTTCACATTCAATAGGCCGCCCCAGGCAGCAAAGCCGCCAGAGCCCTGCCAGTAGGCTTCGCCCGCGGTGTTGCCGATGTTCCGGGTGAAGGCTCCGCTCGATTCGAAAGCACAGGGGCGCGCCGCGCTGTCGGCTTCAAAGTACAGCTCGCTGCCTGCCGGGAGGCCCACGCCGTCGATGCCACGAATCGCACCTTCGTCGTGAAAGGTGCGTCCCGAGTAGGTGTTGGCGCCGGTCAGCCATAAGGTGCCGCCGCGGTGATCGTTCCCACCGACTTTACGAAGCTGGCCCGTACCGCTCAGAACCCCGGAGAGCTTGCACACATCCACATCGGTGTCCGCGTTATCGTAGACCATGATATGGCCGTCCGCAGGCAGGGCGATATCGTTGACCAGCTCGACCATGGAATCCGCATGCCGCGAGCCCATCAACAGACGGCGGTTGGCGGCGCCGAATCCGGCGTCGATGTTGTCCCAGGTCAAGGGGTTCCCACTCTCAAGGGTGATCACGAAGTCGCCCCCGCGCGCGGCGAAACCGCCGTGGTTGTCCCAGCGGACTTCACCCGGCCCGATCCCGATTTCCCGGTTGAACGCACCGTTGCTCATGAATGCGCCTTCACGTATATTGCTCCCCTGGTCGAAGCGGATCGCACTGACCACCGGAAGACCGACCCCTTCAATCGCGTACACGATCCCTTCGTCGATGGTGAGAGACTGTGGGAAGGTGTTGACCCCGGTCAGTTCGAGCAGCCCTTCAATGAAGTTATTTCCCACGCTCTGGTTCAGCCGGAAGCGAGCGTTCTGGTCTGCACCGGTACCCGAAAGCACACCGGACAACCGGACGAAGTCGCCCTTCCTTCCATTGTTGTCCCGAATCTGTATCCCCCGCGTAGCGTTGCCCAGGTCGATCGCATTCGTCAATTCCACCATGCTGTCCGCCTCGGCCGAACCAAACAGCAGGGAATCGGTGTTGTTGAAGCCGAGGTCGGCATCCGCCCAGGTCAAGGCGGCATTGGTCTCAAGGGAGACGGTCAAATCGCCGCCTTCCGCGGCAAAGCCGCCTCCGCCCCCCACGCTTTCCCAGAATACTTCACCGGGTTGGGTGCCGATGTCCCGCGAGAACGTGCCGCGCGTCGCGAGGATCGAAACCTGATCCCGGTTGTTTTGCCGGAAGCGCAGCAGGCTGTTGACCGGCAGCCCGACGCCCTCATCGGCGCGCAGTACCGCCCGCTTGATCAGCGTCTCTCCCGTGTAGGTGTTGGCTTCCGTCAAGGCGACGAAGCCGGTGAATAACTCGCTGTCACCCAGGATCACAGAAGCTGGGCCGGAGAGGAGGTTGCTCACGGTCTGCGAGGGTTCAAAGCTGAATTGCGTGATGGCGTTTATGCTTGGCGGGACGTTCAACCGGCCATTCGGCTGTACGCGGAGGGAATCGACAAGCAGCGGATCATCAAGCGTGAGCGTGCCGCTGTTAATGTTGACGGTGGCGCCGGACACATCCAGGTTAGCCCCCGTCATGTCCAGGTCCTGGACCAGCGTGAGGGTCGTCCGCACGGTTAAATCCTTGTTTGCCCCGGCTTGAACGAATGCGCCGCCATTCTGCACCAGCGCGTTAACGTCCAGCAGGTTGGTGACCGTCAGGGTCCCGCTGGAGAGGGTCACGGCGTTGAAGTTGGTGTCGGAGAGCGTGACGCTCCCCCCTTTGATGTCGAGGGTACCGTTGCCCACGATCTCGCCGGGAAGGATGAGCTTGTAGTCGTCTGTACTGCGCAGCGCAAGCGTCTGGTCCCCGAGGAAGGTCAGGTTGCCGGAAAGGCTCAGGTTGAGCGGCCCCGCTACGCCATCTCCAATACGCCCGGCGGTCAGCACACTGTTGGAGGTGATGGCTACGGCATGATCGTAGACGATGTCCCCGCCCGGGCTCGAGAGCAGCAGCTCGCCGCCGCTGAGCTGAAGCCCGGCCCCGGCGAAGGCGCCTGCATGTACGCCGGCCAGGGCGCCGGACTGCACATCGAACAGGAGGCTGCCGAGATTGGAACCTGCCCGGTCGAGGATCAAATCGCCCGAACCCGTCTTGGTGATAACCGCATTGGCCGAAGCGCCATCCAGTCCGGAACCGGCCGTCAGTACCGTGTCCACGTCTGCATGAATGCCGATCGCGGTTGCACCTGCCGGGAGCGTAGCTTGATCGAAGCTGATCGCACCCTGCGCACCGGAGGTCGTTAACGTAACATTGTTGCTGATGGTCAGCGCGCCCAGCCGGGCATGGGCGTCAGTCGCCCTCACGGCGGCTTCGCTTGAAACATCGACGGCCATGCCGCTCGCGATTACATCAGGGCCGATGAGTGCTGCCACCCACAGCCCGGCCTGACCCGGGTCCGCGGGCTTGATGATCCGCTCGGCGACACTCGGGGTGGTGAAGCGAAAATCGCATCGGGATCCGCCACCGCCTTCGCGATGGGTGAAGGCGATGCGAACCGGAAGACCGGCGGCCAGGCTGACCTGCTTGTTTCCGCCATCCTCCCAGGAGAGTTGTTCGCCCCGGTTCGAGCCGAGTCCCTGCGGGGTGGACTCGAACACGCCGTTGCGATTGAGATCGAGCCAGATCCCTGCGCGATCGTCGTCGCCGGCGTTGCGGAAGCCGTACGTGCCGGTTGTGGGTGGGATAAAGTACCCGATGAACAGGTTGGCGTAATTATCGATCTGACCGATCGCCCCGGTATTGATGAAGTCCTGATCGACATTAAAATCCAGTCCGCGGTCCGCCGGACCGGTCGTCAGTTCGGCCGTCCCGAAGGGTGTCATATTCATCAAGCCCCCGTTGTTGTGCAGGTCCAGGTTGCTGTCATTGTTCTGGCCGTGGTACCCAGTGTGAATCAGTTTGCCGGAAGCCCCGGGCGGAACCGTCAAGGCGGTCGCGTCCCCTTCGATCCCCAGCGTACCGCCACTCAGGGTCATCAGGGGGGCCGTGAGGCTTGCGGCATCAAGCAGGGTGAGTGTCCCGCCGGAGACTTCCGCTGCGCCGGCGATACTCATTACCACGTTGATGGCGTTGGCCCCGCCAGGGTTGAGAAGGCTGGAAACCGCCAGTGAACCGGGGGTCGCGTGGTGATCGACCAGGCGGTAGTCGCCGGCGTTAAACGTAAGCGATCCGATCGAATAGCTACCGCCATCCAGATCGACTTCGCCCGGCCCGAAGCCCCGGAAGAGCGCGGATTCCCCAAGGGTATCGGGTATCGCACCGCCGGCCCAGTTGTTGGCATTGCCCCAGATGTCGTCCTGGTTTCCGCTCCATTCACCGGGGGCGAGCGTGACCAGGCTTGCCGGAGCAGACCATCCGTGATTGGTGACCACGCTGTTCGTGGCGTAGAACCGGTAGTGGTAAGCGGTATCCGAGAGCAAACTGGACAGGGTCGCGGCAACCAGTCCGGTGGACACCGTGCCGAGGCTGTTGGTGAATGCCCACCCGGTCGTGGTTTCACCCCGATCCACGGTATCCCAGAACAACCAGGCCGCGGCATCGTCATCATCCCGGACCGACAATTCAGAACGGACATCGGCCGAACTGGCGCTCACCTGGGCAACCTCGGGATCAGACCAGACGACGCCTCCCGCGAAGACCAGCACCTGGAGCGTTCGTTTGGTATACGCGTTGACGTTATTACTGAAGGTCCAGTCGGGATTGCCCGTGGGCTGGTTGCCGATCCCCAGCTCACCGGCACCGCCTCCCCACTTGTTGTAGGCAAAGAGCGTTTCGCCGGATCCGTAGTTGTGGATCTGCATACAACCGTAACCGGTTCCCGTGCCACCACCGCCGTCGCCAAAATCAAACGTACCGCCATTCGCCCCGGGCACACTGTGCTGGTTTCCCCCGCCATAATTACTCGACCAGAATTCAATGTTGATGGTGTTGATGCCGGTTCCGGTCGTAACCCCGCCTACGTTGGAAAAAATATTCGCGTTGGTAACCGATCCGATATTCCCGAAATGAAAGAAGCCACCTGAGCCGGTTTTCGGGATGCCGAGCAAGGAGGCATCGTCCGTAAAGGTGTCCATCGAAACATAAACCCAATTCGTCGTTCCGCCTGATTCCAATTCCAGGTAGTAGGCCACGCGCGGGAAGGAGCCATCATCGATGCTGGCAGATTCATCCACGGCATAAGGGATGGGATTGGCATTCCAGTTCGCCGTGTTCGGGATATCCAGCTCATAAACCACGGCATAGTTTCGGGCTTCAGGAACATGATCGAGCAGGGAACTGGCCATCGCGGCTGAACTCAACCAGGCGAGAAGAACCGGGTAGAATACATGCGACAGACCGGACATGAGGGGTACGTGGTATCTCATAAAACCTTCCATTTTTGAGCGCTGAACAAAGGGGTGGGACCAGGAACCCCTTCGCTGCGCCTTGTATAGTGCCTGAAAAAACCGGACGATCCAAGTCAATACCGGCCGGGTGAGACACACGTTGTGGACGTTTTTCCGTGAGCCCTTGTACTTTTCGATTCTCAGGGCCCTTATATATAAGGGAGCACGCCAGGCCGTCCCGCCGGCTCAATGTCTTGTGACGCAGATTCGCCTGCTGTATAAGGGTCTTCGTGGCACAGGAAAGATTGGATTTCAAGGGTCCGATTGGGCTACCGTTTTTCGCCGTGAACGGCGATAAACACACCAACCTCAAGAAATCCATCGTCGCATGGAAACCGATTCTTGATGAAACTCAATAACCGCCCAACAATGAGGTGGAGGGTACGCGTCTAACGCCGCGACTCTCAGCACGAACGTTATACAGACAAACCAACCATTGAAAGGACTGATCCATGATTGAGGTGTCAAGTGGCGCGGCTAGGATGCGGCTACGAAGTTCATTCAAACTCTTATCGCAATCGTCACCCTGTGCATCGTTTGCGGTTGGGATGAATCAGCTGCCCAAGGCCAAACGCGGGAACAAAGGGAAAAAGGACAAAGCGGGAAAATGATTAAACGACTGTTTGCGTTGACTGTTTTCTGCGTGGCCGGGTTCGCTTCAGCCCAAGCACAGCCGAACATCCTCGCCGACGGCACCACCAACTTCATCCAGCTCCTGACCGACGACCAGGGCTGGGGCGACCTGGCATCCTACGGGCACAAGCGTCTCAAGACCCCGCATATCGATCAACTCGGCGCCGACGGCATCAGGTTCAGCCATTGCTATTCCTCCGCGGGCGTCTGCTCGCCGTCGCGGGCCGCCATTCTCACCGGTCGAACGCCCTATCGCAACGGGGTCTATCACTGGATCAACACCGACCGGGAGCTGCATTTGCCAGCCTCGGAAATCACCCTGCCGCAGCTATTGCGAAAGCACGGATACCAGACGGCGCACTTCGGCAAATGGCACCTGAGTCACTACAGCGACAAGCGGGGCCAGGCACCCTATGTCTTCGGCGGCGACAAGACCCAGCCCACGATGAGGGATTACGGCTACGACTACTGGTTCGCCACCGGCAACGTCGCGCGGCCCTCCCACAGGAATCCGCAGAACTTTTTTCGCAACGGCACGCCGGTGGGACCGCTGGAAGGCTATTCCGCCCAACTGGTCGCCGGGGAGGTCGCCCAGTGGCTCGAACGCACGCGCACGGCCGGCCAACCGTTCTTCATGACGGTGTGGTTCCACGAGCCGCACGGGCCGATCTCCAGCGATCCGCGATTCATGGACCGTTACGGCGACGATGCCGATCCCAAGCTTAAGCAATACCTCGGCAACATCACCCAGATCGACGAGGCGGTCGGCGCCATTGTCCAGTCCCTTGCAGCCGCCGGCCTCAGCGACGACACCCTGGTCTGGTTTACCAGCGACAACGGCCCCGCCGGTGATGATGAACACAACCTCAAGAGCAATTTCCGCGGTTCCACCGGCGGCCTCCGCGGCCGCAAGTCCCATACCCACGAGGGCGGCATTCGCGTCCCGGGCATCATCAAGTGGCCGGCGGGTCTTCAACGGGCCGGCACCACCTCGGAGGTCCCCATCATCGGACACGACATCTTTCCCACCCTGCTGGATATCGCCGGGGTAGCCCTTCCCCGGGACCGGGTCATTGACGGAACCTCGATCCTGCCCGTGCTACAAGGCCGCCCCTTTCAACGAACGCGGCCCCTCTACTGGCGCAACCGCAAGGAGACCATGCGCGTCGCGATCCGCGACGGCGCCTGGAAAATGCTCTGCGATTCAACGCGAAGCACCTGGGAACTCTACAACCTGGCTGAAGACCCGGGAGAAACCATGGAACGGGGCCAGGAAAATCCCGAGCGTTTTGAGCGCATGAAAGCCGCACTTATCGTCTACGATAATGACGTGCTGAGCGATGGACCCGCCTGGTGGCAGCAGGGATCGTGGAAAAAATCCTTCCCGGCCGAGGTCGTGGAAAAACTACAGGAAGATAGACCGAGATGAAAAACCGTATCCTCGTGGGAATCGCCCTCGTCACCTCGCTGGCCGCGTTGCAGCCGGCCGGGGGGAAACCGAACGTATTGTTCATCGCCATCGACGACATGAACGACTGGATCGGGCCGCTGGGGGGCCATCCCCAGGCCATCACCCCGAACCTGGATCGGTTGGCGAAGAGGGGGGTGACCTTCCGCAATGCCCACACCGCGTCGCCCGCCTGCCACTCCTCGCGGGTGGCCATCATGACCGGGGTCCGGCCCAGCACCTCGGGCATCACCGCCAACGTGTTTCAGGGCATCGGTCCGAACTGGCGCAAAAACCCCAGGTTGAAGGAGGTCGTGACCCTGAGCCAGCATTTCCGAAACCACGGTTATACCGCGGTAGGCGGCGGCAAAATCTACCATTCGCTACAATGGTGGAACGGGAGCGAGAACGATCCGGATACCTGGGACGCGTATTTCCCGGAAGCCCACAAGCCGATCCCCTTCCAGGTCCGGCCGCCGGCTGCGGACGTGCGGGCCCACGAGGCGAGCTGTTTCGGCCGACGCCCCCTGAGCGACCATCTCTTCGGCTGGCTGCCGGTCGCCGTGGACGACGCGGGCATGAGCGACTACCAGGTGGTTAAGTGGGCGGTGGGAGAAATGAAAAAGAAGCGCGACAAGCCCTTCTTCATCGCAGCCGGTATTTTTCGCCCGCATATTCCCTGGGAAGTCCCGCGCAAGTACTTTGACCTGTATCCGCTCGACAAGATCCAGTTGCCCGCGCACCGGGAGGACGACTTGATCGATACCTGGGACCACGGCCGCAGGAGCTGGCATCAATGGGTGGTTCAGAACGACCAATGGAAGCCCGCGGTCCAAGGCTACCTGGCCAGCATCACCTTCGCCGACGCCATGGTTGGACGCTTGCTGGACGGCCTGGACCAAAGCGGACGGGCCGGGGATACCATTGTGGTTCTTTGGTCGGATCACGGCATGCATATCGGGGAAAAGGAAAACTGGGAAAAGTTCAGCTGCTGGGAGGAGTCGACCAGGATCCCGCTGTTCGTCGTCGCGCCCGGCCTGACCAGGCCCGGCAGCGTGTGCGACCGGCCCGTGAGCACCCTGGATATTTATCCGACCCTGGCGGAGCTGGCGGGCATGCCATTGCCCGCTCACCTGGAAGGCGAATCGCTGGTGCCCTTGTTGAAGGACCCGGTGTCCGGCAAGCGCGTGCAGCCGGCTATTTCCAGTTACCGGCGGATTCACGGGGTGCGGACGGAGCATTGGCGCTACGTGTTCGACCCGGGTTCGAAGCTGGAGGAATTGTACGACCACCGCAAGGACCAGGGCGAGCACGACAACC
>JAPYUI010000331.1 GCA_029936175.1 Kiritimatiellia bacterium
GGAGGAGTTGCTTTGACAAGCACAACCCCTTGTTGGGTGAATGAGATGAAATACCCAGGGAACGGTTCCTTCATTCATCACTGAATATTGTCATACCAAATGCTGCTCCGAATAGAAACGCCCTGCACCCCCTCCGAGTCCACAGGTGTAATCACACAAAACACCCGATTGAACGCGTCGCCTTCATGACCATTAAAAGGCTCCCCTGCCGCTTTGTAGTCATCTCGATCCAGCTTCACCGTGGTCGCGCCAACAAAAGGGCGGTGTCTGTCCAAAGGACCAACGCCATCGCCGGCCGCGAGATCAGGATTCCAGTAGTACCACTGGTACAAATGAACCCCGGGTTCGCCAGATCCACCGACAAAATTGATTCGCTCACCTGCCGGCAACGTCCACGCGTTCGTCCCCGAATCAAAATCCGTGTACACGCCTGAGCCTATGCCGTCGATATATGGGAATGAAGGCTTCTGGCCTCGGGGCCAAAGGCGATTGGAATTGTTTTCCAGTGTCGCCAATTCAGCATCAGTGAACTCGCCTCTCTTGAGTCCATAGAATCGGAAATGCTGTGCCAACGGATGTGAGTTTGTGCCGATGGCAAATTCACGAATATCGCGGGGCGCCACGAGATTTCCGGAAATGATTTCCTCACCATTCAGGTACACCTTGATAGACAGATCCGAGACTTTGTAGGTAACCCGCAGCATGTAGTCGGTGCCAAAATTGGGATTAACCGGCGCAGATGTAAAGGCCTCACCATTTTGCCCATAGAAGACAAAAGTATTATCTCCCATCCACTTCAAGCCCAGCCCAACCGCCTCCCAAAAAGTACCGTGCCACAGGCGAAACATATAAACCTGGTCGGTATCGCCGGATAAACCGCTTACCTGGCCGGGGTCGGTTTCGTAAGAGATGTGAATCGTATTGTGAATATTAAGGAAATGATCATAGGCGCCTTTGTCCCAATAACGGGACTTCACACCTTCGTGGCCGAACCACAAATCCTCTACCACAAAATCAGGAGACACCAAATACAGGTTGCTAAGATCGGGCATGTCATTGCCAAAACCCTTAAAAGCCTCGACCGCGGAGCCGTCGGAAACCTGAACCGTCAGCTGGGCATCTTCATATGCATTGGAAGCTGAAACACCCCAGTCGACGACCGCCTGCATTTGCGCGAAGAACTCATCCTGGGTTGTATCGTCGTCCAGGATGGTGGTACCCAGCTGCTGGGTTCCGCTCTCGGTTCCGTTGACTACGGAGGCGATGTCGACAACCACGGTTTCATCCACCTCCGCGAGGAGGTCCTGGTCGGCGGTGACCGTGGCGCTGCCGCTGAGGCTGCCCGCGAGGATGAGGATCGAGGCGTTCACGAAGGTGTAGTCGACTCCGCCACCGGTGGCACTTCCGGATACGGTGAGGTTGACGGTCACGTCCAGGGCCGACACGGCATCAAGGGTGGCGGTGAAGGTGGCCACGCCACCGGCCTCCGCGATCGTTGCGTTGTCAACCGAAAGGCTGACCGAGGGTGGAATCTCGGAGAGGATCGCGGGGAGTTTGCGCAGGGTCCGGAACCCGAGGCCCGTGAACGTGTCCCCCGGGACGAAACGCCGACTCCGGTCGGCGCAGCGGAGATCGCTCGCGCCGCTTTGCCAGCTCCCGCCACGCGTGAGGCGCTCGGTGCCCAGGGCGGGACCCGCGG
This sequence comes from Kiritimatiellia bacterium, assembly GCA_029936175.1. Classification (GTDB taxonomy): domain Bacteria; phylum Verrucomicrobiota; class Kiritimatiellia; order SS1-B-03-39; family UBA6053; genus JAPYUI01. Next base: position 1,700 of record JAPYUI010000331.1, read on the forward strand.
GGTTGATGGAAAGGCTGGGCGGCGGCTGGACCTGGAACCAGTCCCATACCCACTCCCCCACGTTCCCCGCGACATCGTGGAGCCCGTACCCGTTCGGGGCGTAGTCCCCCACCGGGGTCGTGTCGTTGTTAAAGGGGTCCAGGCTGTTGAAAAAGTTGGCGTTGTTCATGGCGAGAACCGGTCCCCAAGGAAAAGGCTGGCCATCCAGCCCGCCCCGGGCCGCCTTCTCCCACTCCGCCTCCGTCGGCAGGCGGTAGCCGCTGGCATCCCAGCGCACCGCGTCACTCGACAGGTCGAGCTCGCCGGTGCGGTACACGACCGTGGTCGACGAGGAGGTGTAATAGGTGGGGACAAGGCCCTCCTTCTCCGAGCGCGCGTTGCACCACTTGACCGCGTCGTACCAGTTGATCGTCTGCACCGGGTGAATTTCCTTCCCCGCGTCCAGGCTCTGGCCCTCGTGGGTGAAGCTGTAGCCGTTCATCACGGCCCAGAGCCTGACCACGTCCCAGGACGCCTTGCTGACCTCGTGGTGATCGACAAGGAAACCGTCCACGAAAACCACGTGCTCCGTCGCCGCGGTGACCGGGCCCATCCGGTACCACCCGTCGAGCACGATCCCCATCCCTTCCGGGGTCCCGCTCGCGTCCATTGCGTTGAGCCGGTAAAAGGCCCGGCCGGCCTCGGGGACCGGAATGACCGCCTGCGAGGTACTCCCGGTGCTCAACACGTTCAGCGCGGGGGTGAAGGGTTCCGTCGGCAGCTCCGTCGCGAACTCGACCGTGGTCACGGAGTTGGAAAAGGCGTTCTCCCAGTTCAACAGGAAGTCGTTCCCGAAATCCAGGATGCGCGCCTGCTGGGCGATGGCCGCGGAACCGAGAACCGCGAGCAGGGCGAGCAACCACTTGTGGGATTTCTTCATTCCACTTTCCTTTTCACCTGGTGACCGGCAGCAGGACCCTTCCCGCCAGCCCTTTCGTGGAACGCACCCCTGTCATCCAGCGGCCCCTCACCTTCGCCCACCCCGGCGAAGGTCTCGCTGTTGCACACACCCGGGTACGAAACGACCGGGTGAGCACTTCCTCAGAACCGCCAACCGGACCGCAACCCATAGCATGCCGGGCTGTTTTGTCAATGAGTCCGGCCCGGGGATTGCCGTGGACAAG
>JAPYUI010000106.1:0-9031 GCA_029936175.1 Kiritimatiellia bacterium
AAGTCGGAAGAGCATGTCTCGGTTGACGTGAACTACGATCAACTGGTCGACGATATCCATGTCGATGACATCGTGATCGTCGACAATGGATCCATCGAGCTCAAGGTGCTCGAGAAGCGCAAGAATCAATTGCACTGCGAGGTGCTTACGCCCGGCGTGCTCGGCAGCCGCCGGCACATCAATTTACCGGGGGTTCGGGTGAACCTTCCCGGCCTGACCGAGAAGGATATAAAGGACGTCGAGCTCGGAATTAAGCTCGGTGTCGATTTCTTCGGCATGTCATTCGTCCGAACGGCCGAGGACGTGATGAAGCTGAAGAATATCCTGTCCTACCGAAAGTCGGACCAGAAGGTGATCGCCAAGCTTGAGGACCAGGAAGGCTTGAGTAACCTGGATGATATCATTGAAGCCGCAGACGGCATCATGGTCGCACGGGGAGACCTGGGGATCGAGGTGCCTTACGAAGAATTGCCGATTATCCAGCGCCGAATCGTCAAGTGCTGCATTGAGCGGGGTAAACCGGTGATCGTGGCCACGCATATGCTGGAGTCCATGATCGAAAATCCGGCGCCTACCCGGGCCGAGATCACGGACGTGGCGAATGCGGTTTATGAGCAGGCCGATGCGATCATGTTGTCCGGCGAAACCTCGGTTGGCCGCTACCCGGTCAAGTGCATCGAGATCATGGACCGTATTGCCCGGCGGATCGAGCGCAGCGGGGGTGCCGGGTATGCGCAATCCGCTCGCCTCGACACGAAGTATGCCAGGCTGGTGAAATCCGCCTCCATGCTGGCCGGCGAATGTAATGCCGCGGCCCTGATCGTGTTCACCAAGACCGGGCTCATGGCTCGCAATACCTCGTGGCTGCGTCCGGACAAGGTGCCCATCTACGCCTTTACCGGGAATGCCATGTTGATGAACCAGCTCTCGCTTTACTGGGGGCTGAATCCATTTTTCTTTGACCTGGCGGAGGACCAGAATGAGAACGTTGTCCGGGCCATCTGCATCCTGCGGGAACAGGAGCGGGTGAACTCGGGCGAGACCATCGTGACCCTGACCGAGGCGACGATCCGCGGGAAGCTGGTGGATACGATTCAGCTGGAAGAAGTAGACGATCCGCAGGGTTGAAGTCCCCCTGGTCGGGGATATTACTTTTTGGGCGCGATGGGAACTTTCGGCGCGACGCGGATGTTCGGCGCGATACGCATGCCCGGCGCGATGCGGATGGGCCCTTGAACGTTTGGCGCGATGCGGATGGCGCCCCTCCCGTTCACCTGCCCCCGGTTCTTGAGCTGGGCATCCAGCTTGGGCTGCCAGGTCTTGACGAGGGTCGCGGCTTTTTCGTTTCCCTTCTGCGACGCGAGCTTGAGGCCGTCCAGTGCGCGTTTCAAGGTGCTGGAACTGGTGTTGTTCTCGACAATGTACTCCAGCGCGTCGACCGCGCCCTGGTTGTTCTGGGCCGCCGCCGCCTGCAGGGCGGTTGCGATTATATAATGCAATCCACCGTTCCCGGGTTTTTCGAGCATAGCCTGAAGGGCCTTGATGGCGGCGGGATTCTCCTGGGAAATAGCCGGCTGCAAGGCGAGAATGGTGCTCGAGGCATTCAGGCCGAACTTGACCGGCTGGGTTAGGATTTCCAGGGCCTTTTCGCTTCCTTTTGCGGCGGCTTGACCAAGGGCATGGGGTGCATAGCTGCGCAGGGTCGGTACCTTGGCGGCCACCACGAGGGCGGTGATGGCGTGATGGTTGTCCTCGCCCGCCGCATCCCCCAGGATCTTAAACGCATCGCGCAAGTTGTTCATCTGCTCCATCCGCATGCGGGCGGCGTCCCCGTTGTTCCCCCGGTTATTCGTACGGGTTGACAGGTTGGAAAGGGCCGTGATCGCGGTGGTATCACCGTCACAGATCAACTTGGCAAGTTTTCGGAAGGCCTTATTCCGCTTGTCACTGCTCAACTCGGGATCCAGTGCCTTGGCGGTGAGGGTGCGCACGCCTTGTGGTCCATGGTCCTTGATGTAATTGGCTACGCGTAGAATCCGAGTGCGTTGCTCGGGATTGTCCGGATCGATGCGTGCCTCCAGCTCGGGCAGGCGCTGGGCAGGCAGGTTCCGCAGGTCCCGTTCAGCTTCCTGGCGCACGCGAAATTTCGGTGAGTCGAGATCGGCGACCAGGGGATCGAGGTCGATATCCGGGGCGGGCACCGGTTCCTGGCCCCATGCCGGGTGCAGGGCGGGGGCGATCGCCAGGCAGCAGATGCCCACCGCAAGGCCCCATTGCAGGCGTCGTTTCATGTCAGTCGATGGCCTCTACGGTGGAGGTAAAGCGCGGGTCGGTATCGATAATAGCCTGGAGTTCCGGCCAGCCCTCCTCGCTCTGCTGCTGGAATATCTTGAGGTACAGCACGCCTTCCTGCTCGGGATAGCTGCGGAGCAGGTTGTCTACCGAAGAGTGCAAGCGAGTGCTGTCCAGGGTCTCCGGCAGGTCTTCCACCGATCCCTCCCCGTCGTGCTCGATACCCATGGCGTCCAGAAAATGCTTCAGCATCTCCTGTCGGCCCTGCATGAGGAAAATAGAGAGGACCTGGTCACCCACTTCGGCACTGCCCTTGAGCGACAGCGTCTGGGCCAGCCATTGAATCTGGGCCTCCTTCGGCTTGCGTTGAACGAAGACCGGGCGGAGCTTTCGATGCTGGGCCAAGGTGTTGATTGCGGCCTTGTACGCCTCGCGTTGCTCGTCCCTCAGGTAATACAGGATCGTCTGGGCCAAGTCTCGGGGCATTTCGTTGAATAACTGGCTTGAATTCATGAAGGGGGTTCCACTTGCACTGACATTTGGCTCTCCACTATGCTGTAGTATAGGTGCTATCCAATTAAAAAGAGAGTTCTTTTATGTTTGATAGGGAAGGGGTGTCGGCCGTGCCTTTAAAACAACACCTTTTTTCACCCGGGCAGATCCCGCGAATCCATGTTAATCCCAAACGCTAAACCTCCCGTGCGCCTGCTGGCAGCTGTATGCCTCTTCTCCGGCTTGCCGGGGCCCCGGGGTCTTGCATTGGACCCGGTCACCCTCGAGCCCGGCGTATCCCTTGAGCTCGCGCGTCTTCGCGCGTCGCAGATTCACGACCTGCGCTACGACCTCATCTCCTTCAACATTCCCGCGGACCCCGATCGTCCGGTCACCGGCGAGGTGAGCCTCTCCTGGCGGGCCGAGAACCCCGACGCCCCGATCGTCCTCGATTTTGCCCCCGTCGACGGTCGCATCGAAAGCGTCCGCTTGAATGACCGCCCGGTCGCCTACGCCCACACGAACGAGCACCTGGTCGTGCGCGAGGGGCTTGCCCCTGGCCGGGATGGTCGATACAGCCTCCGTGTGCACTTTGTCGCTGGCACCGCACCGATGAATCGCCGCGAGGATTTTCTCTACACCCTTTTTGTCCCGGCCCGCGCCCGCGAATGTTTTCCCTGTTTTGACCAGCCCGACCTCAAGGCCCGCTTTACCCTCAGCCTGGAAATCCCCTCCGCCTGGCAGGCCCTGGCCAATGCCCCGGTCGATTTCGAAAAGCACACAACCGACTCGCGCAAGCGCATCCGGTTTACACCGACCGCCTTGCTTCCGACCTACCTTTTTTCTTTCACCGCCGGGCGTTACAAGGTGCTTGAGCGCACCCGGGACGGTCGTCGCATCCGGATGTTCCATCGTGAATCCGACCCCGAGCGCATCGCCCGAAATCTCGACCGGGTGTTCGATCTGCACCTTGATGCGCTCGACTGGCTGGAGGCCTACACCGGTATCCCGCAGCCCTTTGCCAAGTTTGATTTCGCCCTCGTCCCGGGCTTCCAATACGGTGGAATGGAGCATGTGGGGGCCATTCTGTATCGCGACCGGTCGATCCTGCTCGATGCGACCCCGACCGCGCAGGAAAGGCTTCGCCGCGCCTCGTTGATCGCGCACGAAACCGCGCACATGTGGTTTGGAAACCTCGTGACGATGCGTTGGTTCAATGAGGTTTGGCTGAAGGAGGTCTTCGCTAACTTTTTTGCCGCAAAAATCGTCCACCCGGCCTTCCCGGAGATGAACCACGACCTGCAGTTTCTGCTTCGCCACTATCCCGGCGCGTATCGCATCGATCGTTCCGAAGGGCCGAACCCCATTTTGCAGGACCTGGGAAACCTGGCGGATGCCGGCTCGATCTATGGGGCGATTATCTACCTCAAGGCGCCGATCGTCATGCGCCAGCTGGAGGAGCGAATCGGTTCTGTAGCCTTCCAGGATGCCATGCGGGATTACCTGGCACGCTATGCCTGGGGCAATGCCGATTTTGATGACCTGGTCCGGTGTTTTGAAGGATCCGCGAAGGAGGATCTCGCGGCCTGGGTGAATCCGCTCGTGAAAGGGAGCGGCCTCCCGCGCCTCAGCAGCGACCGGGATCCCTTCGCCTATGGCATGTATCCCCTGGAGAAAGGGGAGCTGGGCAGGTACCTGGGGACCCGGGTCCGGGATACGAATCCCCTGCTGCGCGGGGCGGCCTGGCTGGCGCTTCGCGAAAATATGCTGGCGGGAAAAATCGCTCGCCATCATTACCTGGATTTCCTGCGCCAGCGTTTGCCGCATGAGCGGGACCCCCAGCTGTCAGCGTACCTGCTGGATATCCTGCGCGAGGACAGCCTGTGGCAGGATCCGCAGCGGAAGGGGATCAGTGACGCCCAGGCCTCGGAAGGCCTGCTCTGGAACCTGATGCGGGCCGACTACCCCGCATCGATGCGGAAGGCTTTTTTCAAGGCCTGGGTCGCCCTGCTTCGCTCCCCGGTCATGGTCGAACGCCTGCACGCGATCTGGTCGGGAAAAGGCGAGCTCGACCTGGCATTGTCCGAGCCGGATGAATCCTACATGGCCCTGGAGCTCGCGGTGCGCGGGGTGGACGTGCTGGCAGCACAGCATGCACGCATCGCGGATGCCGATCGCCGGAAGCGCTTTGCCTTCATCATGCCGGCCCTGTCCCCGGACCCGGGCCTTCGCGCTGCGTATTTCCAGGCCTTGTCGAGCGCGGAAAAGCGGCAGCCCGAGCCCTGGGTGCTGACGGCCCTTCGCTACCTGCAGCACCCGGTTCGCGTGGAACAGGACCTGGCGAACGCCCCCTTTGAAAGCATGCAAGACCTGGGAAAACTCCTCGCCCTGCTCCCGGAGGTCAGGGCGACGGGTGATATTTTCTTTCCCAAGGCCTGGCTGGACGCGGGGTTTTCCGGTCATCGCTCGGCGCCGGCCGCAAAGATCATCCGCCGGTACCTGGAAACACATCCCGATTTGGCGGGGGACCTGCGGCTCAAGTTGCTGCAAGCCGCGGACCCGGTGTTCCGGGCCGCCCGGGAGAGCGGGACCCGGTGAAGATCTCGTACCAGCAGATCTACGATGCGGTTGCCCGGATTTCTCTGCCGGAATACCCGTGGCACCCTTGATTACTCGACGAGCATCACCCCGCGCATGACACGCCAGTGCCCTGGGAAGGTACAGAGAAAAGGGTAGGCTCCTTTTTCCTTTGGAGCGGTGAAGTCTAAGGCCTCCGATTCCTTGTGCTTCAGGAGCCTGGATGCCCAGCGAACATGCTGTGTTTCGGGGACATAGTGCCTGGCCATTGCGTCCGGATCCGCCGCCAGCTTGTCCGCGAGCAAGCCAACCGCCTCGTCGGTCCCCGGGTTGAGCATCACCAGGTTGTGCATGGCGAGGTCCGTGTTCGAGAAGGTCAACCGGATCTCCTGCCCGGCCTTGACGCGGATGGTGCGCGGCGAGAAGGCGAGTTGGTTGGGGACGGTGCTGATGCGGATTTCATCCCCGCTGAGTCCCTGTTGTTTCCGGTAGGCCGCCTGCATGTCGCGAAGGGAGGCTTCATCGGAGGGAAAAAGTGCCCCGGCCAGGACCCGGCCCTGTGTATCGTAGACGTAAACCGGGGCGGGTCCGCGGGCCCGCCGGTCCTTCCCGAATTGCACCTCAATCTCGTTGAAGTCCGCCTGCAACTCGATCTGTACATTCCAGTCCGAGCTCCAGAAGGTGGCCTGGTCGAGCACGGGATGGCCGTTTATATACACCGTCACGTACCCCGTCTTTACCGAGAGAATGGCCCGTTGGCCTTGTGGGGCCTTGAGCCAGCTACGCAGGTGGGCATCCTTTTGCTTGGGCTTATCCTTGTTGTTTTCATCATAGTGCATGAAGCCCCCTTCATCCTCCTCCAGCAACCAGTGCTCGATGCGTGCATCGGCCGGTTTTTCCAGGATCGGTACTTCCGGCCCACGGGCGGGGTCGATGCCGTGACTGGCGTCGGCGAGGACCTGTTGAAGGGCCGGGGCGTCATCGACCTTGACCCGACCCAGGAGGGCGGCCCATTCCAGTTGTACCTCCTGTAGGTGCGAGAGCGTGGTGATCACCTGCAGGCGTACCCGCGGATGCGGGTCCTGTGCGGCCTGGTTCAACCACTGGAGGGCCATCTCCTGCCCGGGTTGGAAGCGCAGTAAATGGATGGCCCCCGCGCGGGTGAGTGGATCATCACTGTGGAGCAGGGAAGCGAAGAGCCCGGGCCGCACAAATTGATGCTCGATAAACAGGCGGAGGCATTCCAGCATCGCTTGACCTTGTTCCGGGATCGTGGGGTCGAGCGTCTTTACGTACTCATCCAGGTGCGTGTCCAGCCGGTCCAGGTTCCGGAGTTGATTTCGCGCGTGGTCCCGCACGAGGTCCTGTGGATGTTGAAATAGCTTGAGCAAGGCCTCGGGCGTCGCACCATCCATCCTGGGCCAGTCCTTGACCAGGGCTTTTCCCGTGTGCACTACCCGCCAGATGCGTCCGTGGGTGTGGTCCCACCCGGGATCGCGTATCGGGTGCTGGGCATGCCCGATGATCGGGCTGCAGAAGTCGGAGATGTACATTGCGCCGTCGAAGCCGAAGGCCATGTCCACCGGGCGGAAGGCTGCATTCGACGAGGACACGAGGTCCAGTCGATCGGAGGCCCTGAACGGGCCGGTCTCGGCGGACATCCTGGAAATCGCGACGAAATAGCGTCCAAGCAAGGTGGCGGAGGCCATGCCATCCTGGTAGGCATCGGGAAAGTTCGGACTGCTGATCGTACAGGCCCCGGAACCCTTGCCATACCGGATCGCAATCGAGCGCCCGAAAGGGTGGTAGACCCCGAAGGGGGTCCAGGGAATCGCGTGGCTGTCCTGCACGAAGCCGTCGCCGTACATGTGGTGCAGGTTTCCCCAGCGGTCGAAAGTGATCTTCCACGGGTTGGGGGTCAGCGTCTGGTACTCACGGCGAACGCTGCGGGTCGTGGGACGAAAGCGATAGGTCGTCGCGTCGACCCCCCGGCACACGCCAAAGGGCGTCTCCAGTTGCGAGCGGTGGAAGACCCCATCGCAGAACAGGATGTCCCCAATCGGGCTGAGGGCGATCATCCCCCCGTGATGGGCATCGGTGACGTCGATTCCCCGGAGCAGTTCCTCCTGTACATCGGCCACATCGTCCCCATCCGTGTCTTTCATGAAGATTAATCGCGGTTGGGCAGAGATGATGACCCCGTCCCGGTAGAAGGCCAGGCCGTCTGGCACGTTGAGTCCGTCGGCAAAGGTCGTGCAGCGATCGGCCTTTCCATCGCGATCGGTGTCCTCGAGGATGAGGATCTTGTCCGCGGGTTGTTCCCCGGGGATGGTGTGGGGAAAGGAGGGCATGGTCACCACCCAGATACGTCCGCGGTGATCGACGCCTATCTGGACCGGGTTTTTCAATTCGGGAAAACCTGACTCGGCGGCGAAAAGGTTCAAGGCGTAGCCCTCCGCAACCTTCAGGGTTTTCTCCTGCTCGGCCGGGCTGAATATTTGCCCGGCTCCTCTCCCTGCATCCCGTCCCTTCGCCGGTTCCAGTGGGGGCAGGGTGAGGGCCTGCTCCGGGTAAGGTTCCGGGTGCTGAACCAGGTGGTGGATGAACGCGTCCGCTTTCTTGACCAGGGCGTGATAGCGCGGCATCTCTGCCCGGTACTCGTTGGCCCGCGCGCGGACGCCGTAGTAGATCACCGCGTTAATCGGGCGGGTGAGGGTCGCGTTCACGCCGTGCTTGCGCGCGACGGCCCGGGCGACTTCCTTCAACCGCCCGGCGTCGATTGCGCGGGTCGCCTTGGGTCCCAACAGGGCTTCAGCGATGATGGGTGCCAATTGCCGGTGTCCCCCGGACGCCAGGTGCTGGCCGTCAAGGGTCAGCCGTTGGTCCGATGTTCGGTAGAGCTGTTGGCTTGGGGTGAAGAGGTCAACGTAGCCCGCCTCTTGCTCCCGGGCCACGGCCTGGAGTACGCGGTTGTAGCGCTGGATATCACGATTCCTCCGCTCGGCCTCACTGTAGGCGTTTTCCTCGACGGCAATGATCGAGAGACAGGTGAGGCTGGCCGCGGGGTGTCGCCGCTTGAGTTCCTGCAGGTAGCGCGCCAGGTCGGCGCGAAACGCCTCGAGACCGGTCGGGCCGTGGAAGGATTCGTTCATGCCCACGGCCACCAGGACGTGCTGTGCCGGCCACTCTGCCAGCAGTTTCTTGAGGTGGCCGGGATACCCCTCGGGCCGGAGGCGGTGGCCCGCCTCGTCCCCGGTCCAGGCCAGGCTGCGGCATGCGAGTTTAAACCCGGGATGGGCGAGGTGCAGGTGAGCCTCGAAGGACCCGTTTTCCTGCATGCGCTCGATGAACGAATTGCCGTAGAGGAGGATGCGGTCACCCGGGTGAAGGGCAAGTCGCTGGGCGTGCAGGAGCGTGGCGGAGAGGACCAGTCCGAAAAGGCAGGGAATCCATTTCATGGGCTCATTTGGCTACAGGGCCCCGCAAATTCCAAGTCCTATTCGGCGGGGAGGTCTTGTAATGGTCGGGGGCCATGAATTACCATGTCCCCATGAAAAGACGAACCTTTCTCCATACCCGTTCTGCAGCCTCCCTGGCGATCCCGGCTCCCGGGCTCCTCGCCCTCCCCGTGTTGTTGATCGCGGGCTTGACCGGTTTCGCTTCCGCGGAA
>JAPYUI010000106.1:9131-10447 GCA_029936175.1 Kiritimatiellia bacterium
CCTCGCCCTCCCCGTGTTGTTGATCGCGGGCTTGACCGGTTTCGCTTCCGCGGAACTGGTGGCCTATTATTCCTTTGACGGCTCGGATGCCGCAGACCAGAGCCCCAAAGGGAACCACGGGACGGTCGGGGCGAGCATGGCTTTTAACCCGGCTAGCCCCTTCGGCAGCGGCCAGGCCCTCCAGGCAACCGGGGTCTCCGGGAATGCCGGCCTGGTCAGCGTTCCCAACTCCTCCTCGCTGGAGGGTATACGCCACCAGTTGAGCCTGTCGGCCTGGATCAAGGCCGATGCGGCGCAGAATCAGGACTGGTTTCGCTTTATGCGCAAGGGAACCGAGAGCAATCCCGGGCAGACCTGGATGTGGAATCGCAATGCCAGCAGCCAGGATACGAACATGCGGATCGACACGAGCGACGGGGTGACAGGAGACTTCAACATGAATCGTGGAAGGGATACGGATGTCGTCCTGGACAACCAGTGGCACCAGTTGGTGTTTACCCTGGATAACGGGAACTGGGCGGAATACCTCGACGGCGTGGCCAGCGGTTCCGGCACCTACGATCACGGGAACGGCTTTTCCAATACCGAACCCTTGCTCATCGCCGGTCGCGGGCAGAACATGACCGGTTTCCTGGATGATATCGGCGTATGGGACCATGCCCTTTCGTCGGGTGAAGCACGTGCCATCCAGCAATTTGCCTCTGCCGGGACCCTGGGCTATAACCTCGGGAAAGTGAACCAGCTCTTTGCCCTCACCCCCGGGCAGCAGGTCCTGATCGACGGCCGTACCTGGCTCGGCGTGAGCGGCCTGGCCGGTGCGGAAGGGAACCTGGAAGCGGGCGGCGGCCAGTTTGCCATCAATTTTGCCGGGGGCCTGGGCGTGATGACCATTCCCGAGCCCTCCAGCGGGGCCTTGTTCCTCGGGTGGATACTGCTGCTCTGGCGGCGGATGCGGCCCTGATCCCTCCGTCGTCCGCTTGGGTTTCCCCTGGCGCCCCGGTGGCTTGAAGTGCCTAGAAGCTCAGGTCCTTCTTCAGGCCCAGCGACATCTCCCAGATCTGCTCGTTGTCGATGCTGAAGATGGTGTAGGTCACGGTCGGGTCCGCCCGGGTGAAATCGAAGCTGATCTTTCCGAAGGAGCATTTCTTGTTGTAGCCGAAGATCGAGGCCTTGATCACCGGGTGGGTATGCACATTGGTCAGGCGCGAGCTCATGAATTCGTAAATAGGATAGCCTTCGGGCCGTTCGGTTTTCCAGGCGTCCGAGCGGTGCCGGTCGGCCGCGAGGACAAACACCCCGTTGATTTTTTCTTCCGC
>JAPYUI010000106.1:10547-15557 GCA_029936175.1 Kiritimatiellia bacterium
GTGCCGAAATCGTGATCGTCCCAGATCGCGTAGACCGGCGTGTGGGCGGTGAGTGAACGGAAAGGTCCTTGCGATTGCCGGCGGTAGTAGCAGTAGCGCTGGGCTTCCGGGACTTCCGGCGTGTCGATGTACACGTTGTCGCCGAGCAGGAGCAGCGCGGTCGGGTTATGCAGTTCAATTGTCGACCACACCCGCTCGTACCAGGGGGTGTATCCCGCGCCACCGCCAAACACGATGTGGAATTTCCGGTTGAGGTCAGCGGGGAGCTGCAGCCGCTGGGGGAGCTTGCGATCCGCGAGTTGATCATCGATGAACACCCGGTAGGTGTAGGAAACACCCGGGCGCAAGCCGTGTAGCTTGACGGTGCCGGTGAAGTCGTCCTCCGCGCGCGTTTCCCCGGTGAAATTGGCCACCGGGTTTCCCTCCTTCTCCCCGACCTCGATACGGATGCGGGCGGCCTTCGCGGTGCGCAACCAGACCGTGCCGCCGTCCGGGCGTAAGTCGCCCAGCATCGGGCCGTGCAGCAGGCGCAGGTCCCGTGCCGCCTCCTTGAAAATCGCCCGCTCCCGCAGGGCTTCTGTCAAGGTTCGGGGACCGGCGATAAAGCGCCCTATGTCCAGCCCGGTTTCGAGGGCGCGCTGCAAGGTGTGGTCCGCCTTCCCTCCCTGGTCAGCCAATCCGTAGGCGAGGGTGAGGCCGTACAGTGACTCCAGGTCTTTCGGGTGCGCTTCCAGGTATTGTGTGAAATACGCAATAACCGGGCCGACCTTGCCGGCTGCCAGGTCGGCAATCCGATCCCGGTTGTGTTTCTTGTACTGGGTTTTTTCGTAGGTCTTCCCGGTATTTTTTTTCTTCTCTTTTTTCTGGGCGTGGGCGGGGAGGCCCACCCCTGCACCACAGAGGACCGCGGCCAGGATGATACAGGATATGCGCATGCCCAGTATATGCACCTGAGGCTTGCTGGAAATCAATGAAATTAGCCTGGAGTGAAGGCGGATAAAAAAAACCCCGCAACGGCACCAGGTTTACTCTCTGAGCCCAAGCTCAAAGGTGGGTGCACTTACTGATGCATGTTACTGCCTTACGTAAAGGGTACGAACATACACCAGATCGCGTGCTCCCGTAGAAATAAAAAGGCTAGAGGAAATACGCCTGATACAACTTGGTGTTGCGGGGCAATCAAAATTAGTTTTGGTAAAGAACGAGTCTTCCTGAAGTATACCAAATCCCTTGCAAATGATTAATGAAAAAAGGGGAGAATCTTGTATCAACTTGACGTTGATTTACTTGTACACGGTCGGTATAATAAGGATGTCGCCCATGCGGAGAGGGGATGCCTTCAAGTGCCTTAGAGCCCTGTCAACCCCGGGGCACATCGGCCTTCAGTTGATCCCGCAGGCGATCCTTCACTTTTTCATGGAAACGTGTCGCCTGCTCGTCGGTGAGCGTGCCCTTGGCCGAACGGTAGGTGAAGCTGTACGCCATGCTCTTCTTTCCTTCGCCCAGTTTCTCACTGCGGAACACGTCGAACATTTCAACCTGTTCCAGTTCCCGTGGCGCGTTGGCGCGGATGACTTTCATCACGTCGGCGTGCTTGACCGATTCGTCGACGACGAGGGCGGCATCCCGCCGGGTGGAGGGGTAGGGCGGTACCGGCTTCATCTTGTTGGGGGTGCATGACACGTGGAGGAAAGCTGCGACATTGATTTCCGCGACGGCCACGGGTTCTGTCATGCGTAGTTTTTCGCGCAGTTCAGCTTTGACCAGTCCGACTTCGCCGATGGCTTCTCCATCCCTGAGCACGCGGGCTGCCCGACCCGGCGCGTAGAGATGGCTTTCCAGGGCCTCGAAGCTGAAGCTGCATTCCTGGGTCGCGGCAAGCTGCTCGAGCACGCCCTTTATCCACCCGTACATCTCTTCCTCTGTTACCGGTCGTTGCTTGTCCAGTGGACTGCGACCGATGGGGCCCAGCAGGCCGATCGACAGGTGCGTGCCCTCGGTGTATTCCCCGTCGTCCAGGGAGAAGACGCTGCCCAGTTCAAATATTGCGGCTTCATGATTCTGGTAGGCCTTGTTCCGACCGAGGGTATCCACCAGCTGGGGTAAGAGGGAGGTCCGCAGGATCGATTTGTCCGTGCTCATCGGTAGCGGCAACACGATCCGCGCATCGCTGCGCCCCGGATCCAGGGCGTCCAGCAGCGGGCGGGCGGTCTGGCTGTAATTCATGATCTGCTGGAGCCCGAGCCCGGCCAGCTGCCGGCGTAGACGCCGCTCGGCCCGCACGGCGGAATCGTCGGCACCGGTCACGATCTCCGCCCGCGGCGCCGGTGCGGGAATCTGGTCCAGGCCGTACATGCGGGAGAATTCCTCGATCAGGTCGACTTCCCGGGTCAAATCGCGCCGGAAAGTCGGGATGCGTACCGTGCAGGAATGGGCGTCTTCCTCCAGGACGGTCAAGTGCAGGGCGTTGAAGATCCTCTTGACCGCGTCGGCGTCCGCCTGGACGCCCACGAGTTGGTAGATTTTTTCATATCGACAGCTAAGGCTGCCCGCCTCGGCTGGTTTTGCATAGACATCAATCGCGCCCTGGGCTGCTGTTGCCCCGGCGTGCTCAACCAATAAGGCCGCCGCGCGCCGGCTGGTCCAGTCGACGCCGCCGATGTCGCATCCGCGCGCAAATCGATAGGAGGACTCGGTGTTCATGTCCAGGTGCTGGGCGGTGGCGCGCACGTTGGCCGGATCAAACATCGCGCTTTCCAACAGCAGGGTCTCCGTGCTTTCACGGATCTCGCTGTCCGCGCCGCCCATGACGCCCGCAACCGCGACGGCGCGTTCTGCATCGGCGATCATCAGGTGGTCCGGGGTGAAGGTGCGTTCCTGTCCATCGAGGGTGTTCATGGTTTCGCCCTCGGCGGCGTTGCGGACGATGATGCGGGGTCCTTTCAGCAGGCTGTAATCGAAGGCGTGCAGGGGTTGCCCGCATTCGAGCATAACGTAGTTGGTGATATCGACGGCGTTGTTGATCGGGCGAATCCCCGCGAGGCTAAGCCTGCGTTGCATCCATTCCGGGCTCTCCCCGACCTGGACCCCGGTCAGGACGCGCGCGGTGTAGCGGGGACAGCGCTCGGTGTCGAGGACCTCTACCGAGGTGAGCGACTCGACCGCCTCGCCGTTTTCCGGAAAGTCGACATCCGGTACCTTGAGTGCGCTGCCGTACAGGGCGGCGACCTCCCGGGCAACGCCCATGACGCTCAGGCAGTCCGGGCGATTGGGCGTGATCTCCAGCTCTAACACGAGCTCCGGCGCTTCCGTGTACACCTGGCGAATCGGTGTGCCTGGGCCGATACCTTCCGGCAGGTCGATAATGCCTTCGTGGTCGTCGCTGATGCCCAACTCGTCCTCGGCACAGAGCATCCCCAGGGATTCCACCCCGCGGATCTTGGCTTTTTTCAGCTTCAAACCGTTGGCCAGGGTCACCCCGACCGGGGCGTAGAGGGTTTTCATGCCGACCCGCACGTTGGGCGCGCCGCAGACGACGACCGAGTCCGCGTTTCCATCGTTTACCGTGCACAGGGTCAGACGATCGGCCCCTGGATGCGGCTGTATGTCACGGATTTCCGCGACCACGATCCGGTCCAGGTCCTCGTCAGTGTACGCATCGGGGTCAAAGCCGACCTGCGCGATGGCCTCTACCTCAATGCCGGAGAAGGTGAGCCTGTCGCTCAACCCGGAAATCGAATCCTCGAAATCCACATACTCTTTTAGCCAACTCAGGGGGAGTTTCATGATGGATACCGGGTCATAAAGATCAAAATTGTTTCAGGAAACGAACGTCGTTCTGGTAGAGGCGCCGGATATCGTCGATATCGAGCATGACCATGGCGATCCGCTCGATGCCCATGCCAAACGCGTAGCCCGTGACCTCTTCCGGGTTGTACCCAACCGCCTTGAAGACCTCCGGGTCGACCATGCCCGCACCCATGATCTCTATCCAGCCGCTTTCCCTGCAGGTGGCACAGCCCTTCGAGCTCGTTTGGCCCGCGCAGACGTGGCAGGAAAAATCGACTTCAATACTCGGCTCGGTGAAGGGAAAGAAATGCGGGCGGAAGCGGACCTGTACCTCCGGGCCGAGAATCTCGCGGGCGAAATATGCGATGTCGCCCTTCAGGTCGGCCAGGGACACCCTTTCGGACACGTAGAGGCCTTCGACCTGGTGGAAGTTGGCGCTATGGGTGCGATCCTCGGTGTCCCTGCGATAGCATCGCCCGGGCGAGAGAATCCGCACCGGCGGCTTGTTGTTCTCCATGTACCGAATCTGCACCGGTGAAGTATGGGTCCGGAGCAGCTTGCCATTGTCCAGGTAGAAAGTGTCTCGAGCATCCCGCGACGGGTGCTCCGGCGGGGTGTTCAGGGCATCAAAATTGTGGAAGACATCCTCCATGTCCGGGCCCTCAGCCACGGTGAAGCCGATGGCGGAGAAGATATCGACCACGCGGTCGGTGATCTGGCTGATCGGGTGGGCGGAACCGAGCCCGCGCCATTGCCCGGGCATCGTGAAGTCAAAGGCGTCCGCGGTGGCCTGTTCGCTGTCCCCGCTCACCGCCTGCTTGCGTTCCTCGAGCGCGGCCTGGACCTCCTGCTTGAGCGCGTTTGCCGCCTGGCCGAAGCCGGCCTTTTGTTCATCCGGCACATCCTTGAGTGCCTTCATGACGTCCTGGAGGAGTCCCTTGCGCCCGAGGTACTTGATCCGCAGGGTTTCCACCGCATCGAGGTCGGGCGCCTCGTTGACCTCGCCCAGGGCGGTGTCCTTGATTTGTTTTAGCTTGTCGACGTCCATCGGGTCCTCATGGCACTCTAAACGCGCCGCTGTATACCGGTAGATGGGAAGGATGTCACGTTTTTACGTGGGTTCAACCTTAACCGCCCGGGAGCCTCAGGGATTGCCTGCGCGCAGCCGATAATAAGCGCGTGGGAGGCTGTTTGTCACGATCAGTTCAAGGGTCTGGCCGG
>JAPYUI010000332.1 GCA_029936175.1 Kiritimatiellia bacterium
GGTTGCTCCTCCGCGGTGCCCTGCACCTCGATAAATCGTCCGTCACCGGTCATCACCACATTCATGTCCGTTGCCGCAGCGGCATCTTCTACATAGGGCAAATCCAGCAAGGGTGTCCCGTCGACGATCCCGACACTTACGGCGGCGATGGCCTGGCGGGTTGGATCCGCATCGAGTCTGCCATCGCTCAGCAGGGTTTTGATCGCCAGTTGCAGTGCCACGTAACCACCGGTAATCGATGCCGTGCGCGTTCCGCCATCCGCCTGCAGCACGTCGCAGTCGATCGTGATCGAGCGCTCGCCAATCTTTGTCATGTCCACGGCCTGGCGGAGCGAGCGGCCGATCAAGCGTTGGATCTCCGAGGTGCGTCCGCCGATCTTCCCGATCTCCCGTCGATTTCGTTCCGGGGTCGAGTAGGGGAGCATGCTGTATTCGGCGCTCAACCATCCCCCGGGAACCCCCTGCGACCGCATCCAGGGCGGCACCCGGTTTTCAATCGATGCCGCACAGATCACCTTGGTATTTCCCATGCTGATCAGTACCGACCCCGCGGCAGTGGGCGCGATGCCCGGTTCCATGCTGACCGGGCGCAACTGCTCCGGGGTGCGTCCGTCTGTACGTTCGTAGGCCATGTCAAGATACTCCGTCGATAAGGGTTGTTTGCGAAAGGGGCGATTAAATAGGTTTTCCCGGCAACGGGAAACCAATTCGCCATCTTTTTACCCCTGCGTCCGCAAAGCGGTGGAAGGCCCGGTTCACCGGGGCAGAAACTGGGCCGGGGAACCGGTTAAAACTCCCCCACGATTTCCTCGAGCACATCCTCGAGACTCAGCAGGCCAATCACCTCGTCCCGCTCGTTCACAATCATCGCCAGGGGTTGATGCGACATCCGCATGCGCGGCAGGATTTCATCCGCCCGCGTATGGGATGGTATAAATTGCGGCGGGCGCAGGTAATCCTTTGCCGTCGTGTCCGGCTTCGCCTTGGAAAAGAGATCGTACACGTAGACGATGCCGGTGAATATGTGTGTCCGCTCATCGTAGACCGGCAGTCGGCTGAACTGGTGCTTTCGCGCCGTGCTCAGGATGGTGTCGACCGGGCTGTCAAGGTGAACGTACACCATGTCCTCACGTGGAATCATAATCTCGGCGCAGGTCTTGTCCTCCAGGGCGAACACGGCCGCAATCTGGCGGCGTTCCGAACGCGTGATGGTCCCCGCCTTTTCCCCCACGCGGGTCAGGTAAAGAAACTCGTCCCGGGTGATCGTGGCTGCATCCCCAGGGTCTTCCGGGGTCCGCACGGGCACCAGGATGCGGGCGAGAAAGGTAAAGCTCATGCTCACTGGATAAAAAAAGCGACCGGCAAACTTGAGGAGCCTGGCAAAGGGCCGGATGCGAACCTCGGGTCGTCCCTGGAACCAGGCCTTGGGCAGATACTCGCAGCAGATCAAGACGCAAAGGGTCGTGCAGATGTAGGCAACGAGGTTGCCGCTGCGGCCCGCCAGCGTGGTGCCCAGGCTGGCTGCAGCGACCGACACGATGATGTTGCAGAGGTTGTTGCCCACCAGTAGTGTCCCGAGCAGGTGGTCGGGGTTGGACAAGAACTGTTCAAGTGTTTTGGCCCCCCGTTTCTGCTTGCGCACGAGGTGTTTCAGGCGGATGCGATTGATTGCAAATATCCCGGTCTCGATGCCGCTGAAAAAAGCCGAGCCAATGAGCCCAAACGCGATGAGCATGATGTGGAGGGGAATGTTCACGATTGTTTCTTTCGTAACTCAACCAAGGTGATCCGGTTGCGCCGCATTCCCTGCACACGGAGGTAGTAGCATTCGTTTTGTACCACGTCGCCAGGGCGGGGCAGGCGTTCCAGCTTGGCAGAAATATATCCCGCGATACGGTCTTCGGAGCCCGTATCGTCGAGTTCGATGCCCGTGTGGTCTTCGAGGCTTTCGATCGGGACGCGACCATCCACGATCCAGGTGGTGGAGTTGATTTCCTCGAAGTGCAGCGCGTGGCGTCCCTGCTCGTCGTCTATGTCACCCACGATCTCCTCCAGGATGTCCCCGCGGGTCAAAATGCCGGCCGTGCCGCCGTATTCGTCGACGACGATAACGGCGCGGCGCTTTTCGGTGATAAACATTGCGAGCAGGCGATGCAGCGGAGCCATCTCGGGCACGTATTCCACCTGGGTTGTCGCGTCCTGGACCCTGCGTTCCGGGTCAAGCAGCCAGGCGCGGACATCCAGCAGGCCGATGGTGTTATCCAGGCGCCCGCGGTACAGGGGAATCTGGCGAACCGCGCTGGCAAGAATGACCTCCTCCAGGTCCAGGTCGGGATCGTCGAGATTAATTGCAATCATGTCGATTCGCGGGGTCATCACATCGCTCGCGTGAAAGTCTTCCAGGCGGATGATACCTTTCACCATCAGGCGTTCTTCTTCATCGAGTACGCCGTCCTCGCTGCTCATTTCCAGGAGGCTTGCATATTCATCGTCCGACAGGTGACGTCCGCCCGGCTTAAAGCGATGTTCCAGTTTGTGGGTCAAGCCCTCGATGATCAGGCGCAAGGGGCTGAACAACCGGATGGCGATGTTCAGCGGGGTTGCATAGAGCAGGGCGAGGCGTTCCGGGTATGCGACGGCGATTCGTTTGGGTCCAATTTCCCCGAAGATAAGCAGCAGGAACAGGGAGGCGAAGACCGCGGCCAGCTCGACCCCCTCGTGGAGTCCTCTCCCCACCATGTTGAGGCAGACTACCGGGATCGCGATGTTCACGAAGGTGTTGCCGATCAGGATGGTTGAAAGCAGTCGCGTCGG
>JAPYUI010000333.1 GCA_029936175.1 Kiritimatiellia bacterium
GCCTGCTGGCCTTGGCCGAGGGCATGCGCGAGGACCTCGGGGACCACGACCGTGTCGGTGCGAACATGCGCTTTTTTGACCCCATCGACCCGCGGCCCGTCCGCCCACCTGTCCCCCCGGCACGGAAGCAAAGGACAAAGACGCCCAAGAAAACCTAGGCGTGAGCCCACCACGTGGGTGGTTGAGACGGGAGCTGGGTTCGCGCAATACATATCCGGCATCCGGTCCAGGCATTTAACCTCGCGCATAATACTATACTATGGATACTCTCTGTATTAACTATTTGGCCATTCCGGTCTTTTCCTGCCCGCTCAACCTTGTTTAAACGAGATCACATGAGATTGCCCCATCACCCCGGCTGCATCCTGGGTCCCCTACTGATCGGCACCGGCCTGTCCGCTCTCGCCGCGCAGGGCCCGGTAGACTTTAACCGGGATATCCGCCCGATCCTCGCGGACAAATGCTTTCATTGCCACGGACCTGATGCAAAGAACCAGAAGTCGGACTTCCGGTTGGATACCGAGGCCCACGCCTATGCCAAGCTCGGCGACCGCTTCGGGGTCAAGCCCGGGAGCCTGGCAGAGAGCGAGGTCCACGCGCGCATCCGGACCACCGACCCCGATGACCAGATGCCGCCACCGAGCTCGAAACGCGCCATCAGCGCCGCGGAAAAGGACGCCCTCGACGCCTGGATCGCCCAGGGCGCTAAATGGGATCAACATTGGTCCTTCAAGAAGCCCGGCCGGCCCCGGCTTCCCGGGGCCCAGACCACCTGGGGACGAAACCCCATCGATGCCTTTGTTCTCCACAAGCTCGAGGTCGAGGGCCTCCGTCCCTCGCCACGAGCCGACCGGGCAACACTTTTCCGCCGGGCGGCCCTGGTCACGACCGGCTTGCCCCCCACGCCCGAGCAGATGGACCGCTTCCTCGCCGATCCCTCCGACCAAGGCTATCAACAAGCGATTACCCGCCTCATGGGGTCCATCGATTACGCCGAGCGCCAGGCCCTCCGCTGGCTTGATGCCGCGCGATACGCAGACACCGACGGCTACCAGAACGATGCCGGGCGAAGCAACTGGCCCTGGCGCGACTGGGTCATCAAGGCCTTCCAGGAGAACATGCCCTTCGACCGCTTCACGATCGAGCAGATCGCGGGCGACATGTTGCCGGATGCCACCCCCTCGCAGGTCCTCGCCTCCGCGTTTAACCGGAACCACCGGCAGAACTCCGAGGGCGGCGCCCTCTCCGAAGAATTCTTCGTGGAAAACGTGATCGACCGGGTGGAAACCACCTCGACGGTCTGGCTCGGCCTCACCATGGGATGCACCCGTTGCCACGATCACAAGTACGACCCGATAAGCCAACGCGAATTCTACCAGCTCTTTGCCTATTTCAACAACATCGGCGAAAACGGAACCGGCAAGGGCGTATCGGCCAATCCCATCCTGAAGGCCCGCTCACCCCTGAGCCAGCCCAATACGGACCTGGCGAAACGAATCAAGGCGGCCGGGGTCGTGACCGCCGAGGCGGAAAAAACACTGGACCAACGCCTCGAGCACTGGGCGAAGACCTTCTCGGTAAAGGCCGAGACTGCAAAGAATTCATGGATGCCCGCCGAGGTCCGCGAGGCGAAATCATCGATCGGCACCTTGAAGAAAGAGCCCGATGGCTCATGGAGGTTGACCGGCGAACACAATAAACGGGCCACCTACACGGTGACCGTGGCCCCGGGAGCCGGGCGGCTGACCGGCCTGCGCCTCGATGCCCTGCCCCACGACACCTTCACCAAGCCGCGCCAGCTCGCGCGCAGCTCCAACGGCAACTTTGTATTGAGCGAGGTGGAAATCCGCGTGGGCAAGCGGCTTATCCCGATCCGGCAGGCCTCGGCAACCTTTGCCCAGAAGGATTACCCTGCCACCAACCTTATCGACGGGAAGCCGGCAAGCGGCTGGGCCGTCTACGCCGGGACGGGACCGGCCCCAGTCAGTGCCTTTTTCCTCTTTGCTTCCCCCGTGGAGGCAAAAGCCAAAACAACGCTGACCGTGACGCTGCGCCACAGCTCTAAATTCGCAGATCACAATGTGGGCCGCTTCATGCTTCTGCTGACGTCGAGCGATGCGCCGGACCTCAAGGGCTCGGGCGGACTGCAGCCGGCCGTGCTGGCCGTCCTGAAAAAGCCCGCAGACGGGCGCAGCGATGCCGACCACCAGCTGTTGCGCGATTATTTTCGGTCGATCGACGGCCCCCTCCTCGCGGCAAAGGCCGAGCAGGCGCGGCTCGAGAAGGAAATGAGCAAGCAGGGCTTCAAGGAGGTGCCGGTTATGGTCATGCGCGAGCGACAAGGCGATCGAATGCCGGCCTATGTGCTCAACCGCGGCCAATACACCGAGCCCGACAAATCGGAGGCACTCGCCCGGAAGCTTCCCGCAGCCCTGTTTCCCGGGCCCGCGGAGACCCAACCACAAGACCGGCTCGAGCTCGCCCGCTGGCTGGTCTCCCCCGAAAACCCCCTCACCGCCCGGGTCATCGTGAATCGCACCTGGCAAGGCGTCTTCGGCACCGGCCTGGTGAAAACCGTCGAGGACTTCGGTGCCCAGGGCGAGGTTCCCCCCCACCCAGGACTGCTCGACTGGCTGGCGGTGGAATTCATGGAATCCGGCTGGGATTACCAGGCCCTGCTCAGGCTCATCCTGGACAGCGAAACCTTCCAGCAAAGTGCCCGGGTGACGGCCGAACTGCAGGAGCGCGACCCCCAGAACCGCCTCCTCGCCCGCGGCCCGCGCTATCGCCTCGACGGCTTCGTCATCCG
>JAPYUI010000334.1:0-1208 GCA_029936175.1 Kiritimatiellia bacterium
GACCTTTTAGTCTCGCTTCAATCGATAGTAGTCGACCCGGTTGGTCGAGGAAGGGCTCACGGGAGGCGTTAAGGCGGGCAGGTCGATCCACGGACCGGTCACGATATCCGTTGTGGTCTGCAGGGTCCATGAAGCGCTATTGTCCCAGTTCAGTTCGAGGCTGCCACCGCTCGTGTTGACGGCCAGCGGGACCGGGGTTACGCCCAGGTTGCTGATCGAGAAGCTGCGGAAGAGCACGCGGGAAGGTGCCGCCGCCGCACCGTTGTCATGTGAGGTTGACGCCATGCCGATGATCAGGGTCTCGGGGAGGGCTGCGCCGGGAATCGTATGGTCATAGAAGGGGGTCCAGTTGGTGCCGTCCGTGCTGAGGAAGGTTGAAATCAGGTTGCTCGTTCCATCCGCGCGCACGAGGCGAAGCCAGGCGTCGGGGTAGGGGACGTTTGGCAGCCGGTTTGGCCCGCCGATATCCCCGGAGGCGGCATCCGTGGTGTCGCGCCACTGGAATGTCCGCACGTTCTGGCCCGCGGTTCGCGTGACGAGGAGGAAGAGGTTGCGCGCCCCGGTGTCCATGGATTCGCGAATCATGATCCCTCCCTTGGTCCAGGTATTGGGTCCCTCCAGGCTCTGTACCCGGACCTGCATGTCGAAGCCGCCGGTCAGGGCGGTGTTGACCATGAAGCCGGCATCGCCCGTCCCCCAGATATCGTTTCCCCCGGCCTCGACGTAGTAGTTGTCCTGCCCGAGGTAGGCTCCGCGACCCGGGTTTACCGGGTTGTCCACGCTGTTGACGAGGGTGCTCGGGGCCAGGGTGGATGCCTCAAGGGTCAGGGTGTCGGTGCCGCTGGTGTTATTGAAGAGGTCCTTGATGTTGGAGACCGCGACATCCACGCCCGCGGATGGCGCACCGTCCAGGCTCAACAAGACCAGGTTATTCTCGATGTTGGGAAGCTCGACCCCCAGGACGGACAGGTTCCCGCCGTCCACGGTGTAGTTGCCGACATCCGTTGCCGAGGTGCTTTCAACCAGCTCGTCGAAGAGGATGCCGATTTTGGCCTCGCCGGTGAAAAGCCCTGCGGAGAGTGGGACAGGTGGGAAGAAATCGCCGTTGATGGTAATGGTCGCCGGATCCGACATCAGGGTGCCGAGCAGGGTGTAGACCTTGGCCTGGATGACGGTTCCACTGTCCGCGCTTTGCAGGTTGTTCGTGG
>JAPYUI010000334.1:1308-2808 GCA_029936175.1 Kiritimatiellia bacterium
GTCACTGGTCGCGCGCCAGGCCAGTTCAAAGTAATCGCCCCCTCCGCCTTCCTTGTACAGGGCGGCGATTCCGTAGTAGTTGCTCGCGAGCAGGGTAAATTCCGTTGTCGTGGTTGTGTCCACGCCCGGTTCCTGGAAGGCGTCACAGCAATTGAGCTCGGTGGCATCGGCGGTGATGTTGGGGAAATCGCTCGGGATGGATGCCGCTCCCGTCCCGGGGACCGGATTGAAATAGAACTCGGACTGGTCGTCCGAACGGGTAAAAAAGTTGAGGGTGAGGTCGACGGGCGTGCGCACGAAGCCCTCGACGATCCGGCCGAAATTGTTCAGGTTGGCGGGCGGGACGGCGGCACTTCCGATGTACAGGTCGTAGTCGAAAGCCCGGTTCTGGAAGGGCACATGGTTATACAGGTTGCTGACGATGACGCCACCGATGTTTCCGTAGTGTTCCACGTGCAGGAAGCCCTGGACGAGTTGGACTGGGGCAGGGTCGTCCAGGGTCAGGGTGGCGGTCTGGGAGGTGGCTGTGCCCGCGGGGTTGGAAACCACCGCATGGACCAGGGCATCCTTGTGATCCGCCGTGGTGGTCAGGTTGTAGTCCGTGCTGGTACCGAGGGTTGCGGAGACCCCGTTGGTGAACCATTCCACGTCCCAGGGTCCATCGGTCAGGATGGAAAGGGTGACGGTGTCACCTACGACCGCCAGTAGATCGGCCGGATCCTGGAGAATATTTGGCGGGTTGACCTCCGGCCACGCCCCGGAGAGTAGCTCCAGCTGGAGGCCGGCCACCCCGACCCCATCCGCTAGCTGGGGGTCTTCGATGAACTTTTTAACCTCGACCTCGACCGTGCCGCTGCCGTCCGGGCTCACGTTCTCGAACCGTACAACATTCGCCACCGGGTAGGTTCCGGCCGTCGTGTTGGTCCCCTGGATGAAGCTTCCGCCGTACGACGCCTGGTTCTCGGAGTAATAGGTGGTGGCCCCGACCCGGGTGTTGGCCTTCGCGTTCGCGCCGTTGTGGGCATGGTAGACGATCACGTTATAGGTCGACCCCGGGAGCAGGTTGTGCCAGCGAAAATACATGTAGGAGGTGGCCTCGTCGGTATCGGGGTTTGGATTGGCCTTCTGGATGCCTTTCATGAGCTTTTCATCCGGGGTTCCCGTGCCCCCATTGCTTCTCCAGGAGTCATTGGCCACCCATTCAAAATTGACATCGATTATGGTGTTGTTCGAGGTCCTCAGCCCCGGGCTCGTTCCATCGAATCCCGGGGTATCCGAGGCCAGGTTGTTCCAGTTCGTCTGCACCAGGAACCCGGCGGCTTCCGTGGCAGCGAGCGAGGCCCCGTTCCGGCCCATGAAGTTCAGGCCAATGGAGGATTGGGCCAGGGCTTGGTACGCGCCCAGGTTGCCCATGATACAAAGATAGGAAAATATCCGGTTCAGCGACATGAAGTGCTCCCTTGTACGATTTGGATGCATATAGTTATCCTACCCATTTTA
>JAPYUI010000335.1 GCA_029936175.1 Kiritimatiellia bacterium
ATGAACTCGACTGGATCGTGGGGGAAGTGCTCAAGACGCTGGACGAGCTCAAGATTGCCAGCGAAACCTTGGTTGTCTTCACCAGCGACAACGGGGGCATGCTCAACGTCACCGGGCAAAAGGCCTGGAAAGCTGGACACCGCCTCAACGGCAAGTTGCTCGGCTTCAAGTTCGGGGCCTGGGAAGGCGGGCACCGGGTGCCTTTCATCGCTCGTTGGCCCGGCAAGGTCCCCGCGGGCACTGAATCGGGAGCGCTCATCAGCCAGGTTGACTTGCTTCCCACCTTCGCCGCCATTGCCGGGGCTAAATTCCCCGAGAACGCGGTTGTAGACGGAGTCAGTCAGTTGGCTGTTCTAACGGGGGAAAACACGAAGTCGCAGCGGGAGCTCCTGGTGATCTCCCCCAACAGCCCCAAACATCTGACCCTGCGCAAGGGGGACTGGGTCTACATTCCGGAACAGGATGAAGGCGGGTTTCAAGGCAAGCAGGTCGGCAGCCACCTGTTGGCGGGGGCCGCGGCCCAGAAACTGACCCAGTTGGTCAACAGCGACGTGACCGATGGGAATATCAGGACAGATGCTCCCCCGGCCCAACTCTATAATTTGTCCATCGATCCTTATCAGGCGAAGAACGTCCACGATGAATATCCCGAGGTGGTGGCCGAACTTGCGGCCCTCCTGAAGGATTGGCGAAAGGAAATCCCCGCAACCCCCCGCCTCGGCTGGATCAACCTCAAGCAAGGCGGATCCCCTGCATCCAACAGGAAGCCCAAATCCAACCCGGCGCCCAAGATCCCGGCGAAGCCAGGCGATCGCAGTGTTTCCCTGGACTTCGAATCAGGCAAGCTCGAGCCTTGGAAGGTAATCAAGGGGAAATTTGGGCACCTCGTTGGCAGTCGGGCGCGTTTTTTTAACGGCAACGTCGAGTACAACAAGCAAGGAGCGCATTACCTGAGCACCTTGGAGGGAAGCCCGGAGGCCCAAAAGGGATCGGATTCGCAGACGGGAATCATCATCTCCCCCCTGTTCGTTCCCAGGGGTGGAAAAATGACCTTTCGGGTTGGCGGTGGAAACGGGCCGTCCACCTACGTCGCCCTGTGTACGGAGGACGGCAAGGAGGTCGAGACGGCAAGGGGAATCAACCAGCAGGTGATGCAGGAAGCGAGTTGGGACATGGGAAAATATGCCGGCCAAAAGACCTTCATCAAGATAGTGGATTTATCCACCGATGGCTGGGGGCACGTCACCGCAGACCATTTCCAGTTCGATGGAAAACTACTGAAACAATTTTTCAAAAGTCCTGCTCCATAAACGTGATCATGAAGCAATTAGTCTTTACGAGGCCTGGGCAAATCGCTGCTTCGTAAAAAAGAAATAATCCCGGCCCAATAAAATGTACTCATCCGTCTCATGAAAAAACGAATCCTGTCATCCTGCCTCTTGCTGAGCTCCTTGGCATACTCCGCCGACCAGCCCAACATCGTGGTCATCTACGCCGATGACCTCGGCTATGGCGATATCCAATGCTACAACCCGGAACGCGGAAAGATCCCCACGCCCCACGTCGACAAGCTGGCCTCCCAGGGCATGCGCTTCACCGATGCCCATTCCTCGTCCGGGGTGTGCTCGCCCTCGCGTTACACGATCTTGACCGGGCGTTACCACTGGCGGTCACGTTTGCAGAGCGGGATCGTTCGCCTGTGGGGGCCCCCGTTGATCACCCCGGATCGATTGACCATTGGCGGGCTGGCCAAGCAACACGGGTATCGCACCGCCTGCATCGGCAAGTGGCACCTGGGCTGGAATTGGCCCATCCCCGCCGCCAAGAAGAAATTCTTTTCGAGCACGGGGTACGGGGGCAAAAAGAACCTCGTCGCCACGGACGCCCACCGGGCGGCATGGAAGGCCGTTTTTTCCAAGCCCATTCCCGGTGGCCCGCTTGCCGTCGGCTTCGACGAGTATTTCGGGACCGACGTTCCCAATTGGCCGCCCTACGTCTTTATCGAGAACGATCGCACGGTGGGAATCCCCAGCGAATTCGGCGCGGGCAAGCTCTTCATCAAAAACCAGGCCAGCCAGCAGGGCCCGGCCCTCAAGGGATGGACCCTGGAGCCGATTCTCCCCGCCCTGGGGGATCGCACTGCCGCCTTTATCCGTAAAGCAGCGAAAACGCCCGAACCCTTCCTGGTCTACATGCCCCTGACCTCGCCGCACACCCCCTTGTCGGTCAACGACGCGTGGAAGGGGAAGAGCAAACTGAACCTCTACGCCGATCTCGTCATGGAGACCGACGCGGTCGTGGGGCAGGTGCTCGAGGCCCTGGAGCACAGTGGTGCGGCGAAGAACACCCTCGTTCTCTTCACCAGCGACAATGGCTGCGCCCACTATATCGGCGTAGGCGACCTGGAAACGAAAGGCCATTACCCGAGCGGCCCCTTGCGCGGATACAAGGCCGACGCGTGGGAAGGCGGGCATCGCGTGCCCTTCATCGTGCGCTGGCCCGGCAAGGTGAAGCCGGAGACCGTGTGCGATCAACTCGTGCACCAGGCCGACCTGCTCGCCACCTTCGCCGAGATTTTCGGGACCCCGCTGCCGGACAATGCCGGCGAGGACAGCTTCAGCCTGGTCTCCCTGCTCAAGGGAGGAAGCGAAACTGTTCGCGAACATGCGGTGAGCTGCTCGATCAGGGGCGTCCCCTCCCTGCGCCTGGGATCGTGGAAATACCTCCCGGTTCCGGGCTCCGGTGGCTGGGGCAAGGGAGGCGACCAGTCGCAACCCATCCAGTTCTACGATCTATCCGA
>JAPYUI010000336.1 GCA_029936175.1 Kiritimatiellia bacterium
CCCGGGTACCGGTGGCCGAGCTTCGGGAAATCTGGCTGCACCACCTGGATCGCGGTATCGCCCAGACCAACCAGGCGGCCGAGACGCGCGAATGGTTTTGCCGGGCCCGCCTGAGGCAAGAGCCGGATCATCCCGGCGCTATCGAGGGCCTGGCGGAGCTCTGGTATGGCGAAGGGGAGTTGACCCTGGCCGCTGCGGCCATGCATTTTGCCCAGACGCTGGGCTCGACGAACCTGGATAGCCGGATCAGTGCCGTGCTCACCAACCACCTCTCCTCGATCGACAAGGTGGAAACCGAGGAACCGTTTATCCAGACGCGGGTGGAGATGTTACGTGAAGAGATTCTCAAGAGCCGTGGGTATCTGAACCTGGCAGAGTACGCGGCCTTCGAGCAGCAGTTGCGAACCATTATCCGGCAGTCGAACGATCGCAAGGAAGCCCTCGTCACCCTGGTTGAACTCTACGATTTGCACCGGGAACCCTTGTTTCCGACGATGTTCAGCCACCTGCTCCTCGTGAATGATCCGGGGAACCTGCTCATGGTCGAACGTTGCCTGCGGGGCCTGCAGGCCCTGGGCCGGGAAGACCTGGTGAGGGACTTCATCATGTCGTATGCAACGCAGCGCGCCCTCGATCCGGAATTGAATCGATTGATGGGCTCTATGTGCCTGGCCCGCGGCCAGGTGGATATCGCGCTCCTGTTTATCAACCGCTGGTCCATGCAGGTCCCCGACAATCCCATGGCCTGGCAACTCCTGGGCCAGAGTCAGTTGGAGAAGCGCAAATATGAGCAGGCGCTGCGCAGCTTGATGAAGGCGGCGAAATTGCCGGGCCATTCGCCCGACGTGTACATGCTGATCGCCCGGGTGGCCGAACGCAAGGGGGACATCAGCACGATGGGCCTGTGGCTCAGTCGCTGGCGGGCAAGCCGGGGAGACGATGCCCTGCTGGAGGCTCTGCTGAGCTCCCCGTTCAACCGCTACCCCCGGTTGCTGAAGGAGATCCAATGAGAGGGCCTTGGCGCAGGGTTTTCGCGATGGGTTTGCTCGGGTGTTTGCTTGGGGTTTCGCGCGCCGAAGCGGCGACCGCCTGGCGGGACTTTGCCGAAGCCCTTCGCCCTCCGCTCGGCCCGCGTCAGCGCGAAGTAACCCTGAACCGCCAGGCGGTTACCCTCGCGATGATCCGCAAAACCCCGGGTGATCTTGAGGCTCGAATGGACGTGGCGGAAACCCTCTTTTACCTGCGTGAATACCCCCGGGCGGCCGATTGGTTTTTCAGCGTGATCAGCCTGGATGAGCGCCGCCCGGATGCGGCCTTGCGTTTTGCCGAGAGCCTGTATCTTGCCGGGCATGTGGATACCTCCCTGCAGGCGATCCGCCAGCTGGAGAAAGCGGGGCTCAGCAATTCAATCTTGCCGATCCTGGTTGCGGAAGTGGCGTTTAAGCAAAAGGCCTACGGAATCTGTATCGCACGGCTGGAGCGGGCGAGGGAAAGCCTGGAGGGCTCGGCAACGCCGGACGAAAGGCTGGCGGAATACCTCGCGCATAATCTCCGGGTGGTGCGGGATCTCGTGGAGTAAAACCCGCGGAAGGGTGCCGTAATTCGACCTGCTCCCTCGCGGGGATAAAGGGGACCTTCAGGTGCCCTGCACCCGGATTTCCCGGGCATCTCCCTCGCCGGCCTCGGTGCTTTCAAATTTCACCGGGAGCATTTTTTCGATAACCCGCATGTTGGTCCTTGTATGGTCGCTGGCCGCGACGGTTCGAAAGGTGCCGGAGCCCGCGAGGGCGAGGGGGATGAGGAGTTGATCGGCCAGGTAGGTCCCGACCGGGCTATCCTGCTCGAGATAGCTTTCAGCATGATCACAAACCCGCCTGGCCATGTCCTCGGCCCGGACATGTTTCAGGCCGAAGCCGGTGAAGACTTCGGTCAGCCCCTCGCTTTCTACCTCGAGAAAAAGGACGTTTCCAGGATGCAGGCCGGCGCGATCCGCGACCACTTTCATTTTTCGAAAGGGCCAATCCAGCTGCTTGTGGACCTCCTTGAACACACGATCCGCTGCCGCGTGGGACCGCTTGGTCTGGTAGGCCCGCGCGCGGGTTTCCACGATCCGTCCCCGTTCAATCAACTCGAGCGGTTTCAGGTTTGCAGCCGGATGAATCTCCACCACCATCTTGCCCTGCCCCTTGGGGTAATATCCCGGGCGTACCAACTGCATGTTCAACTGCGGGCCCATGCGCGCCAGCAGGGGCGCGAAGGCGCGCTCGATGAAATCGAAAGGGGGGGCCATCGGGTTGTGGGTGCCGCCCTTGAGCGTAATGCGGGATGCCTGCTTGCCGAGCATGAGCGCGGGAAGAATGGTTTGCAGGACCAGGGTACAGCTGCCTGCGCTCCCGAGGTCAAATTGGTATTCACCGGCCTCGACGGTTCCGGGTTCAAAGCGCAGCCAATCCGATCCGTGCTGATTCCCGTGCACCCGTGCGCTGCTGATCCTGGCAGCGGCATCCACGCAGGCCATATGCTGGCTCCGCAAACCCGGCTTGGAGCTCGCGGAGCGAATACCGGTCAGCTTGATGACCTTGCCGGTAAGCAGCGACAGGCCCAGCGATGAGCGCAGAACCTGCCCGCCACCGTGGGTTCCGCTTAGCTCGATGTATTCCGTGTCCGATGCATGCATGTTATTTTGAGGACTATCTTCTTTTCGGTTTAACAAAAGTTTTTTAGAAAGAATATTCATTCCGCTTCGGGTTCACGGTGAATGGAGCTTTCGGCCGGGGCCAAAACATGATTAAC
>JAPYUI010000004.1:0-16941 GCA_029936175.1 Kiritimatiellia bacterium
ATTGCTCGGGAAGGGTCACCGCCATGACCGCCTCCCGGCGCTCTCCCAACACGGAACGTTCAGCCACGAAGCGCAGCCGATCAAAATTCATATTTGCCCCACAGGCCACGGCGACGAGGTTTTTCCCGGTGGCACCCTCGCGCTGGACCCATTTTTTCATCCCGGCGACGCCCAGGGCGCCGGCGGGTTCGAGGATGGAACGGGTATCCTCGAAAACATCCTTTATCGCCGCACAGATTTCATCGGTGTCGACGAGAACAACTTCCCGCACCGTGTCCCTGCAAGCCTCGAAAGTCAGGTCGCCCACCCGCTTGACCGCCACGCCATCCGCAAAAAGCCCTACCCGGTCCAGCTCCACCGGTCGCCCCGCTTTCAGGGCCTCATGCATGGCCGCGGAATCCTGCGGCTCCACGCCAATGATATCGACCTCGGGACAGAGCGCCTTCACGTAGTTCGCAACCCCTGCGAGCATACCGCCCCCCCCTACCGCCACAAATATAGCATCGGGCGGGTCATGCGCCTGGCGGAGGATCTCCATGCCAATCGTTCCCTGCCCCGCAATCACATCCGGATCGTCAAAGGGATGAATCGGGAGGAGCCCCTCGGCCTCCGCGATACGCTGGGCCTCCAACTGGGCGTCGGGGTAGGCATCGCCCTTCAGCACCAGCTCGGCCCCGAGCGCCCGTACGGCGGACACCTTGATCTCCGGGGTCGTCTCCGGCATCACGATCACCGCGCGACACCCCAGCTTCTGCGCAGCAAGGGCCACGCCCTGGGCGTGATTACCCGCAGAGGCAGCGATGACCCCGCGGGCGCGTTCGGCCTCGGACATCCGGGCCAGCTTGTTGTAGGCACCGCGCAGCTTGAATGAAAAGATCGACTGCAGGTCCTCGCGCTTGAGCCACACATGGTTGCCGAGCCGGGCCGAGAGGCGGGGGGCCCGCTCCAGCGGCGTTTCGACCGCAACGTCGTAGACCTTCGCTTCGTTGATGGCCTTGAGATACATGCCCGCACAACATAACGCATTTTAGCGGAGGGGGAAGAATTCAATGTGCCTGATCTTCCCCATGGACCATCCGCCCTTATTTCTTCCCTTTATTCCTTTTATTCCCCTCTGTATCCGCTTTATCCATCACCGGAACATTCACCTCCGGTAACCACTTGCGCATGCGCTCTACCATGGCCGCGTATTCCGGATTTGCCGCCAGGTTGGTCCATTCTCCAGAATCTTTCCGGTGATCGTACAGTTCCTCGGAACCGTCGGCGTAGTGGATCAGGCGAAAATGTTTCGAGCGGATCCCGTGATTGTCCCTGCCATGGGTGGTGACGCTTACCGGGTGAAACGG
This sequence comes from Kiritimatiellia bacterium, assembly GCA_029936175.1. GTDB lineage: Bacteria > Verrucomicrobiota > Kiritimatiellia > SS1-B-03-39 > UBA6053 > JAPYUI01. Next base: position 1,347 of record JAPYUI010000004.1, read on the forward strand.
TGCCTCCACATTCTTCAGCAAGGGGAGCAGGTTGTTGCCTTCCAGCCCTTTCTTCTCCGGGAGCCCACACAGCGCATTCAAGGTCGGGTAAATATCCAACAGGTTCACCGGTTGACCACAGCGTTGATCAGGCCTCGTCACGCCGGGTGCAACAAAGATCAAGGGCGTCCGGGCGGATTCCTCCCATAATGAAAATTTTCGCCAGTGCTTTTTCTCCCCCAGGTGCCAGCCATGGTCCGTCCAGAAGCAGATGATCGTGTTGTCTTTATGGGGCGAGGCATCCAGGGCGTCCAGCAGGCGGCCGACCTGCGTGTCGGTGTAGTAGATCGAGGCGAGGTAGGCCTGTACCGCGGTTTTCCACTGCCCCTTCCCGAGGACGCTCCTGTGGTCGCCGGCCTCACGTGCCATCCGCTTGCCGGCCGCGGGAATATCGTCCAGGTCATCGTCGGGAACCTTCGGCAGGATAATTTCATCCAGGGGAAAAGGTTTAAAGTATTTCGGCGGCACATACCATGGCAGGTGTGGCCGAAAAATACCGCAGGCAAGAAACAGGGGCTTGGCGTGTGCTTGCCCCAACTGCTCGATCACCCAGTCGACCACCTGGTTATCGCCCATTTTTTTATCCGGCACATCCACCGGGCCCCAATCGAAATGCGTGTTTGAGACACCGGCGAGCGGTCGACCTTTCGGCAGCGGGTCATTGGGCCGCGGTTTTTTCTTCGAGGGCCAGTATACATCCCAGGAGGCCGGGTCCGGAAATCGCCCGTGATAGATCTTGCCCGCGCCCTTGGACACATAGCCCTGGGCACTGAAGTACTGGGGAATCGTCACCGCATCTTTCAACACCGGTGATTGCCGCCAGGGATTCGAATTGTGATAGACACCCGAGGTCGAGGGCCGGATCCCGGTCATCAGGGCCGCCCGCGAGGGATTGCAGGCCGGGGCCGCGCAATAGGCCTGCTCGAACAGGACCCCGCGCCGCGCCAGGCGGTCGATGTTCGGGGTTTTCGCCTGGGGGTGCCCGCCGAGACACCCGATCCAGTCGTTCAGGTCGTCCACCGCGATGAACAGGACATTCGGCTTGTCCGCCAGAATACTAGTGACCAGGAAGAAACAGAGGATGATACCGTGTTTTCTCATAGGACCAGTATAGCGGGCCGCTACGCCCATGAGAGCCCGTAATCCAACTTTATTCACCCCATCACCTTCACCCCAAGGCAACGACACCGGCATCATTCCCCGCTTTCCTTCGCCCTCGTTTTCTGGCAAAGCACGTGCATGCTGCGTTCGCTGAATGTTCGGAACATTGCCCTGGTCGAAAAGGTGAATATCGTCTTCCAACCCGGGCTGAATGTTGTCACCGGGGAAACCGGGGCGGGTAAATCCGTGCTCATGGGCTCGCTCAAGCTTCTGCTGGGCGAACGTGCGGACAAATCGATGATCCGCTCCGGCGAAAACGAGTGCAGTGCCCAGGCCGTGTTTGAACTCGAGGATGCGGAGGCGATCAATCGCCTGCTGGAGACCCCCGGGGTCGATCCCTGTGTGGACGGCCAGTTGATCATTCGCCGGACGGTCAAGGCAAGCGGCAGCGGGCAGAATTTCGTCAACGATTGCGCGGTCACCCTGCCCACCCTCAAAGCCCTCGGAAACCTGCTCCTCGATATGCATGGGCCCTATGATCATCAATCCCTCCTTCACAGCGAAGCCCAGATGGATATTCTCGACGCCTTCGGCGGACTGCAGAAGGACCGGGCGGCCTACGCGAAATCGTACGAGGCCCTGCTCGAACTAGTGGCGCGTCGGGAAGCACTCAGCGGGGATGATGCAGCGCGGGCAGAACAACTGGACCTCCTCTCCTATCGTATAAAGGAAATCGATGATGCCGAACTGAAGGAAGGTGAGGAAGAAGCGTTGCGGGAAGAACACACCATCGTAGGAAACGCGCAACGTATCCTGGAACTCAGCGGCGAGGCACTTCAGTGCATGCACGAGGGTGAGCCCTCATCCTTCGACCTCATGGCGAGGGCGCAAGGCGCACTTGAGCAACTCGCCACCATTTTTCCCGATGCACGATGCTGGCTCGAGGAAGCCAGTGGCATGGCCACGCAGCTCCAGGAACTTTCGTCGACCATCCGTGGCGTAGTCGAGCGTCTCGATGCCGACCCTTCCCGTCTTGATGAATTGGATGCCCGCCTCGGACTGTACAGCCGGCTGAAGAAAAAATACGGTGGGTCTACCGAGGCGGTCCTGGCCACGCTCAGGGAATCCAAGGCCCGGCTGCATGATCTCCAGACCCGCGAAGAGCAACTGGCCCATCTCGATCGGGACGAAAGTACGATTCGAGAACGAGTCACGAAAACCGGCGAAAAACTGTCAAGGAACCGCAAAAAAGTCGCTGAATCCCTGGCCAAACAAATTACTGAACATCTGCGTGACCTCGGATTCGAACACGGTGCTTTTTCCGTCGAGTTAACGGGTTCAGGGCCCGGGCATTCCGGCCTGGACCAGATCGATTTTGGTTTTCAGCCGAATGCCGGTGAAGAAATGCGGTCGCTCAAGGCCATCGCCTCATCCGGGGAAATTTCGCGTGTCATGCTCGCGGTCAAGGCCGTGCTGGCCGAGCACGACAAGATCCCCCTGCTCGTCTTCGACGAGATCGACGCCAATGTCGGCGGTGAAATGGGGCATGCCATCGGCCAGAAAATGTCCGAGGTTGCCCGGCACCATCAACTCGTCACGATTACCCACCTCCCGCAGGTCGCGGTACACGGGACGACCCACTTTTCCGTGGCCAAATCGGTCGAGGATGGCCGGACCTACACCCGGGTGAACGCCTTGGACGAAAAGGCGCGGACAGAAGAGATCGCACGCATGCTGGGCGGAAAAGACCTGACCGGGGTCACGCTGCAGCATGCGAAAGAGATGTTAAAGAACACTTGAACCGCACCTCTACGCCGACCATCAGTTCGACCCATGCTGACACGTGGCCGTCCTTCCTGCCGTTTGTGTGCTGAAGCGCTTCATTATTTACAGTATGCCAATTGAATACCTACACCGGAAAGGGTGAAAACAAACGTGTTGCCTCGCTCGCAGGAAGTGCCCTTCGGTCCCGCATGCAAATGGCAGCCAACACGGGGGCGTTTATCCATATACCCATCGCTCGGGGCCGTCGGAGTAAAAACGTTTTAACCGCTATTAACATGTTGATTTGTAGTGCTGCCGGTTAATATTGAGTAGGAGTGGATGGGTTGTGTTCGGTAGCATATGATGACTAGCAGGATTATACTGTCGCGGTGGGGCCTTCTCATGGGGTTCCTTCCGGGCCTGGCGCACACGGCCGAACGCCCCCTGATCGAGCTGACGGCGGATGCGGGGAAACCGGTCCTTTCCTGGCCAGCGGATGCCGAGGGGTATGTCCTGGACGTGGCCAGCTACCTCTCCCCGAAGACGAACAACTGGACGACCCACAACGTGACCGCAGTCAGCGTGGATACGAAACGGCAAGCCGTGCTCTCGGGTCTTGATGACCGCGCGTTTTACCGCTTGCGGGATTCGAGGTTTCGATTTGAACGAGTGAGCGGACCATTAACGCTCAACGGCTTTGGCCGGGGTTTGTTCGCGAATGTCATGATTCATTCAAACGAGGTTATCGTGACATACCAGGTTGCTCCAATTGACTCCTTCAGGGAGAAACACCTGTATTACCAAGTATTCAACCGGAACCTGTCGCCGGTCGAGGGGGAACAGCGCGCCATCGATGTGAATGCAAACACCTACTACAATTGGGGGGGAGACCTGGGCGATCACAAGTTCACCATGATGGATGACAAGATTTACATGGTCTTTTTGCCGGTGGATGGGAGCGAGGCCAAGCTGCTTAAGTATACCAAGGACTTCACCCACCTGCTGGGTCCGCGTAATATCGGCCTGACCAGTCCCGTGGAGAGGCCTGCAGACATGGGGTTTGCTGCAGACGGCATGAACATCTACCCACAGTTCTTTTACCAGCCAACCACGAACCCGGAAGATTGGGGCGTAAGCCTGTACCAGGTAAATGCCGAGTTGGTGGAGATGAAACATGTCAATGTTGAACCCGATGCGGGCAGTTTCTCGACGGGGAGTGCACTGGATTTCGTTCCCGCCGGTGGCATGGGCTCAACGGATGACCGCATGCAAATCGTCGGCACAAACACGCGGGATTTAACCTTTACCGGCCTGCACAGTATCCATACGTTCGGGGTAAGGGTCAACCTGCAGCCGATTCCAGGATCCCAACGGGAGATCATATCGGGTTCGCATGGGTTGCAGGTATATTTTCCAACCGGCGCTTCGTGGAACGAAGCCCATGACCTGATGGTGGTCGGCTATACAATGGAGGCCAATCCAACGAATTTTCCCAGTGCTGAGCTGGGACCGAGTTTTTTCCGTGTTTTTGACCGGGATTGGGAAGTCCTCGATACCGTGCCCCTCAATCAGGGCCAGGCGGCCATGCGGGTAATCGTGAAAACGCAAGGAACCGATATTTACGTGGTCTACGATGAAATGGAAAAAGATCCCGTTCAATCACCGGCTTCACACGCGCGCATTGAGCATTATCGGATTTCCTCCCTACCGCCGGACGATCCTTGATTCGCCCCTGAACAGCCCACACAGCCCTCCTTCGAACCCAGGATATTGCAAGGAAGCGGAATATTTCTGCAAACTTTTTCCCCGGATGCTGTTACATTGCTTAGGTGAGCGTATGGAGAATCATATTATTGAGTTCCCTTGTGGCGACCCATGTCTCAGCCGTGCTCACGGTCCGCGATCGGGTCACCTATTTTCCCCTGCTCATCCCGGATGACTATCATAACTTCGTCCACGCACGCCTCCCCGAAGTCAGCATCCTCACCGCCACGGAATCCGAGCGGGCCTACCTGCAACTCAAGGAAAGCCGGGTGAACACCACCACGTATTCCTGGCAGCAGATCGGGGTGAACTTCATGCTACAGCATCGCTTTGATCGCGCCCTGCAGAGTCTCATCAATGCCGAGGATGATATCGCCCATTTTTACGACAACTCCCTCTACAAGGCCTGGCTCCTCGAACAGGGCGGCGACCCCCGGCGCGCGGCCAAGGAATGGAGCCGTTTGCTCAAGAAAGATAATACCACCTACGGCTATGCGATACGCCTTGCGTCATGCCAACTCAAGATGCGTCAAGTGGCCGGCGTGGAGGAAACCCTCTCCCTGCTGGAACGGCGCGCGCAGCGGGACCCAATCGTGCCACAGCTCCGCGGTGTACGCCGATTTGCCATTGGTGACTATGACCGCGCGAATGAATACTTTGTCGAGACCCTCCAGAAATCGTACGACCATGCCACCATGCCGGAAACCTACCTCGCCATGTCTTTCCTCACCTTGCGCGAGGACCGTTACCAGGAAACCATCGGATGGCTGAAACGCGCAATAACACGCGCTTCCGCCATGAAGAAAATTATTTATCTTCACCTCCCCATCTACCGGGAGCTCTACGGGTTGCCCGAATTCCAGGACATGGTCGATGATCTCACGGGCGTCTCCTTCAAGCCGGAAGGGATCGAGCGTGAAATCCTGTCGAAAATCGACCGTGCGGGCATGGAATACTACCGGGCAAAATTCAATGTTCCGGAAAGCCTTCGCGTAAACCTTCGGCTTCGCATCTTCCCTGAAGAAACCAAGTACCGCACCCTTGACTTCAAGAGCCGTAAAACACAGGCGCAAAAGATCCTCGAAAAAGAACAGAAGGAAAACGAGAAGAAGAACCCGAAACGCTAGCCTACCGCACATAGCCACCGCAGCGGGCTGGAAGTGAATGGGTTGTAAGAGGATCCGGGTGGAAAGGAAGCCATAAACAGACGTGGGGAAGCCTTTCGCACGCGCTCATTCTTGAGAGCCTAAGGGCATCCTCGCCCCTGTCCTCATTGACTTATTAGGCCCAACCTGTTAATGAATTGCCGGTTGGAGTTTGTCTTCCCGGAGATCCTTATGAAAAAGCAGTACAGAAAACTTTGTATCGTATTCATGACGACCGCGCTCTCGGTATTCGCCCAGAGCCAGTCGCCCCTGATCAATTGCCAGGGCCGCCTGTTTGACGGAGAAAAAGCTCTCGATGGCCGGGTCAAAATGATCATGCGGATTTACGATCAGGCTTCCGGCGGGCGCCTGTTGTACGAGGATACAAGCACGGTCAGCGTCGTCGACGGTCTCTACTCGACCTTTCTCGGGGACAACACCACCAAGGGTTCGTTGCGTGAGGCGCTCGCCGCACCGGCCAACTGGCTCGAAGTCACCGCCAATGAGATCACCTTTGCACCGCGTGAACGCCTGGCTTCCGTCCCCTATGCCACCATGGCCGACGGCATCCGCCCGGGCGGGATCACGGCAGCAATGATCGGCCCCCAGGCTGTCGGCGGCGATCATATTAAGGACGGGGGCATTCCCGGAACGAAACTCGCCCCGAAGTCCATCACCTCGATCCAGCTAGCCCCCAGCGCGGTGGGGAGCGATCACCTGGCGGACGGCGCGGTCACCCCTCCCAAACTCAGCCAGTCCTACTGGAGCACCAGCGGCAATGTCACCCAGGGCGGGACCATTACCTTCATCGGCACGCTCGACGGACGTCCGCTCGACTTCCGGGTCAGCAATAAACGCGCCTTGCGCCTTGAGCCGAACCAGACCAGCCCCAACCTGGTGGGCGGACATGAAGTCAACAGCACGGCGGCAGGCGTGGTCGGTGCAACGATCTCCGGAGGGGGTTCCCCAGGCAGCCCCAACCAGGTAAGCGGCCATTTTGCCGCCGTACATGGCGGAGCCGGTAACCGGGCCGAAGCCGATCGCTCGGTCGTGGGAGGTGGGCGTGGAAATATCGCCATCGGAGTGGCCTCGGTCGTCAACGGCGGCTTCTCCAACCGTGTAGAAAAAAGTTATGGCGTCATTGGTGGTGGCTACGGCAACGAGAACAGTGGCTACGTGGCCACCATAGGCGGCGGCTGGGACAACACCGCCACCGGAAAAGTCGCCACCGTAAGCGGTGGCCAGGGAAACCGATCCGAAGGGAACGCCGCAAGCGTGGGAGGCGGATGGAAAAACACCGCCAGCGGTGATGCATCCACGGTAAGTGGCGGACACTCCAACCGTGCTGAAGGCAACTACGCGGCCATCGGTGGCGGAACGAACAATTTTGTCACCGGAGAATTTGCTGTCGTTCCCGGCGGCAGTGACAACGTGGCCTCGGGCAACTACAGCTTTGCCGCAGGCCGCAGCGCAAAGGCCGCACATCCAGGCGTTGTCATTTTCGGAGGCAGCCAGGCGGGCGATATCGTCTCAACCGCGCCGGACCAGTTCCTCATCCGCGCCAGAGGCAACGTGGGTATCGACACGACATCGCCAAAGGAAAAACTCACGGTGGCCGGCAATGTACAGGCCGATGCCTTCATCGGCGACGGTTCACGCCTGAGCGGGGTCGCCGCCACGCTCAAGCCGGGCAGCCTGACCGACGCCCAGGTTGCCGCCCAGGCCGACATCGCCCCGGGCAAGATCGCCGGCACGGCGCTTACCGGGAAAACCAACTTCCAGGGCGACGTAGCCGGACCACCCGACAACCTGCGCATCAAACCCGGGGCCATTATGGAAGATCACCTGCGACCCGGCCTGATCGATGAGGCTGTCCAGCAGAGTCCACTCTCCAGCCAGGTCGCCCAACTCATGCGCGATACGGTTCGCCGCGACATCGTCGTGGGAGGGAATGTCGTCGGCACCCTGAATAACCTGCAACTCAAGGAGGGATCCGTCGGGATCGACCAACTCGATGCAGGCGTCGCAGGCACGCTGAAGAGTGCCGCCCAGGTCCCCGGCCTGGTCGAGCAGATGGGTGCAATGCGCCAGATGAAAAATCCCCTGGAGCTGCGGTATAGCGGCGATATTGTCGGCACGTATTCCAACTTGCAGATTCGTGCCGGGGCGATCACCGCACGCCACTTGGCGCCGGGTTCGGTCAAGCTGGAGCAACTGGCGATCACCGGAGGATTCAGCCCGATCCGGAATGCCTCCGCGGAACTCGGCAGTAGAAACCAGCGCTGGAAAGGCTTGTACGTGGAGGAACGCATCGACTACGGCAACCGAATCGTGCTGAGCAGCAGTGGCGTGGTCCGCATGGCGATAGACGGTGAAGGGAACCTGACCGTGGCCGGTCTGCGTATCAATGGAAATCCAGAGAGCCCAAACATCATCGGTGGCCACGCAGCGAATAAAACGGACGGCGCCGTGGGTGCGGTCATTGGCGGTGGTGGGAATATCAAGCAACCCAACCTGGTAAGCAGCCAGTACGGTACCATCGGCGGCGGCTTCGGCAACCGCGTGGTGGGCTTTGACTCCACGATCGGGGGCGGCCAGGACAATTTAGCCCGCGGCACTGCGGGCGCGATAAGCGGGGGCTTCATGAACGTCACGGATGGCCTTTTCGCCAACGTGGGCGGTGGAGCGGCGAACGAAGCAACCGCGAACCTGGCGGCTATCGGCGGCGGCTTCAGCAATAAAGTTTCCGGGGCCTATGCGACCATCCCCGGGGGCTATCAGAACGAAGCCATCGGCGACTTCAGCTTCGCCGCTGGCCGTCGCGCAGCGGCGAATCATCCCGGCGCATTTGTCTGGGCCGATGCAACCGCGAGTCCCTTCGGGTCCACGGGTATCAACCAGTTCGTGGTTCGCGCCTCCGGTGGCACCCAGATTTATTCAAACAGCCGACTGACTGCTGGCGTGAAACTGAACCCGGGATCCGGCTCCTGGTCTATGCTTTCGGATAGAAACCATAAAGACCACCTGGTGGAAGTCGATTCGGCGGCCGTGCTGGAACAACTGGAACACCTTCCTGTTTATTCCTGGAATTATACATCCCAGGCTGAGGATATACGCCATCTCGGCCCCACTTCGCAGGACTTCCGGAAAGCGTTTGGCATCGGCGAGGAGGATACCCATATCAGCATGATCGATGCGGACGGGGTCGCTCTTTCCGCCATCAAGGGCCTGATCGCCGAGCTCCGCGAAAAGGAAGGCCAGATCGACAAGCTCAATCAGGAAAACGCCGCCCTCCGTCGTCGATTTGACGCGGTTGAGAACCGGGTCAACACTTTCTTCGAAATCCTGGAACAACTTCCGGAAGAATGAACGGGTTGTAATCCCGACCACCCCCTATGTTAGGTCGCTCATGTCAGGCAGTAGTATCGGTACATTGTTTCGCGTAACCACCTTCGGTGAATCTCACGGCAAGGCGGTCGGCGCCATTGTTGACGGATGTCCAGCCGGGATCGAGGTCAGCGAAGCAGACATCCAGACACAGTTGACCCGGCGTCGACCCGGTCAGAGCGACGTGAGTACGCCGCGCAACGAGGCGGATCAGGTGATAATCCTCAGCGGGACCGAGTCAGGCAAAACCCTGGGTACGCCGATTGGCCTGCTGGTCAACAACCGGGACCAACGCCCAGGCGACTATACAGAGATGAGCCAGGTCCCACGCCCTTCCCATGCAGATTTCACCTACCAGATGAAGTATGGCACCCGGGCCTCCAGTGGCGGGGGACGATCCAGTGCCCGCGAGACCATCGGACGCGTTGCGGCCGGGGCGATTGCGGAAAAGATCCTGCAAGAGTGGTACGGTACTGAGATTGTCGCCTGGGTCAGTTCCGCCGGCGAACACGATGCACCCGATTTACGAAACACCGGCCTGACCCGGGAACAGGTAGATGGCAACATCATGCGCTGCCCGGACGCGGCAAGCGCCGAGGCGATGATCGAATCGGTTGTGTCGGCCCGCGATGCCGGGGATTCCATGGGTGGCATCGTCACCTGCGAATGCCGGGGCGTCCCCGCCGGACTCGGGGAGCCCGTGTTTGAAAAGCTGGAGGCCAAGCTGGCCCAGGCAATGATGTCGATTCCCGCGACCAAGGGATTTGAAATCGGCTCCGGCTTCGCCGGGGTACGCATGAAAGGTTCCGAGCATAATGACCCCTTCGTGCAAAAAGGCGATCACCTGGGGACGGTAACAAATCATAGCGGCGGCATTCAGGGCGGCATCAGCAACGGCGAATCGATCGTGTTTCAAATTGCGTTCAAGCCACCGGCGACGATCAGTCAGGCCCAGTCAACCGCGACCTTTGAGGGCGAGGACACGGTGCTCGAAGCCAAGGGTCGGCATGACCCTTGCGTGGTCAATCGAGCCATACCGATCGTGGAAACGATGGCCGCATTGGTCCTGATGGATATGGCATTGAGACAAAAGGTGCGGGAAACGTAGCCACCCTGCAACGGGCGTGTGAGATGTATCAGCCGGATGGATCCCCGGGCCCCGCGGTCGCTTCCCGGGCCTTCAGCAGCCGCTGGGCGGCATCGACAAAGGTTTCCTCGCGCGCCTTGTTCCGGGACCCACCCCGGTAACTCACCGCATACACATAATCGGTCAGCGTCTCGAGAATCTCCTCGTAATATCCCACACGGCGCAGACGTTTTAAATACTCCCGTGGGGTCTGGCTCGGCTTCCGCGGATGACCCACCAATTTAAACATGTGGCAAATCTCGGCATAGAAACCCAGCTCGGGCACGTCCCGTTCCGCATTCAATCGGGTGCGAATGGCTTTTCGTCCTCTCAGGTAACGCACAAGGGCCATGAGCAAAACCCCCAGGATCACAAGCAATAAGCCCCCGAGAAGGTACATCTGCACCCGCTGAAAGGAGTCAAAGGCCCAGCTTAGATCGAGGCCACCGGCTGCCTCGTCCTCCGCTTCGAGCACCTCGGTACTGATATGCTCAAAATCATCCAGGCTTGCGGTGGTCGCAGGCGCGGGTTCCCGACTCCGTGGAACCACCACGTTTTCGGCCGTGGCATCGAGGACAACCCATCCGTATCCCTGGATGGGAATCTCGGTCCAGGAGTGCGCATGATCGGAATAAAAAATATGCACTTCGTTTTCAGCATCATACACCCCGCCCGCATAGCCACCGGACATGCGCGCCGGCATGCCCAGTGAACGCAGCATAAACACGAGCGAAGAAGCGTAAAAGTCGCAGTAGCCACGTCGCTCATTAAACAGAAAATTCTCCAGGGGCGGCAGGTTGGTGGGATTGGATATTTCACGGGAGTAGCGGTAGTTGTCCCGGAGGTAGGCCCGGCAGGCCTCAATGCGATCGGGCAGGCTTAAATCCGGTGGCGCCACGCGTTGGGCCAAGCCGGAAATGCGGGGCATCACCGGCAGGTTGGGAATCTCATAATACGCCGGCGGTACGGCGGAGAACTGCACCTCGCCATCCGGAACCTGGTCGTAAAACCAGGGCACCGACCGGACGGTATACGAAACCTTGAGCGTCTCGGAATCCGGGAACATGTAACACTGCTCGGCCGCTTCATAGAGGCGCGTCATATGCACCGCGGTCAACCCCGGCAAGGCGAACAGCACCCGACTGTGCGCCTGGTTGAGAAAAATTGTCTGCAGGATAGGCGCGGCCCCTGCAGGGGCAAGGCGAACTAAACCATCGGGCTCACCATCGTCGATGTCGTTATGCCAGGTCCCGACAATACGCCGGGGAAACCAGCGGTTATCCCGATAGTGCGCGAAGCTGAGTCCACGCAGATAGAGACGACCCTGGCCCACCCCGCCCAGGGCGTCGCGGTTGTGAAGGTGAAGAAAAATATCCTCCCGATGCGCGTCGCCCAGGGATGAGCGCCTCGGCAGTTCAGGGAACAACGTAAAGCCAGACTGCGGTTCCGCCCCGGATGCTTCCGTCGACGCACCCGGTGCAGGCGTTGGTTTCTGCTGCGCCAGCTGCTGTTCCGCCAGTTGTCTCAAGCGCCGCTGTTCGATCCAGCCCTCGACCTTCATCCGGCTGAACTCGACCGCACCCGGAATCGTGTGGGATACCGGGGTCGCAACCATGATCGCAAGACCCAACAGGGTCAACAGCAAGACGTAGATCGACACCGATCGCGCCGGAAATTCACCCGCGGCTCCGCGGATCGGCAGGCTGATCACCTTGCGTGCAGATTCCCAGAGGAAGAAAGCCAGGACCAATAAGACAAGGCCCAACAAAAGACCGGGGACATAGGGCAAGGTACGTAGGTTTCGATCGATCGCGAGATAGGCGGGAATCACCACCAGCCAGAAAGCCTCGGTATACATCCAGGAGGCTTTTCCTTCGTAAAGGGTCCGCGGTTTATCCGCATCACCTCCCGGCCAACAGGCGCCGAATCCGATCATCCAGGCAAAGGCATGTATGAAGAGGATGTATACCATCAGGTACCCCGTGAGCCCGCCCTGATGGCTTTGTACGTAGAGCATCGCCAAGAGCAGGCACACCGCCACAAAGGGGTGGAAGCGCATCGTCTTCCTCGGCCACCTGAGTTGGCACACCACGTAGACCACCAAGGCCGTGAAGAGCACGGCATTCACCGCCAAACCTCCACCCAATCCGAATAACACGATCGATTCGAGCAGGAGAATAATGCTCAGGATAAACAACGAACCCTTCATGCCCGCTCCAGGATCCGGGCCACGCGTTTCACCGAGCTGTTGTCGATGCATACGACGTCAACCGGGAGTTTATCCAGGTGAGAAATCCAATAGCGTACCGGCGTGTTGCTCACGACAAACACGCGCACGGAAGGGTGCAGCGTGAGGATAAATTCGAGCAGGGCAGCGGGTTCCGTTTCCACCCGCTGGTGAGCGCCGGCCAGGGAAATCATCGATTCAGCCAGGTCTTGCGGATCCGGGACGTGGATCGTTTCCCAGTCGTTGAACGAAGCGGTGAAATCGAAGGGGATGTTCTCCTCCTCACAGTAATCAAACAACCCGGCGAGGATGCGGAGGGACTTTTCAAACGAAAAGATGCGCAGGATCCGTTTTTCCGGACGCATGGAGTGAAACACGATCGCGAAATGCTCGGGGGCCGGCGGATCGAAATCACGGACCATGAGCGAACCCGAGCGGGCGGTTGCCGGCCAGTGAATCCCTTTCAGGGGATCACCCGGGCGGTATTCACGAAGGCAACGAAATTCGCCCGTACGGGTCGGGAGCAGGAGCTGGTCGTGTTCGGTCTGGGTAAAATCCGCGTGCTGCCAGGTGCCGATGAACGAGGGACGACGGGGACGGGGAAAGACGATGATTTCGACCTCATCCTTCCGGCGATCTTCCAGCTCGTAAAGCCCAAACGGAAAACGTGAACGGATGCGGTAGCTGAGCGCCGTGTAGGTCCCACGGTTGAGGATGCGGCAGGGAATCCGAACGGACAGCGCCCGTTGCGGGCGGATCCAGGAAGCCGCCGCGGTGCGCGGGTACTGGGAGATCAGGCTGTCGTGTACCTCAATGGAAAAACTATCGAACACCAGTTTCCGATTCTGGATTTCGTAAACCGTGGCGAATTCGCTGTTGGCGTAGACATAAGCCGGGGCCTTGCGGACGATCTTCACCTTGCGAAAGTTGGCACCACAGACGAAATACGAGAACCAGAGCACGAGTAATCCGGTAAGCGCCATTTGCATGACCGTGGTGTTCTGGAGCAAGAGGCCCAGCACCATCGAGAGCATGGAAACCATGTACAGCATCCGCCCTCGACCCGTTCGGGTGGGCTTTATTCGTATAGGTTTCGAAGCTTCTGGATTCGTAACGTCACCTCTGAGCTGCGCATGCGAGAGCACCTTCCATAGTAAATATCAAGCTCCCGGAATGCACAAGGGTTTGTTCCCCTCACATGGCACCCGATGAAAGGGAAAGGATCAGGTGACTATCACGGACGATTGCAAAGGAATCGACCGTGATTTCATCGCTTGGACCCCGTCCGGTGGGCTTGGGTGTTGAAGGCCCGAAGATCAAACGGGGATGGAGGTTTCCTCAAGGATGTCCTCCAGGCTTTCGCGGACACTCTGTTCCGCGGACGGCCCCCGCTCGCGGGGGATGAGCCGGTGGACACAGACGTTCATGAAAACAGTTTTCACATGGTCCGGGTATACGGCGGGTTGCTCTTCCACGTAGGCAAGCGCCTGGGCGACCCGCATCAGGGCAATCGATCCCCGGGGAGACAGGCCACTGCGCAGCCGATGCGTGGCGTGGGTAGCCTCGGAAAGGGCGATGATGTAATGGTTGATCGCATCGCTGACGGCCACGCCCTTGACTTCGTTTTGCATCGCCTGGATTTCCTCGACGGAGAGAATCACCTGGGGTTCCTGCTCGTCACCGCGAGCGGCATGAAAGCTCAGGATCTGGTGCTGGATCTCCTTGGTCGGCAATTCCATGTCGACCGAGAGAAGAAAGCGGTCCAGTTGCGGCTCGGGCAGGGGAAAGGTGCCGGTGGCATACAGGTTGTTCTGGGTGGCGATAACCATGAAGGGCGGGGGCAAGGGGCGGGTGATGCCATCGACGGTAACCTGGTGCTCATTCATGCATTCGAGCAGGGCACTCTGAATCCGCGGGTTGGTACGGTTGATTTCATCCGCGAGCAGGATGTTGCAGAACACCGGCCCCTGCACGAATTGAAATTCTCCCGCGGCCTGGTTGTACATGGAATACCCCATGATGTCGGAGGGCAGCAGGTCCGGCGTGAACTGAATCCGCTTGAAGCGACCACTGATCGATCGAGCCACCAGGGACGCGAGCGTCGTTTTACCGATGCCCGGAGCGCCTTGCAGGAGCACATGCCCGTTGCTGACCAGGGCGAGGATCAACATCTTGGCCGGTTCCTCCGCGCCGAGCACGTTCTCGCTTAGCTGTGCGTGCAACTGCCGCAGTTTTCCATGCATGGGAGCAGCATAGGCAAGACGATCATCCGCGTCTAGCCTCAAAGAAGTCATCGATAGATTCATCCGCACGAATCCCGAGGCGGGTGAGGGCGAAATCATAGCGCACGGGATCGTCCGGCGCGATGCGGGCAAAACCCCGGCTAACTTCGACCGCCGTTTTCAAGTTGGCTTGCTTGCGTTGGGTCAACTTGAGCTTTCGGCAGATGTTGAACATGTGGGTATCGAGCGGGACAAGCAGCTTGGCAGTGGGAATCGTTTTCCAAAGCCCGAGGTCTATCTCGTCTTTTCGCACCATCCAGCGCAGGTACATGAGTAGCCGTTTACAGGCGCTTCCCGATGCGGGGTTGGCGAGCAGACTGGGGCAATCCGCACGGAGCAAAGCCTGCGTCCAGGTGGCCAGGGCGGGAAGGATCGTTTCGTCATCCGCCCGGTATCCGGCCAGGAAGCAGGCACCCAGTGACGCGTGGTTACGGAGGACCCTGCGCATTCCGAGGAGCAGGGCGACCATCTCCTCCTCGCGGGTCCAGCGGTGCTGAAACCCGGCCAGGCGCTTGCGTAGCTGGGCGGGGGTGCTGTCCATTAGCCGGGAAGCAGGATGCTCACCCAGGGCGTCTGCAACCTTCTGCACGTTGTTGAGGATATGGGCGACGCGTCCATAGGCGAGACTCGCGGAAACCAGGCCCATAACCTCCTGGTCGATTGGATCGGAATACCGATAGAGCACCTCGACCGGATCCGGGGAAGCGTAGCTGCGAACGTTCATGCGGGTGTAGAGCGCATTCAATTTTTCCCGGTCCAG
>JAPYUI010000004.1:17041-34248 GCA_029936175.1 Kiritimatiellia bacterium
TAATAGTCGGCCAACAGGGCGTCGCCATCGTTGAAATCATTCCCCAGGAAGAACCTGCGGAACTGGGATCGCAAAATAGTGCTCGGCCCACAGGGCGTCGCCATCATTGAAATCATTCCCTAAGAAGAAACTACGGAGCTGGGGATTGTGATCAAAACGCTCGATGCTAAACCGTAGCTTTTCACCGGGTTTCCGCTTCGCCGCGGGCTGGACCAGGTTATCCATGATCAACCAATGGGCGACATAGATTTCCTTTTCGGCCAGGACCCCGGCATGCACGTCGTTTACCTTGTATTTGAACATGCCCAGGCCCTCGCGGTAGGGATTGATTTCAGCCAGGGTGGGTACCCGGGATTTCTCGACCAGGGTGACGGTCAAGTCGATGCTTGGAACCTTTTTCCGGCTTCGATGAATATTCAGGTACCGGTTGAAGGTTTCCATGGCCTCGTCTGCATCGATAAACCGGCTGTATATGGCCACCCCCTCCAGCGTACCCGACCAATCGTGCCCGCCCGTGACTTCGTCCCCGAAGATCAGTTGCATCGGATCCCAGTTCCGGAAATCGCCCTGCAACGCCTGAGCTGGATGGAGCAACTTTCCGTGCTTATACGCGGTCAGTTGCCCGTTGCGATAGCTGACGAGAATGTGCTGTGGGCGCCCGATATCCAGCGGGCAGAGTTCAATGGGCGGATTGGCCCCGTTATTTCCGGTTTCCGGGGTACGCAGGCGAAGTACCAGTCGATCACCTTCCTGGTCGAGCGAAAAATTCCGGTGGCCCCCGTCCCGCGAGAAACTAACCATGCGTGCGGGGGTGGGAATGGCCTTTGTACGGGGAGTCAGCACCATTTCAACCGAGAGGGCCCCCGTCTCTTTGCACGCGGCCAGGATGGCATCGCTGACGCCCGCGACCAACCAGGCCCCCTGGTCGAGCACCATGGCATGGTCGTGATCCAAGTGCGCCCTGCCGCGGGACTTTAGCGGGTAACTGGCGACGGTTCCATCGGCAAGAGTGACCCTGTTCTGCTGGTCGGCGGTCTGAAAAACATATATCAGGTTGTTCGTATTTGCCGGCCAGACACGCAAGCGAATCGACGGGAGTTCCGGGGCGGCCGGTGCTTCAACCACCACCATTCCGCGAAGCACCTTCTCCCCCGAGTGCGCCCGGACGCTGTAGACCCCTTTATCCCGATAGACATGCTCTACCGCGCCACCCTGCCCGGTAGCCCCGTCACCAAAATCCCAGCGCCAGCTACCCGGTGCTTCAAACCGTGCGTGCAACGGCGCCTCGCCCATCTGTTGCGGCAATTCCAACGCCTCCTGGTAAACATCCGGATAGCGGTCGGTGCCCTCGTCGAAGGAATAGCGAACAGGCTTGGAAATGAGGGAAAGCGTCCCCGGATGCATCGCGGCGACGAAGATATCGTAATCGGACGTAAAGTGATCATGATCATGCGAGCCGGGAGAAGCACCACAAGCGAAGAGCCGGGCACAGCGACTGACCATGGGGAAATAGATGTAGTTGCGATCCTTGGGGAAACGTGGGTCCTTCCTTTCCACGATCTCGGATACCTTGTCGGTTGACAGGTGAATACGATTGGCCGGACCCCCGGCACCGGCCATCCAGAATCCCCACTTACCATCATGGCTGACATACGCCTCGCAACCACCGAGACCCTTGCGGGGGGTGATTTTTCTCCGGGCAGCATCGAAGGGCATGAACGAGACGCGCTTAAACGCATGGGTCCGGGTGGCGTTGACCAGGCAGGCATCCTGCGTATCGGCCAGGATTTCGATCTGTCCCGTCGACAAGCTCAGCATACAGGGTGCGCCGGCCCAATTGACGAAGATCAATCGATCATCATCGATCCACACGACGCCACGATCGCCCCCGGTCTCTGAGATACGCGCATCCTGCGTCAACACCTTCAGGCCGGAACCATCCCGGTTGATCAGGCAAAGCGCGGTCTCGCCGCGTTGTGGATTTTTCTTCTTGCTGTAAACACTGGTACCCTTGGCATAGCGGAAGAAGGCGATGCGGGTTCCATCCGGGCAAATGTGTGGCGCGTAGTGCGCATGCCCGTCGTTCGGGGTGAGCATGGTCAGGCCGGAGCCGTCCAACTGTCGCTGCCAAAGACGGAACTGACCGCTGCGATTGGACTCCCAGACGACATAGCCATCGCCGAACCGTGCCAATTGTTGCCAACCGGATTCGGCGCGCTTGCAGGAGAGCATGACTGCCAGGCAGGCAGACAGGATGATGATGTACCTCATTGAGGCTTATTCTACAGCAATGGTGCAAAAGGTTACAGCGAATAGAATCTTTCCTCTGAAAGAAATCGCAAAGAGACCCTCTCTTTTACTCTCGTTTCACCGGGGATCCCTGAATAGTCCAACCGTCCGGGAATTTGCCGCTTTTGGGGTGGAACATGGTCCCGAACGGGTTACAACCGTCCCATGAAAAAGAACCTCATGATCATCCTGCTCGTTTGCACTTCCCCTGTATTTGCCCATACGGCTACCGACGACATGGTCGACGCGGCCCGGCTCTGGATAAGCTCCTTGAGCGCGGAAGAACAGAAAGCGGCCCTGTTCGACTGGGACAGCGACCTTCGCACGGGTTGGGACTATCTCCCCAGCAGCATGGTTAAGCCACATGGCCGTCGCTTTGGCCTTTCCATTGAACACATGAAACCCCACCAGGCGATCCTGGCCTACAACCTGTTGAACACCGCAATGAGCCAGCGAGGCTACCTGACAGCCTCTACGGTGATGGCCTTGGAGCAGGTGCTGCACGAGCTGGAAGGTAACAGTGAACGGCGAAATCCGCGGCGGTATTTCATCTCGATCTTTGGCAGACCCTCAAAAACCACCGACTGGTCCTGGCGCTTCGAGGGGCATCACCTGTCGATCAATATTACCCTGGTGAAGGGCCACCTCCACTCGATCACGCCTTCCTTTTTCGCAAGTAACCCGGCAGAGGTAATCAAGGGTCCGTTCAAGGGCTTGCGGGCACTCGCGGAAGAAGAGGACCTTGCACGCCGGTTGATCAAATCGCTGAACGACGACCAGATGAAAAAAGCCCTCTTCAGGGACAAGGCACCCCGGGACATCCTCAGTGCCCAGGAACGCCGCGTGAACAAGGGTGTATACAACCCGCCAGTCGGTGTGCCGTTGTCCGAAATGAACGATGCACAGCGGAACCTGGTCGAGCAGCTCGTGGAGACATACACCGGCAAGTACCGCAGCGATCTGATCGAAGCAGTCACCGGAAAAAAACAACTGCCGAATCCGGAAGCGACCTGGTTTGCCTGGGCGGGCGGCCTTGAAAAGGGCGAGGGCCATTACTACCGGCTACAGACCCCGCATTGGCTCCTGGAATACGCGAATACGCAGAACAAGGCCCATCATGTGCACGCGGTCTGGCGGGATTTCGATGGAGACTTTGGGGCGGACCTGATGGGCAAGCACTTCCAGGGTGAACACAAGTAAAAGCCGTGGAGGACTTCCTCGGACAAGTGGTCGCGCTGGACATGGCCAGCACCTACATCATCATCGGCCGGGTCGAGCGGATGGATGAAAACAGCCTGATGCTGCATGAGGCAGACGTGCACGATTTACGGGAGTCCGGGAGTACGCGTGATTATTACCTCAGCCAGGTCCAGGCCAATGGTGTCCGGGTGAATCGAAAACAGGTCTTTGTGCGCATGGCCGAGGTCGTGGGGATCACGCGCCTGGACGATTGCGTTGACTAAGCGGATGCAGAAAACGCTGCGTGCCTGGGACACGCCTGCCTCGGAGGGGACCCATCAAGCCAGGGCCCGCCACGGGGCTATTCTATCGCTTCAGGTACATCCGCATCGGCCGGTGGCGTGAAGCCTTTCCGGCGCGAACATCACGGATGACCTCGACCTGTGCCAGTCGCTCGACGAGATGGCTGTTCCCGAGCAGGTAATCCCATCGGCTGTACGTATCGGAAGCGGGATCGACATAGGTCCAGGTATCGCCCTGGGCATCGGCCACATCCAGCAGGGATATCCCGGCGTTGACGACCTGCTGGACTCCTGCGCTGCTCCAATCATCATTTAAACAGGCGGTGACAAGCAAGGCTTGATCGGGGTATTCACTGAGGCGCTGTTTGACCAGGTTCCCCAAATGACGCGCCTCATTCCGGCGCATCTCATACTGGCCCAAGGCATGAAAATCTTTTGATTTCAGGTGCCCGAGTATCACGCGAATGGTCGTGTTGGTATCCGGCGTAAACAGCACCTCACCGATCGGATGCCGATCGCTTGCCGGTTTTCCGCCTATGGTATAATGCACCTCGTGTACGACACCCGAAACACAATCCAGGCGACTCAACAGGGCAAAGTTTCCTGAGGCCTCGGAAAAAGGCCGATACACGTAGGGGTAGTCGAGCCCGGCTTCCTTCAGGTCGTTGGTGAAGACCGCGAAGGCTTCGTCATCGCCCAGGTCAAAAACCACGAGCGTCTCAGGGGACACATCGGCAAGGAAGGCCGACAAGGCGGCGCGGCTTTCCGTCGACTTGAATTCCCGGGCCAGACCGTCGCCATCCCGGTCGAGCGAAGCATAGCCATCCAGATGCCAAACGAGGATATCCAGTGCATCTACAGGCAATGAACGGCCCGATGTCGAAACGGGCCCGGTACGACTGCAGGACGTTGTAAAAAGCAGAAGAACCACCCAGCAGGTGATCCTTCGTCCCTGCCCTCGCTCAGTCAGATTGTGCGTACCCTTGCTGGATCTTCTGTTCAATATCCCGGTAGCCGATATCCACGGCGTAGATCAACTTGTAGTAGGACAAGGCCTTGGGCAGGTCACCCATTTCGGCAGAGATCTCACCCAATTCGTAGATAATGTCCTTCTTGATATCATCCATGGTAAGGATCTCATCCGCAGCTTCCTGAAGGGTGTTCACCGCGAGGTCCCCCAGGCCATTGGCCCTGAAGCAACGACCGAGATAGTACTGCGCCTGCAGGCGATACTTGGGGTTCCGTTTACCTTCCTGGAATTGGCGGATAGCCTCAGTATAGTCGCCGCGCTGGAAGAGCAACTCTCCGTAAAGGTACTTGTATTCACGATCGTTGGGATATTTTACCACCCGATCGGCGGCCACGGAAAATTCGTACTCGGTTTTTTCCTTCCGCATTTCAGCCGCATTTTCCTCATCGCCATCTTCCTCGTAAATCGCAATATTGTGATCGTAGATCCTCACGTAGGTATTGGCGAGGGCTTTCTCGATTTCGGGATCACCCCCCAGGGTCATCTCGTTGGCCTTCTCATACTGCTCGGCGGCGGTCTCCATATCTCCGGCCTCATTATAAAGCTGGGCAAGCTTCTTGAGGTAATTAACATTGTCCGGGTGCAATATATGCAGGCGTTGATTCTTCTCGATGAGATTCGCCAGGTCGTCCTCCGACAACACGGCCTTCGACTCCTGCTCAAGCTGTTGCGCCTCCTCTGCGTTTTGCAGCTTATCGGTGAAGTTACTGTCCGTATCCCATTTTCCATGGTCGATGGTCCTGACCGCCTGGGCGTCCCGCAGCAGTTTATTCACGCGCAAGTCCTCCGGAAACTTGTCGCTTAAGGCCTGGAAAGTATCCACCGCCTCACGCGGCTTCTCCAGCTTCATATACAGGGCCCCCAGCTTCTCCAGGAGTTCGAGATTATCAGGCAGGTGCTCACGGGCGAGCTCCATGGTCATCAACCCCGCTTCGGGCATTTTAGCGGCGGTGGCGACTGCCACGTACGTGTCGATGAATTTCGGATTCAAGGGATCCTTCTTCATCAACTCGTCTTCGGCCATGGCCAAGGCTTTCCGGGGATCCTTCTTCGCCATGCCCTTGATCTTACCCATGCCCATGCCAAAACCAAAAACGGAAGATTTACCGCTGAGGGATTTGTCGATTTCGGATTGCCGAAGTAATTTCCGCGCTTCCAGGAAAAAGGGTTCCAGTTCAAGCGCCATCAAGGTAAGTTCAATTGCAAAATCGTGGTTATTGATCTTGCGGGCATCCTGTGCCCGATTGAAGAGGTCCTTAACTTTTTTTGGTGCTTGCTCCAACGTAACCACGGCCATAGGTCCAACTCCTGATGATCAATATCCCAAATAAACCGGCTTGAAGTGATACGGGTTTTTGGGCGGGGTGGTCAAGGTCCAATCCACTTGACGCTGGCCATACGCAAATATATCTGTTAGATGCCTTTATGCAAATGGCAAAGCATTCGTATAAGCTGGGCGCTGCTCAATTCTGTACGTTTCTGGCCTGCTTGGCAACCTTGAGCATTATTACCCTCGCGTGCGCCAAGGAAGCCCCCAAAAAGCCCAAAGGATTCACCTACATCCAGCAGCTGGCCAAGACCAATGGATTCGGGCAAATAGAGGTTGGGGTGGAAGCCATCACCCTGCGCAGCATCTGGACAACGATCGCCTTCACCCTGGATAGCCGCAGGGTGACCATGAACGGTACGACCATCTGGCTGAATGCGCCCACACGGATGGTCAATGGGAAATGGGCCCTGACAGATATCGATGCCGACAAAACGATTACCCCGCTCTTGCGACCGCTCGACTGCCTGGGCCATTACGGCTATAAGACCATCGTGCTGGATCCCGGCCATGGTGGCAAGGACAGTGGGGGGGTGGGCCCGGACACCCTGCTGGAAAAAGAAACCGCGCTGGATATTGCGCGAAAACTCCGGATAAGCCTGGCCGGTCTTGGCTACAAGGTCCACCTGACCCGCGAAACCGACATCTCCATCGAGCTGCAGGATCGCTGCGAGTTGGCGCGGGCCTGGAAAGCGGATTTATTCATCAGCATCCACTGTAACTCCAGTTCCAGTCCGCATGCCAACGGAATCGAAAGCTTCGCCCTCTCCCTCCCGGGTTATCCATCAACGAATGCCCGTGGACAAAAGGCCTCCGATGAAGTTGAAAACCCAGGCAATAAAAATGACCTTGGAAACATTGTCCTCGGCCATGAGATTCAACGCTCGCTGATAAAGACTTCCGGGCGGGTGGATCGTGGGTTACGTCGAGCGCGCTTTGTCGTATTGAAAAACGCCCCCTGCCCGGCCGCGCTGGTCGAATGCGGATTTCTTTCCAACCAGGAAGAATCCAAGTTGCTGCGCGACGAGGCGTATCTTGCAAGAATAAGCAAGGCCCTGACATACGGCATCGACAACTACATGAGCAAGGTGCGCAAAGCGCGCTTGATCGCTGCAGATACCCCTTGAGGGAATCCCGACACCACGCGCCGTCGGGAAGCAGGAAAAAATAAGGAGGATGGGCGCGGTTTACTCGGCAAAAGTGGGGGGGCCCTGGTAGATCACCTGCGATCGGCCGTTCGGTGCGTAACGCATACCGACAAGGCGTGTATAACGTGGCTTTTTCGCCAATTCATTCGGCACAATCTCATGCGGCAGCAGGTCGAAATGGGCCATAAAATACCCTTTCTTTCCCGGGGTGGCCATGAACGCAAGGTAGTGCGCCAGGGAAACCCCGGGTATGCAATGCACGCAGGTATCCTCGTAACGGACGGTTAGTTCTTCCGCCTCCGGCACATACTGGACCGCATCGATGTACTTGGATTTTACAGAAACAAACCCTTCGGGAATCGATGGAGCTTGCGTGGTAGCGCAACCCATAAATAACGCGAGAACGATTATGGATGCGAAAAAGAGCCCGATGCGTTTTACCTGTTTCATACTATAGTCTCCACTTGTTATCTAATGTAATGAGCAAATGGGCAGCCAAGGCGATCAAGGAAGGCTTGAAAAAAGTGTGAACAACACTTGAGAGGGAGGGATTGATTTCAGCCTAGGAGGGTGTCCTACAGGCTGGCCTTCAAACATCACACATGCGTGAAGGAAATATGGTTGAATTTTCTCAATTCTGCGGTCACATCAGTAACATGAAACGAGCTAAAATCGTAGGTGCAGGTGGTTACGGTGGCGTGGGTATTGTTGAATTGCTTCTCCAGCACCCCGAAGTCGAGGTCACCTGCCTGGTCGCCAAGGATGCGGTCGGTATACCGATCAGCAACGTGTATCCCCACCTGGCCGGATATTGCGACCTGATGATCCACGCGTCCGATGCCCCGGAAGCACAGGAGGAATTCGATGTGGTCTTTTTTGCCACCCCCGACCGCGTGGGCATGCACCTGGCCGGCGGCGAGATCGATAAGGACGCCCGGGTCATTGACTACAGCGGCGACTTTCGCTTCAGCACGGCCAAAGACTACGCCGACTATGCCGGGCGCATCGGCCTGGAAACCGAACACCTCGCGGCCGAACTCTTGCCACAATCCGTCTACGGTTTACCGGAATTGGGCCTGGTTGAAATCGGCCCGCAAGCACTTGTGGGAAATCCGGGTTGTTTTGCCGTCAGCTGCCTGCTCGGACTCGCACCGGCCGCCAAGCATGGCTTGACCGAGGCGGGCAGCCTGATTTGCGACTGCAAAACAGGGGTATCTGGAGCGGGAAAAAATCCCAACCCCGCTTTTCACTTCCCGGCCCGGCACGACCAGATGAACGCCTATCGGCTGACCGGACACCAGCACGTGTGTGAAATCGAACAGAATTTGAGCAAACTTTCCGGGCAGGAACAGCGCGTGACCTTTACCGCCCAGGTCGTTCCCGCCAGTCGGGGCATCCTCTCCTGCTGCTACGGAAGCCTCACCCCGGGGCAAAGCCGCCAAACCGTGATGGACGCTTACCAGGCATTCTATGCGGACCACTCCTTTGTTCGGATCTTTGATCACATGGCCGATATTGGAACAGCCCAGGTCCGGGGATCCAACCACTGCAATTTAATCGTGGATGTAGACGAACGGACCAACCGGCTCCGGGTGCTGGCCCATATCGACAACCTGATGAAGGGCCAGGCGGGGAGCGCCCTGCAAAACATGAACCTGCTGTTCGGCTTTCCAGAAAACACCGGCCTGGATCGACCGGGGCAGTATCCCTGAACGAGTTCTTGCAATCCACTTGAAGTCCCGGGGGGAATCCAGTACCCATGGTCCTTATGGACTACGTGGCATTTGACCTTGAGACGACCGGAATTAATTCCAAGACCGACGAAATTCTTGAAATTGGCGCGGTCAAATTCTCCCGTTTCGAGCAGGTTGATTCCTATGTTACACTGGTGAATCCCGGGTGCTTGATCCCGCTCGATGCACAAATGGTACACGGTATCTCCGACGAGATGGTCAAGGATGCACAGGGCGTCCATGAAGCCCTCGGTCCCTTCGCCGATTTTTGTGGCGACCTGCCCCTGGTAGCCCACAACGCCCGATTTGATTTTAAGTTCATGGAGGCCGCGGTGAAAAAGCACAAGGGTAAGGCGCCGACTGGCGTGATCCTCGACAGCTTCAACCTGGCCAAGAGGGTGATTCGCGGACTGCCCAACTATAAACTCGGAACCCTCATTCATCACTTCAACCTTCCGAGCACGGTATTCCATCGCGCCGAGGCGGATGCGGTATATTGCGGCATGGTTTTCGGAAAAATCATCCAAGTACTCGAAACCGGGCATCACCCCACGGCCATTCACGACCTGCTGAAGCTGAGCAAAATGAAAGAACTTCGCCTGCCGCAGGTTGCCCAGTCGTCCGAACAGCTGGGCCTGTTCTAATGCGAGTACGGGAAGCCGAACTCACCGTACTTGACTTCGAAACCACCGGCAGCGTGGAGGGCTACCCCACCGAGGCCTGGCAACTGGGCATGATACGCATCCGCAAGGGTGCCATCGACCCCACTGCCCGGTTTAACCGCCTCCTGCAAGTGGGCGATCGCCCTTTCAACCCCTATGCGCCCGGTCGGCATCACCAAGTCCGCGACGCACTCAGGCAAGCCCCGGAATTACGGAGCCTATGGGCCGAGCTGAAGGACTGGTGGCTCAACCGGCCGATGGTCGCGCACAACGTCGGTACCGAGCAGAAATTCGTCCGGCAAACCGCACCCATGCATGCAATCGGTCCATGGATCGATACCCTGAAACTGGCGCGCTACGCCTACCCGGACTTTCCCTCACACAGCCTCGAGGACCTCGTTTCCCAACTGGAACTCGGGCCGGAAATTGAGGCCGTCTGCCCGGGGCTTGAGGCACACGACGCCTACTATGATGCGGCGGCCTGTGCAGCGTTGCTCCTTCACTTTATGCACCTGCCCGGGTGGGAGTCGGTGACGGTTGAAAGTCTAAGCCAAGCCCACCCCGAACAATTTTATACCAGGGCACAAGGGCGCAAATGAAACACTGTATCCTCTTTCTCTGCACGGGAAATTCCTGCCGTAGCCAGATGGCCGAAGGCTGGACCCGCCACCTGAAGGGCGACCGCTTCGAAGCTTTCTCCGCCGGGATGGAGCCCCAGGGACTGGATCCCTACGCGATCCAGGTGATGCTGGAAGCCGGTGTCGACATCTTCCATCATCAATCCAAGCACTTTGACATCCTCCAGGAGATTGCCTTTGACAGCGTGGTTGCCGTCTGTACCCATGCGGCCCACTGCAACCCCGCCTATCCCGGGAAAGAACCCGTAATCTGCAAGAACTTTGATGATCCACCGAAGCTCGCGGAATCCGCGAGGAACGAAGAGGAGAAACTGGCGAGCTACCGGAGAGTACGGGATGAAATCCGCGCATTCGTAGAGGGCTTTCCGGAAAGCCTTGAGAGGATCAGGAAATAACTCCGGCGGATCTCTTCGCCCGAAAACAGGCGGCCATAAAAAAAAGATTTAAGCCTCGTAAAGAATTTTGCGCCGCATAGGATGATGTACCAGGGGCAAGACCCAACATATAGACGTACGATATGGCAAAATATTTGTTTATTACAGGGGGCGTGGTTTCTTCTCTGGGGAAGGGAATCACTGCGGCGGCCATCGGTTCACTGTTGCGTAGTCGCGGATTAACTATCCGTATGATGAAGCTGGACCCCTACCTCAACGTGGATCCCGGCACCATGAACCCCTACCAACACGGTGAAGTGTACGTCACCGACGATGGGGCGGAAACTGATCTGGACCTCGGCCACTACGAGCGCTTTACCGGGCAACCAACCTCACAAAAAAGTAATGTCACCGCTGGACGCATCTATTGGGATGTACTGCAGAAGGAGCGTAAGGGCGAATATCTCGGCAAGACGGTCCAAATGATTCCACACATATCCAACGAGATCAAAACCCGTATTCGTTCGCTGGACGAACCGGGCGTTGATGTCATCCTGTGTGAAATCGGAGGGACGGTCGGTGACATAGAAGGCCTTATTTTCCTGGAGGCCATCCGGGAAATCGGGCTTGAGGAGGGCAGAGACAACATTGCGTATGTCCACCTGACCTACGTTCCGTACATCAAAGCAGCCGGCGAAGTAAAAACCAAGCCAACGCAGCAAAGTGTCGCCAAACTACGCGAGATCGGCATCCAGCCGGATGTGGTAATCTGTCGTGCAGAAGTCCCCTTGAGCGACGACGTCTTCAACAAGGTCTCGATGTTCTGCAACGTGCCCATCAACTGCGTGATTGAAGAGCAGGATGTAGAAAAAACGATTTACGAAGTCCCCCTGACGCTTTCCGAACAGGGCCTCGACGAAATCATCCTCGTAAACTTCCGCTTGGCCTGCCCGCCCGCCAAGCTTCAACCCTGGCGGGACGTGGTCGATGCAATTAATTTTCCCAAGGGGGATGTGCGCATCGGGGTCGTGGGCAAATACCAGGAGCTGCAGGACGCCTATAAATCCATTTATGAGGCCCTGGATCACGGGGCCCTGGCCCACCGGCACAAACTTGAACTTGTCCGCATTGCCTCCGAGGACATTGAAAACGGCAAACTCGAGACCCTGAAATCCGTTGACGGAATTCTCGTTCCTGGGGGCTTTGGCGGACGGGGGATGGAAGGCAAGATCAAGGCGATCGAGTACGCTCGGATCCACCAGGTTCCCTACTTCGGCATCTGTCTCGGCATGCAGAGTGCCGTAATCGAATTTGCGCGCAATGTCTGTAACCTCCACCAGGCCAATTCTACGGAAATTGAACCGGCATGCGAACACCCGGTTATCTGCCTGATGGAAGAACAAAAGGAAATCGAGGACATGGGCGCGACCATGCGTTTGGGCGCGTGGGATTGTAAGCTCGAAAAGGGTACGCGGACCTACAGCAGCTACGACCGCGTGGATATCCGCGAGCGCCATCGGCATCGGTATGAATTCAATAATAACTATCGCCAACAGCTTGAAGAAGCGGGCCTGGTTTTTGCGGGCACCACGCCGGATGGCGAACTAGTGGAAATCGTGGAGATCGCGGACCATCCCTGGTTCGTGGCCACTCAATTCCACCCCGAATTTAAATCACAACCCTTCGCTCCACACCCCCTGTTCCGCGACTTTGTTGGCGCATCCATCAAGCAGCGGACCCAACAGAAAAAGGCCTCCAAAGAGTCTTGAGTCGTGGGTGATTTGCGATCCATTCCAGGGGTCGACCGACTCCTGGGCGATCTGCAGGATACCCTTCTACCCCCACCCGTACTCACCGGCGTGGTGCGCAGATGCCTGGAGACCATCAGGGAAGAGGAAGAGGTTCCGGACTACGAGGAGATTCTGGCCCGGGTAAAGGCCGCTATCTCTCGTGTCTCGCGGACCCGCCTGCAAGCGGTGCTCAACGGGACGGGGATTATCATCCACACCAACCTCGGCCGGGCGCCCCTGGGGCCGGCGCAACGCGCGAGCCTCGACACGATCTCCAGCCAATACAATAACCTGGAGTTCGATCTGAATACCGGCAAGCGCGGGGGCCGTGCGGCCTACCTTGAAGAAGCCCTTGCCGAGGCCACGGGTGGTGAGGCCGCCACGGTGGTCAATAACTGCGCGGCCGCCCTCGTCCTGATTCTGAAGACCTTTGCGCTCGGCAAAGAAGTTATCATCTCCCGCGGGGAACTGGTACAGATCGGGGGCGGTTTTCGCATCCCTGACATCATGGAATCCAGTGGTGCCCGCTTGAAGGAGGTTGGGGCGACCAATCGCACCAGCATCAAAGACTACGCCCAGGCGATCGGGCCCGATACCGGCTTGCTGCTGAAAGTACACCAGAGCAACTTCGACATGACCGGCTTTGTTTCCGCCCCGACGACGAATGAATTGGCAAAACTCGCGGAAGAACATCAACTGCTCTTCGTCGAGGACCTTGGCAGTGGAGCACTCGTCCCCCTGGAAAAACGAGCGTCCATTGCACACGAACCCACCCCCCAGGAAATCCTCAAGCAAGGCTGCCACCTTGTGTGCATGAGCGGTGACAAGTTGATGGGGGGACCCCAGGCCGGCATCCTCTCCGGCCGCAGGAACCTGGTTTCCGCCATCAAGGCGAATCCATTTTTCCGGGCCTTGCGTTGCGACAAACTGATCCTGGCCGCCCTGCAAAACACGGTCGATGCCTATCTCTCCGGTGAGGCAGATAGACATATCCCGGCGCTTGCGCTGATGGCCCTCCCGCTGGAGACCCTCCAGGAACGGGGAACGCGAATCCTGGAAGGCCTCGATCAGGCGAAGGGGTTGAGCCTGGGTGAAGGCGTCTCCAAAATAGGCGGCGGCGCCATGCCTTCAGCTGAAATTCCCTCGCTAACCATCGAAATTCGAATACCCAACCTGAAGCCAAAGGATGTCGGATATCAACTCCGACTGAACACCCCGCCACTCATTGGATACGTGGACAACGATTGCTTTAAAATCGATCTGCGCACCATTTTCCCCGAGCAGGACGCGATCGTTGTCCAACAACTGCAGGGCCTTTATTAGCCGAAGCGCATCCACCGGTTTAACCCGATCATGGCAGCCCATTACATCGTAGCCACTGCAGGCCATGTCGACCACGGCAAAAGTGCCCTGATCAATGCGCTGAGCGGGATTGACCCCGACCGCCTGCCGGAAGAAAAAAGTCGGGGCATGACCATTGATCTGGGTTTCGCCCACATCGACCTGGACGGGGTCCGCCTGGGCCTGATCGATGTCCCGGGTCACGAAGACTTTGTCAAGAACATGATCGCCGGAGTCGGGTCCATCGACCTCGCCATGCTAATCGTTGCAGCGGATGATGGATGGATGCCCCAGACCGAAGAACACGTACAGATCCTGCACTATCTGGGCGTCAAGCGGATAGTCGTCGTCCTGACCAAGGCCGACCTCGCCGGGGAACTGGCCGACCTCGCCCTGGAGGAAGTCTGTGAACAGCTGGCCGGAACCCCCTACGCGGATGCGCCATCGATCAAAACCACCGCCCTCACCGGCGAAGGCATCCCGGAACTCAAGCAATTGCTCAAGGAACAGTTGGCAGGAGTTCCGCAACAACAGGACACGGGGAAACCACGACTTTACGTGGACCGCGCGTTTTCCCGCCAGGGCCTCGGCACCGTGATAACAGGAACCCTGAGCGGCGGTAGCCTCAACAAGGACCAGGATGTTGTGGTCTATCCGGATCGAGCACCCTCGCGTATCCGCGGCCTGCAGAATCATAACCAGCAAGTGGATACCAGCCATGCGGGCTCGCGTACCGCCCTTAACTTGCGCGACATCGAGCTCGCCGGAAAGCAACGCGGCGGAATCAAGCGTGGACATGTGGTCACCCTGCCCAGCCTGGGGGAACCCTCCAAGACCATTGGCGCCTATCTTTTTCGCACGAATCGCGAACACTTGATGGCCAAGGGCGCCCTGCAGGCCATTCGACACGGTACGCGGGTGCGCGTTCATCACGGGAGCAGCAACCTCCCCGCACGGGTGTTCCTGCTCGAAGACAAGGCGATAGGTCCCGGCCAGGCGGGGTTTGCCCAGCTGCGCTTTGACGACGCCTGCTTTGCCTTCGCTGGCGACCATTTTATTGTGCGCGACTGGCCTGAGGAATTTACCCTGGCGGGCGGGATCATCCTCGACCCCCACGCGAAGCGAAAACACTATCGCGATGCCAAGAACCGGGACTACCTGGAGGCCTGCGCAAGCGCAGGCGAGGACCTCCCGCAACGCCTCCAGGCCGAGCTCGCCTGCCACCGGGCGGTCCCTTCCGAAAGCCTTCTGAGGCAATCCATCTTCAGCCAGGCGGATATCAACCAGGCCCGGGACGCGCTCGGGTTGATCACCGAATCCGGCATGGTGATCGACCCGGCCTACTGGGAAAGCTTGAAGCAACAGGTGGCTGAACGGATTGACATGCACCATGCCAAGCACCCGGAACTCGCGGGGCTCAAGTCCGTACTACTCCAGCAACTTGGCATTCCTGAGCACTTGCTACCCCTGATACTCAGGCGCTTATGTACGGAAGGTTTTGTCCAGGCGGGCCCGGTGATCCGGCGGGATTCCCACAATCCCCGCCTGCCACCGGACCTGGAAAAGGCGGCGGAGCAACTGCGATCGGCCATGCGCAACAAGCCACTCGAACCCCCCTCGCGAAAAGACCTGGTAAGGGATGATCCCGGCAAGAAGGCCATGCAATTCCTGGTCGACATGGGCGAGGTGGTGGACCTGGGCCAGGATGTATGCCTCATGCGTGATGCCCTCAAACAGGCGACGGACCGGGTAACCGCGTTTATCGCAGAAAACGGCCCTGCAACCGCAAGCGATCTACGCAAGGCCCTTGAAACGACCCGGCGTGTCGCGATGCCCCTGCTCGAATACCTGGACCTGGAGGGGATCACCCGCCGCCAGGGCGATGTCCGCGTGTTACGGGATAGCGGGGAATAGCAACTAGGCCCCGGCGACATCAAAGTCACAGAACAGGGGCAGGTGATCCGACAGGGCAACATGGGGAATTTCAAATCGATTTAACTGGATGCCCTTACTGTAGAGAATGAAATCCAGGTGCCGACGGGGTGACCAACTGGGAAAGGACGGCTTGTTTTGTACGTTCGCATTTTCCAAGCCCGTTGCCGCGAGAAACAGTTCAATCTCGTGCTCACCCCAGAGCATGTTGAAATCACCCGCAACGATATACGGCTTCTTTGCCTCCTTGACCAACTTATACAAGTCCCGTAACTGGTGGTGGCGGACGCGGTAATTCAAGGCCAGGTGCACCAGGAAAACCACGACGTTCTCCATCTCCAACTCGATAACCAGGCGCTTGACACCTTTCTCGAAGTAATGGAATCGCTCGTTGGTAATAGAATCCCGGGTGATGAATGCATTACCCTGTTTATCCATAAACGGTAAAACCTTGGGCAGACGGGCGTGCTCGAGGTACTTGGAGCGGTAGGTGTGGTAGTGACCAAGCGCTTCAGCAATGATCTGGGCCTGATTCTTCTTGCCCGTACGATATGAACCGGAATCCACTTCGATCAGGCCGATGATGTCCGGTTCCATCGGGCGGATGAATTCCGTAATTTCCGTCAGGGTTCCATGCGTTCGCTGCAGGTAGCCACTCCACGGAAACAACGGCTTCTTACCGCCGGTGCCATAACGAATGTTGTAGACCAGCAACTTCATCCAGGATCTTTACCTCAACCAAAAAGGCGCCTTCGCAGACGCCCTTCCAGTGACCGTTGATAGGAGTCCCATTACTGGCTCTTTTTTATGTACACCTCAACCCGGCGATTTCGCTGCATGTTTGCATCACTGTCGTTCGGCACCAGGGGACGATCGAAACCAAAACCCTTGGTCGTTATACGGGAACCTGCGATTCCCCCCTTGGTCATGATGTACTGCTTGATGGCGTCGGCACGTTTTCCAGACAGTTTCAGGTTATAGTCACGCTTGGACGTCGGTCGTTTATCAGCATGACCCTCGATCTTGATTACGGCACCCGCATCCCGCTGCAGGGTCTTGATAATCAGCAGGATTTCTTCATAGTCCACATTGCGGATCGTCGCTTTATTATAATCGAATTCGACCAACAATTCGTAGCGAATCAGGTCGTCACTCGGATCCAGTGGATTGGTGTGATCTTCGATAACTTCGTGACCATCGTGTACGCCACCATCATCCGTGTCCTGGTCGAGTGGATTCGTCTTGTGCGTCAGCACTTCCGCACCGTCTTTCAGAAGGTCCAGGTCGGTGTCTGGGTTCAGGGGATCCGTCTTGTAGGTTAACACTTCTGCGCCATCCTTCAGGCCATCGCCTTCCGTATCCGGATTCAAGGGGTCCGTATTGTGGGTCAACACTTCCTCGCCGTCCTTGAGGCCATCGCCGTCCGTATCCGGGTTCAAGGGATCCGTCTTGTACGTTAACA
>JAPYUI010000004.1:34348-52691 GCA_029936175.1 Kiritimatiellia bacterium
CCTCTTCACCATCCTTCAGGCCATCGCCGTCCGTATCCGGGTTCAAGGGATCCGTCTTGTGCGTTAACACCTCTTCACCATCCTTCAGGCCATCGCCGTCCGTATCCGGGTTCAAGGGATCCGTGCGATAGACATCAACCTCTTCCCCGTCCTTCAAGCCATCGCCGTCCGTATCCGGGTTCAACGGGTCGGTGCCGTACTTCGCCTCGCGATCATCGGTCAAGCCGTCGCCATCGGTATCAACAATCCCCTCGCCGGCAACCTGAAGGATTGCTGGAACCTCCGTTCCCCATCGATAATTAACCCCGACACTATAAACCAGGTTGGCCTCCGTGTCGCCGCCCGCGATTACGCTGTGGATATCCCCTCGCAAAGCCCAGGCATCCGTAAAGTGGTACATCAGTCCCCCACCACCGGTGACCAGCATTTCATTACTACCCGAGTCCACCTCCTCGTCAAAATGAATAAAGCCAACACCTGCAGCCAGGTAGGGGTCAAAACGGAGGTTTTCGATGTTACGCAGATGAAAAAGGGCCTCCACGGCAATGCGCGTAGCCCATGTATCGGATACCGCTGGAGTCGTACCGACCACGCCGCCGAGCCGGTTACGATTCGGATTCAAGCCAGAGCGCGCGTCAAGGCTGGGCATGAACTCCAGATTTCCCTCAATAACCCAGCGCGAATCAAAATTGTAGCCGATGCGAAGACCGATCAACCCACCGTCTTTAACTTCCTCGTCTCCTTCAAAGTTCACCTCTCCCAGGCTGAAGGTGGCATTCCAGGGTGCGCGCCCAAACAGGTCATCCTCCGCGCATGTGGCCCCCAAACCCACAAAAAGAAATACAATCACGACAACTCCGGTGATGCTTTTTCGTACCATGCCAAAACTCCTGTTATGCGGCACTTTACCGCGTAAATTAAAGGAAAACACCTAACAGGTTTTACTCTTATAGCAACAGGAAAAGCAGGGATGCCACAGGCCCGGGTCGGTGCAAAAGGACGACGGCGGAGCGCGATGCGGTCAAGTTCTCAACAGGCCGCTCAAGAGGCACAGCAAGAGAATGACATAAACCGCTGTGAATCCGGCCGAGACAAAGGGGAAGGGGCCTTGGTCCCGCTTGCGCTGGGCCAATTTGAACTTCAGGGCGGCCACGGAAAACCCAAGCGCAACCAACGTCACGGAGAGAAAGGTGAGGAAGTTGGCCCTATAATGCTCCGTCTGGCCGCCCGAAGGTCCGACCAGCGGCAAGAGCATGCACACAATATAAAAAAATACGCCAGCCCCGGCTGTACACAGATTCCCCAGAAACGCACGCTCGAGGTAAAACGGGGGGGGGAGCGACTTATCTTTGCTCATATCTGCGAAGGTATTATTGGTGATAAAGCCCCGGAATCAATGCCGAAAGACATCCGGCACGGTGGGCATCCGGTCGAAGCAGCCATCAACTGGTGCCGGCAAGCTGCTCAAAGGTGAGATGGTCATCATCCGCACCGACTTCTACCGTTTCGTTCTTGTTGATATTTCCGCGCAGCAGCTCTTCCGCCAAGGGATCCTCAAGATAGCGTTCGATGGCGCGGCGAAGCGGACGCGCCCCGTTGGCCGGATCGTAGCCTTTCTCGATGAGCAAGTCCTTGGCCGGCTGGGTCAACTGAAGATCGATCCCCTTCCTCTTGAGTCGATCCTGCACCTTGACCACCTCTATCTCGAGGATCTTGAGCACGTCATCACGGGTGAGCTTGCGGAATACGACGATGTCATCAATCCGATTGAGCAACTCCGGCTTGAAGGCTTCCCGGGCAAAATCCATCATCATGTCTTTCAATTTCTCGTAGCTCTCAGCCTCAGAGTCCCCCGAAAAACCAAGCCCTGGGCCCTTGCGAACCTGTGCGGCGCCGACATTGGAGGTCATGATGATGATCGTATTGCGAAAATCCACGCTCCGGCCGAGGCTGTCGGTCAATTTGCCCTCCTCCAGGATTTGAAGCATGAGGTGCATCACGTCCGGGTGCGCTTTCTCGACCTCGTCAAACAGCACAATCGAGTAAGGGCGTCGACGCACGCGTTCCGTCAACTGACCCCCCTCCTCGTGCCCGATGTATCCGGGCGGTGATCCAACCAGGCGGGATGAGGCAAATTTCTCCATGTACTCCGACATGTCGATCTGGATCAGCGCGTCCTGATCGTTAAACATGAAATCGGCCAGTGCTTTCGCGAGCAGGGTTTTACCCACGCCGGTCGCTCCGAGAAAAATAAAGGACCCGATCGGACGCCGGGGATCTTTAAGGTCTGCCCGGGAACGCCGCAAGGCTTTGGAAATCGCCCCGACGGCCTCACGCTGGCCGACAACGACTTCCTCCAACTTGCTTTCCATCTCCAGAAGGCGGGCCATCTCAGCCTCTTCCATGCGGGCCAGGGGCACACCGGTCCACTTCGAGACGATGTACATGATATCCTCGCTATCAACCTCCGTCACGCACTCGGCCAGGTCCTTGCGCCAGATGGCCATGGCATCATCCATCTCCTCGCGAGCAGAACGCTCCTGGTCGCGAAGGGCGGCTGCTTCTTCAAATTTCTGGTCACGAATAGCTTCTTCCTTGTCCTGCTTGATCTCATCGATCTTCGCTTCCATCGCCTTCAACTCAGGCGGACGTGTCATGGCCTGGATTCGCGAGCGCGCGCCGGCTTCATCCATGATGTCAATCGCCTTGTCAGGCAGGAACCGGTCCGGAAGATAGCGTGCGGACAACTCGACAGATTGCGTTACCGCTTCATCCGTAAATGTAGCGTTGTGGTGCTCCTCGTAGCGACGACGCAGTCCCTTGAGAATCAAAATGGCTTCCTCGATGGTCGGTTCGCGCACCATGACCGACTGGAAACGACGCTCAAGCGCGGCATCTTTTTCGATAAACTTGCGGTACTCATTCAAGGTGGTCGCGCCGATGCACTGCATCTCGCCGCGCGACAGGGCTGGCTTGATGATATTGCTCGCATCCATCGCGCCCTCTGCGGATCCAGCGCCCACAATGGTGTGCAACTCATCGATGAACAGGATAATATTTTTCGCCCGCTTGATCTCGTCCATCACGGCTTTGATCCGCTCCTCGAACTGACCCCGGTACTTCGTTCCGGCAACCATGAGGGCCAGATCCAGCGTGATAACCTTCTTGTCCTTCAAAATTTCCGGAACGTCAGAACTGCATACGCACTGCGCCAACCCTTCAGCGATAGCGGTTTTACCGACGCCGGCTTCACCCAACAACACCGGGTTGTTCTTCGTGCGGCGGCAGAGAATCTGAATCACGCGCTCGATTTCGCTTTCCCGGCCGATGACGGGATCCAGTTCGCCCTTGATGGCCATCTC
Source organism: Kiritimatiellia bacterium (assembly GCA_029936175.1). Classification (GTDB taxonomy): domain Bacteria; phylum Verrucomicrobiota; class Kiritimatiellia; order SS1-B-03-39; family UBA6053; genus JAPYUI01. The sequence continues at coordinate 37,711 of JAPYUI010000004.1, forward strand.
GGTCAGGTCGCGGCCAAAGGTGCTCAGCGCGGGCGTCTTGGAGTCGACGGCCGGCATGCCTTCGCCTCCCGGTTCGATGGGTTCACCACTGGAGTCGTCCTCCGGATCGTAATTTGGATCGAGTTCCTTCATGATCTCGACCCGGGTTTTTTCCAGGTCGACGTTTAAATTTTTCAGCACACGTGCGGCCACGCCTTCGCCTTCGCGCAACAGGCCGAGGAGAATATGTTCCGTACCCACATAGGAGTGGTTCAAGTTGCGCGCCTCGCTACCGGCGAGTGCCAGTACTTTCTTCACCCGCGGAGTGAAGGGGACATTGCCAACGGTTTTGGTTTCGGGTCCAACCCCAACGGCTTTTTCCACCTCGAGTCGGACGGTTTCAAGGTCGACGCCCATCCGCTGCAGCACGTTGACCGCCACACCCTGGCCGAGTGCGATCAAACCAAGGAGCAGGTGTTCGGTGCCAACGTACCCGTGGTTAAAACGATCGGCCTCTTTCCTTGCAAGCTGAAGGACTTGCTGAGCTCGTGGCGTAAAATTGTTCATGTATCCAGTCTATAGCTACTTAGCTATATCAGCAAGCTTAGATCGTACCAACTTGGCTCGCGAAACATCTCTTTCCCGAACTTTTAATAGCTTCGTTTCGATCTTCTGGAGATGCCCGGGACGGATCAGCAAGGTCAACTCATCCAGAACGGACGGTGTCAGCCCGGGCAAAAGCCCCAAATCTACCCCCAAACGCAGCCCAGAAATCATGTCCAAAGCGTCTTTCGAACTCAAAATATGGGCATTCGATAAAATACCGTAAGCCCGACCGACATGATCCCTGACTATGATTCCCTTTTTCTGCATCAAGCGCTTTCGAGCATTTTTCTCATGCTCAACAATTTCCCGAACGATCTCGTGGAGATTCCCGACCACCTGCATCTCCTCTTCGCCCAGGGTAATCTGGTTTGAAATTTGAAACATGTTTCCGGAAGCATCGGAACCCTCGCCACCCAGGCCGCGCACCGCGAGACCTATCTTGCCGAGGCCCTTGATGATCGGACTAATCTCCTCGAGTAAAACGAGGGCGGGTACATGGACCATCACGCTGGCTCGCATCCCTGTCCCCACGTTGGACGGGCAGGCGGTAAGGTACCCGAGCCTCGGGTCGTACGCGTAGTCGACGCGTGCCTCGATCTCCGAATCCAGGGCATCAATCCGCTCCCATGCTTCTATCAATTCCAGGCCGGGGTTGATGACCTGTATGCGAAGGTGATCTTCTTCATTGACCATGACGGACATCTGCTCGTCGAGCGCAACCACGAGCCCGCTCCCCTTGCCTTTCTCCGATAATTCCCGACTGATCAGGTGGCGCTCGAACAAGACCATCTTGTCGAGTTGATTGATATCATTCATCTCCATGGATAGACATCCCGGCATCGCCTTGACATCGGTCAAGATCGGCTTAAGCGTGGCCCATACCTGCGAGCAGGCTTCCTCCCCGCCCCAGCCCGGGAAATGGAAAGCCCGGAGGTTGCGCGCCAGGCGGATCCGGCTGCTCACGACAATATCCGACTCCTTCTCAACCGTGAGCCAGGCGCTTGGGCGATTCAGCAACTCGTCCAAATCAATCATTCGATCGCCCCTTTATCTTCGTCCGATATCACCGTCGAAAGGGTTTCCTGGTGCTTGCTTATTTCGTCACGCAGACGGGCGGCCTCCTCAAAATTCTCCTCCGCAACCGCACGCACGAGTTCCTCCTGCAGGCGAAACAAGGCCTCTTCCATAAGCACGGATTTCGACAACCTGGAAGGACGCTTTCCGATATGGCGATCCGCGTGGTGCATCGCCCGGACCAAGGGCTCGAGTTCATCGCTGAAAATTTCGTAACAATGCATACAGCCAAGCCTTCCGCCCTTCTTGAAGTCCACTCGCGATAGATTACAGTGCGGACAAACCAGCGCCACGACCTCCTGCCCGACCTCCTGCCCGACCTCCACAGCGGCAGTCGGGTTCGGCGTGTCGCCCGAGCCGAGGAAAAAATCCGTGATGGATGAACCGCCATTCGTGTCTACCCCGCTATCTTTTGCACAGGACTCACAAAAGTGCAGTTTTTTAACTTCATCATCCACCACCTGGGTCAGGTGGACGGTCGCTTCATCTTTTTTGCATTTTTCGCAGATCATAAAATCGTTTGTTCAACCAATGGGCGTACCGGTCTGCTTCGTGTGGTCGGTAAACATGGCCGCCAACTTACGCGTAACCCTGCCCGGTTTACCACGCCCGATTTTACGGCGGTCCACGTCGACGACCGCGATGATCTCTGCCGCGGTACCGGTGAGAAACATTTCGTCGGCGGTAAAAAGATCATACCGCGTCATGCAGACCTCTTCAACCGTGTATCCGGCTTCCCGTGCCAATTCCATGACAAGATTGCGCGTCAACCCCTCAAGAATACCACAGGAAACCGCTGGCGTAAGCACGCAATCGCCCTTGATGATAAATATATTGTCTCCGGATGCTTCCGCAACATGCCCCTGGTGATTCAGCATAATGCATTCAAGCACGCCGCTGTTGATCGCCTCAATCTTGGCCAGGACGTTATTTAGATAGTTCAGGCTCTTGATCCGTGGATTGACCGCCTCGGGATGGTTTCGAATGGTGCCGACCGTGATGACCTTCATGCCTTCATCGTAAAGTTTCTTCGGGTACAACTGGATATTCCCGGTAATGATAATTACCTGCGGGACTTTGCACAAATAGGGGTTGAGGCCCAGAGACCCCACACCGCGCGTGACCACGAGTCGGATATATCCGTCAATAATCTTATTCGCCTTACAGGTGTCCACCACCGCCTGTCGCATTTTCTTTTTGCTCATCGGAATCTTCAGGTCGATGGCTTTGGCAGAATCGTAAAGCCGATCCACATGCTCCTCGAGCAGGAATACGCGGCCACGATACGCCCGTATGCCTTCGAACACACCGTCACCGTAAAGGAGTCCGTGATCGAAAACAGAGACCACTGCTTTTGCCTCAGGGACCAATTTACTATTGAGGAAGATCTTCATAGGGGTTTGTTTTCCGGGTTGTCTGCAACTAAACGTTATCCGCTTTAGGGACTACTTCAAGCAGGGAAAAGCGTCAAGATTCCAAGCGACCGTCTTCCATCCGAAGGAGGCGGTCGCACAGGGCGGCGATTTCGGCATTGTGGGTGACCACGATCAGGGTGTTCCCCGCATCCCGGGTTAACCGGAAGAGGCACTCCAGAACCTGCTCCCCCATGACGCTATCCAGGTTGCCCGTGGGTTCGTCCGCGAGGACGATATCGGGCTGGTTGATCAGGGAGCGCGCCATGGCCACACGCTGCTGCTCGCCCCCCGAAAGTTCCATCGGTCGGTGCTTCAACCGTTCACTGAGCCTCACCTCTTCCAGCAGATGCTCGGCACGCGCACGCCCCTCCCGAAACGGTAAACCCGCGGCCCGCAAGGGTAGGAGCACATTCTCCAGGATATTCAGTTCCGGTAACAGATGGTAGGCTTGAAAAATAAAACCAATCGTCGACCGTCGGATCTGCGTGCGACGGGCTTTGGAAAACCGGATCACCCCTTCACCCTGAATTTTCAGTTGGCCGGCATCCGGGACATCCAGCAGTCCAAGAATGTTCAACAGGGTGCTCTTACCCGATCCACTCGCCCCCATTACGGACAGGGCTTCGCCGGCGAAAGCTTCCAGCTTGACACCCTGCAGGACCGGCACCTCATACGCGCCCACCCTATAGGTCTTCATGATGCCCTCACACGCGATGACCGGAGACTTAGTCATGGCGCAAGGCCTTGACCGGGTGAAGCCGGGATGCGTAGTACGCGGGAATGATGGAGGCGACCAGGCACAACACGAAGGCGGACAGGCAAATCGAGGTCAAATCACCGGGGTCCACCGTGGCGGGTAATTCGTTGAAGCCGTAAACTTCCTTGGGAAATAATTCGAAATTCGTGGTCCTGCGCATAAAAACCAGAATGGGATTCCGGTAGCTTACAATCAAGAGGCCGAGCCCGAGCCCGAGCGAAACGCCAGCCGTTCCGATGGTCGCGCCATACAGGAGAAAGGTGCGCATAATCTGTCCGGAACTGACACCCACGGCTTGCTGTAATCCAATATCCCTCATCTTCTGAATCACCAGGATGATCAGGGTTACCATAATAAACAGTGAAGCGATCGCGGTGATAAATAATAACACGAAAAACATCATGTTCTTCTCCATCTCCAACGAATCAAAGGTGTGCTGGTGCATCTGTCGCCACGAACGCACCCAATAGAGCGGCCCGACCGTTTTCTTGACCTGCTGCATGTACTTATCGGCCTGCCATATGTCTTCCGTGGAAACCGAAATTCCATCGGCCTCGTCATCATAGCCCAGGAGATCGCGACCGGTTTCAAGCGTCGTGACCACGTACTGCTTGTCGATCTCATACATACCCACGTTAAAGATTCCGGCCACCGTCAACTCATCCGGCAGGCGGATCTCGCCATCTGAGGCGATGCTGTGGATGGTAAAAGCGACCACTTCATCACCTACCTGCACGCCGAGGGTTCGCGCCAGATCATAACCGATCAGGCACTCTTCGGGATCCAGCAGAAAGCGCCCTCGCTCGACGTGATTGGACACCTGCTGAATGATCTTATCGCGCCAAAGGTCCGTCGCCCGAATCATCGCCGGGCGCTTGTAGCGGTCGTGGGCCAACACGACTTCGGTCTCGATGTAGGGCACGGCACCGACCACACCGGGAAGACCCCGAATCTCTTCCGCCAACTTGTCCGGGGCGGGGATGGGTTCACCGGTCATCACCACGATATGCGGCTGAAATTTTAATATCTTGTCACGCCACATGTCATCGAAACCGGCCATGACCGAGATAATGACAATCAAAACCGCCACGCCAATGCTGACCGCGACCACGGAAAAGAGATTGATCACGGTCACGATGGACCGCTTCGGCTTCAGGTATTTAAGCGTCAGGTAAATGGAGTACGGGAGCGTCATATCCAGACTTTAAATCTCACCTTTCCCATCTCGCCCTGCCATTCAATCGCCGCCCGCCAGCGAACGCAGCTCGCTACGCTCCACCCTTGGGCTTCATCTGGGGAAACAGGATTACATCACGGATGGACTCGGCGCCGGTCAGCATCATGACCAGGCGGTCAATCCCGATCCCCATGCCCCCGGCCGGGGGCATCCCGTGCTCAAGTGCGGTAATGAAGTCTTCATCCACCTCCTGCGCCTCTTCACCCGACTGGGCTTCCAGGGCGGCCCGCTGGATCAACGGATCGTTCAATTCACTGTATCCCGGCGCGATTTCGCGTCCGCCGATAATTAATTCAAACACGTCGACATAATCAGGGTCATCCTCACAAGGCTTCGCCAGGGGCACCAGTTGCGCGGGCAAGCGGGTCACAAAGGTCGGATCGATCAGCGTTTTCTCGATCAATTTTTCAAAAATTTCCTGGCCGACCTCGACGGCATCCCATCCGTCATCGACCTGACACCCCAGTTCGATGGCGCAGGCCCGCTGATCCTCCTCGGAGCGGTCAAAGAAATCATCGCCCGCCTTTTCCTTGATCAGGGTGTTGTAGTCAACCGTCCGCCACGTGTCCAGGTTCACCGGTTCATCCGTGGTCCCAACCGTCAGGCTGCCGATAATCGTTTCCGCCAGGTGACGAATCAAGCCCTCGACCAGCTCGGCCATCGATGCCCGGTCCCCATAGGCCTCGTATATCTCGACCATGGTAAATTCCGGGTTGTGCGAACGACTCAAGCCTTCGTTGCGGAAGTTCCGGTTGAGCTCATAGACCTTGTCCAGTCCGCCGACCAACAGGCGCTTGAGGTAAAGCTCCGGGGCGATGCGTAAAAACATCTCGAGGCCCAGGGCCTTGTAGTGCGTCGCAAAGGGCGTAGCGGCCGCGCCACCGGCCTGCTGGTGCATCATCGGCGTTTCCACCTCCGCGAAGGCATGGGCCTCCAGGTAATTCCGGATCTCGCCCACGATTGCGGTGCGCTGCTTGAAAAGCTTGCGCGAGTCTTCGTTTGAAATCAGGTCCAGGTAACGCTGACGATACCGCGCTTCCGTGTCACTCAGGCCATGGAACTTCTCCGGCAGGGGCAACAAGGCCTTCGAGAGCAGGGTCCATGATCCGGCTTTGACCGTCGGTTCGCCTACCTTTGTCGTGAACAACACACCTTCCACGCCGATGTGATCTCCAAGATCCAGCTTCTTAACCCCCTGGTAGCCCTCTTCACCTATTTCGTCCTTCTTCAGGAACACCTGGAACTTGCCCGAGCCGTCCTGGATGTGCGCAAACGAGGCCTTTCCCATGACACGCATCGCGACAATACGGCCAGCCACCTTGACGGCCTTGCCCTCCTCAAAGCCTTCGCTGATCTCCTCTAAGCAGCCCGTCCGGTCAAAGCGCTGTCCGAAGGGCGTGTGGCCGAGGGCCTTCAAGGCCTCGAGATTTTCCAACCGCTGGGTGCGGTACTCGTTTGTTGATATCGATGTGTGTTCCTCGTCCATCCTGTACTCCGTATGCGACCCTCGCCGGAGGGCAGCATAGGACCGCGCCCGCTCGCCGTCAAGCGCGGGATAAACACGCTGTAACTAGGCGATGCCCCGCAGGGTATGGATGACCACTTCCGCCGGACAGTTAAACCGCACAGGCACCCCGACACAACCGGCACCGGAGCTGGTATAACCCTGAAGGCTTCCGGCCGACCAATGGCCCTGCACCATATGCCGGGGCGACCGGGCATTGTTCAGCCGGAACAAGCCTGCGGGCAGACAGATCTGGCCGCCGTGGGTGTGCCCGCTGAGCATCACGTGGTAGCCCAGGTCCCGGGCCTCGCGAAAAGGTTCGGTTGAATGCGAAAGCAGGATGCGGAATCCATCCCCGGCATCTGCGCTCGCCTTCCCCAGGTCGTGCGCCCGGTAGTAATGCGGGTCATCCACACCGGCCAAAAAGAAGCTGCGAGCCCCTTCCCCGACATGAAGGCCTTCATTCATCAACATCGTGATCCCCATTTCCTCAAGCGGCTGCAGGATCTCTAGGGGATCATGATTGCCGAGGATGCCGTATACCGGGGCGCTTAGTGCCTGCATCAGCGGCTCCATGGCGGCCAAAACGGGTTCGTGCGGACCGTAGGTCATGTGCCGGAAATCACCGGTGATCATGCAGGCATCAACCTGAAGCGGGGCAACAACCGCCGCCAGCCTCACCGCGAAGTCCGGATGAAAATCCAGGTGCAGGTCCGACAGGTGCAGAATCCGAAAGCCATCCAGGGCCGCCGGAAGTTCCGGCAGGCACAGTTCCCGCTCAACCACGCGTACATCGAGCGCATTACGCATGCCGCGATTCCACAGGAAGGTCGCCTTTAAAACAAGGGGGATCAACTTAAGCCGTTCAACCGTCGGACCAAACCGTAACAGGCCACGCCCCTTCCCCCGCCAGTACTCCCGATAGGCGAGTTGCTTCTGTAGCCGGGTGATCAGCGCATCGCGGCCGATGCGTATCTCGAGGGAGGACAGCTCGCTCGGCGCGCGCGGAAAATGATGGTAATAATCCAACACCGCGCGCTCATACGCAACATAGGGATCGGACACCTGGTGCAGGTCGGGGATGTTCATGTTTACCCGTTGCTATCTGACACGTGATATGCTGCTTTACCAGTTAAACAGGAGTCCCCCATGCGATTTTTCAAAGCTTGTTGGTTTTGCACAAAATGGTCGGTGGTGTTCGCCGGCATCACCACCTTTCTCCTTCTCTTTGGCGCGCTGACCTCCCTGCCGGGCAGAGCCTACAGTTGGTTGTCGGACGATGCCGACGGGTTCCAGGGCTCGCCGGATATTATCGTCGTGCTCGGTGGAGGCGGCATCCCGAGTGAATCCGGCCTCACCCGATGCTGGTACGGGGCCGACCTGGCACAAACCTACTCAAACGCCGTCCTTATCGCCGCCCTTCCCGATGATAAAGGAGAGGAAATAAGCAATGTCGAGCGCATGCGCGGGGAGCTGGTGCTCCGCGGGATTTCCGAGACGCGCGTCCGACTGGAAACACAGGGCCTGAATACGCATCAGCAGGCGGCGAACCTCTATGCCCGTCTCACCGCCGAGGGCGATCATCCTTCGGTGATGCTGATCACGTCCGAATATCATCTGCGACGCGCACTGAAGACCTTCCGCAAGGCGGGGTTTGAAAAAGTCACCGGCATGCCCGCCCACAGCCGGGACGTTGATGCCGACCTGGGGCCCCTCGTAAATCTGCGGTACACCTTCTGGAACAACCTGGAGGCCTACATCATGCTCGCCCGGGAGTGCACGGCCATGAGCGTGTATAAACTCAAGGGCTGGATGTAGGAAAAGGGTGCATCATTTCTTGCCGGGCAAACGAGGCCCCACCAAGGTCCTTCTACTTGGTCCAGAACTTGCAGAACGCCGGCAGGTCGTCGGAGCTGGTATCACTGGCATCTTGGGCCGCGAGCTGTTCAGCAGCAACTTCCTTGCGCAGCTTCAGCGTCTTGGCAGGCACCCTGACAGATTCCAGCTGAACGACCAGGTCGCGGATGACGTAGCGCAGGTACTCGGTTCCACTGGACTTACAGAACACGTGATCCGCACCGGCTTCCATACAGCGTTCGCGACGCTCGTCGTATTTCTGCCAGGTGTAAATGACGATGATGAGATCTGGAAAGCCGGCCCGTATCCGGGAAATCATTTCAAGGTCCACATCGTTGGGCAAACTGTTGTCGGCTATTAACACCTCCGCACCGGTAAGCCTGAGCGACTCATCGGAGAGCTCGCTGTACTTCTCCACGTGCACCGACTCCACCCCGTCGATGCAGGGCAGCACCATCGAGAGGTAGTCGGAAAAGAACTTGTTGTCGTCCGCTATATGAATATTCATGATGTCTGCCTTCGCCCGATGCTCACACTACCTTGCATAAATTTCACCATCGTTACATGCAATATAAATTAGCAGGTGACATGCCATCCGTGCCAAGTGTCTCATTTGTGACTCACCCTTTTCTCTTCAGTCGCTCAAATATCTCCATATATCCCATTTATACGGCAAAATGACCTTTCATACCAATCTCCTTTTTCTCTCAAAATAAGTAATTGGGCATCCCGCTTTCTCCAATTGACGAAAAATCCGTCTCTTGGTCTCAAAAGGGAAAATAATGCCGATCGGTCAAGACGATATCAAATAAGCTCCAAATAGTGACGGATCCCAGCCCGGAAGCACCGGAACCCCCAAGCGCTCAGTCGTTGCGAAGCACATCCAGAAACGCGCTTTTCAGCGCCAGCCGCGACGCGAGACCGACCCAGAACAGTCCACTGATCGATATACCGAGCACCAGGGCGACAAGCCACCCCCAGGGGAGTCCAATGTCGGGAAGAATCAGGGCCGGAAACACGGTTAACAGGGATGCGAGACCACCGATGAGCAACCCCACGAGGAACAGGGCGAGGTGCTCGGACAAGATCATTCGCCGCAGGAGGTTCAGGGGATAACCCACCGCCCGGAGCACGCCAAATTCCCGGCGGCGCTCAAACACGTTGCGCAGCACAATCACGCCGAGCCCCAGGCTCCCCAGCAGGACGCCCAGCCCGCCCAGGGCCTGGAAGACCGAGATGTAGGTGTTCATGACCGCATTCAGCTCGTTCAGCCGGGTCTCGGCGGGGATAATCTCCGGGCCGATATCCTGTAGTGACTTACGCAAGGCTTCCGCTACCTCCGTGCGATTCACCGCAGGCGCATCGACAAGAAAATACCGGTAACCACTCGCCGAAGGAAAATGCTTAATAAAATGTTTTTCATTGATGTATAAATTACCCTGGAGAATTGAATTCTTGGCCCCGGCAACGAGCTTTATTTGAAACACGTTCCCCTGCTCATCCCGGTACGGAATCGTTTTTCCAATCCCGCTTTTTAATGCGTACATGATCGAGTTGTAATCCCCGATCGCGGGAATCACGTCGGGGTTTTCCAGGGGTGTATCCAGCAGGGACCAGGGATCCTCCACATCGCCATCCACTTTCACAAAAGAAAAGCGACCGACCATATCTGCGGGATTCATTCCCAGCAAGCGTGGCCGCTGGGCCTTGTTGAGATTCAGGCAACTCGCGTCATCCCCTTCCCGCAACCGCATCTGGATAAACTTTACATCATCAAACTGCGGGTCATCTAGCCAGAGCTCTTTCCGGTTCTTGTTTGCATTCATGTCCAGGTAAACCGCCTGGGCGGACTCGCCAATAAATGCGAAGCCCCCGGTGCCGGAGCTGGGGCGCTCCGTATGCGCGCCCGTGAACTGCCGGAAGGCCCCCACGCTGATGACCATGTAAATCCCGGCCGCGAGCGTGCCGATCACGACCAACCCGCGCCCGCGTCTGCGCCCGAGATTGCGCACGCCCATATCGGCAACGGTCAAGGCATGCGTTCCACCTTGCCCGGCTTTGCGCGCGAGCCATACGGCACTCAGGCAAAGCCCACCCATCAGGAATAATCCACCGCCACCATAAAACGACATGGTCACGGTTTCGGCATCCTTCCCGAGACTGCCGAAGCCCATGCCCAGTCCTCCGAGCAGGCCCATGAACCCCAGCACCGGCAACCAACCCCGGTGCCGACCTGGCACAGTCACCGCGCCACCCGCCACGAATAACTCGCGGATCGTCTGCCGGCCAAAACACCGCAGCGTCCAGGCCAGAACCAGCATGCCGAGCAGGATCCCGGTCAATAAACCGATGACGATCGTGCCCGGCGTCGCATGAAAACGAACCAGGATATCACCGATCGCGCCGGTCCAGGCACTGGAAAGCCCCCAGAGCAGGGCCTGCGTGTACAGGAGACCGAGCAGAACGCCCAGCACACCACCGGCAATCAAAACAGGCAGGGCTTCACAAAACAACAGGCGCTTGATCACGGTTGCGCGATAACCCATGGCAAAGAGGGCGGCGACTTCACGCCGCCGCTGCTCAATACCGAACAGAAAGAGCATGAAGCCCAGGGCGAGAGCGGCCACGATAATAAAGAAGCTCATGCCGCCAAAATACTGCCCAAGGTCGATGCCTTCCGCGCCGGCCCGCAGCCCTTCTTCTCGCAAGGCCATCCAGCTGAGTCCATACGTTGCTGGATCGATGTGCGTAAGCAAGGCCTCCTCCAGGGCCTCGCGCGTGAGTCCCTCGCTGCTGTATCGAATAGCGGTCAGGCGACCAAAACGGTTTTCCCAGAGCGCCTGGCCTTTACTCAGCCGGATGAAGGCCTTGGGGGTGCCCCGATGGGCGTCCCAATATTTCTCATCCTTATCGCGAACCTTGCTCAGATTGAGCGGCATACCCGGCTCCCAGTCGCTACAGTCCTCCCGGTCGGAAATCCCGGGAAGATTTGGCATCAACAGGGGGTCGCGCGCGAGGCCCTGCATGGGAATCACGCCTTTTATTTTAAACGTCGCACTGCGCTCTTCCAGGGTGCGTTTGGAACCTATGATGAAATATTCCACCGTCAGCTCATCGCCTGCCTTCGCCTCCAGGTCGCTTGCTGCCCAATCGTTGATCAGGACCTCATCCTCCGCGAGATCCGCCGGAATGAACGGCGGGTCCACCTTTAAATCTTTCACCCCGGAAATCATGGAGAAGGGTGCAACGTTTGTACCAACCGTAAACGCATTGCCGAAATAAGTGATGAAGCGTCGTTCTTCGAGCCCGGTCGCCCTGGAGGCTTCCTCGACAACCGGGTCGATGAACACCCGGTCCGTACGCAACTCCCAGGCCTGCTGTTCCGGCACCTCGATAATCTCCATGCCGGAATCTTCGAGCCGCCAGGTCCTTGCGATGAGGCCCTCCTGGTCACCGACGGTACGGCCTTCCACCCCGGCAACATGCAGGGGCAATCCCGTCGAGCTGCCGCTCAGGATCATGTTTGCCTTTCCTTCCAGTTCGATGTGTTCCTGCAAATAATGCAGGGGCACAAATACGGTGGGTTGAGCAACCTGGCTGGCCTGGAGACTGAAGCGGCCGAGGCGCTCGGGTCCGACTACATCGACCACGTCCGCCCGAATAGCGAGGGTTACATCTTCTTCGGAGGAAAAGGGTGCATCGCGCGGGAGCAGGGCCGGGTTCGCCACCCGCACGACCAGGCTCTCCCCACTCGTGGTCTCCAGGCGTTGGGCCAGGACATCATTGATCACCAGTTGTTTGTCGTCTGCATTGAACGGCGACCCCCCTGAAGAGGGTATGCCGGCATAACGCCAGAAGCTGTCCGGCACGCCGAAAACCTGCACCTTGTTTACCCGACCCGATCCATCACTGGTCGATGCGGAGGCATTCAGGTACAACACCGGCACGTAATGCGTACCTGCATCCTCCCTTGCCAGGTCGGCGGCCAGGTCCGCCCGGAAAAACCGGTCCGGGCTCAACATCGCCCGCTCCACGCCCATCAGTCGCTGTTGGGCGAGTTCCTTGAGCGAAAAACGCAGTGAGTCCCCAACCAGCATCGCCCCGACGATAACCGCCGTGGTCACGGTCACCCCGAACATCACGCCGAGGTGGCTGCGCCAGTAATAGCGAAGCCCCCTGCGGGAAAGGTCACCTCGCTTCATGAATGAGCCCGTCCGCAATCTCGAGTTGGCGTTGCATGCGATCCGCGAGTGAAGCCGCATGCGTGACGACGATCATCGCGGTGTTGCTCTCACGGTTGAGCTCGAGCAACAACGCGGTCAGGCCATCGGCCGTCGTGCGATCGAGGGCACCGGTCGGTTCATCGGCCAGCAGCAGGCGGGGTTCGTTAATCAAGGCGCGCACAAAGGCCACGCGCTGGCACTCCCCTCCCGATAGTTGACCCGGGCGATGCTCCATGCGTCTGTCCAGGCCAACCCGGTCGAGCAGCTTGCGGGCCTTCTCCTCATGTACCGGCGTCACCGCGGCATAGGCCAACACGGGGACGAGCACATTCTCCAACACGCTCAAATGGGGGAGCAAATGGTGCCCTTGAAAAATAAAACCCACCGACTGGTTGCGATGACGGGCGAGTTCATCCCCGGAGAGTCCGCTGAGATCCCTGCCTTCGAACACAACCGCGCCTTCGCTCGGCACATCCAGTGAACCCACCAGGTTCAGCAGGGTGGTCTTCCCCGAGCCGGAGGGGCCGACGATGGCCATCGACTCACCGGCATCCACCTGGAAGCTCACCCCGCGCAAGACCTCCAGGGTCTCGGTGCCCTCGGGGTTCTGGTACTGTTTTTTTACCTCACGAATATCGAGCAACATCATTTTCTCCATAAACAACGGGTCCGGCAAGCCGGGGCTGGCAGCGGGCAGCCATTCACCATGGACCTCAACCCGTCGTCCAGCGTTTTGCTTTCATTTCAAATCGCGGCAGGGTCCCTTCCGCGACCTGGACCGGTACCCGCATGGAGAAGGTCCGCTTCAGCGCGGCTTCCAGGGCATCGACCAGCAGGGCTGGCTCCCTGCAGCTTTCCGCGGGCTCAACCTCCAGAACGATCTCGGCCAGGGCATCCACCTGGTTAACGTGCACGCGGTATTCGGCAACGTCGGGAAAGGTGTGTACCACCGCCTCGACCGCTGCGGGGAAAATATTCACCCCACGAATAATCACCATGTCATCGACCCGGCCGAGGATCCCCCCGACCAGGCACATGCGACCTTCACGGATTTCCATGCGTACGCGGTCCCCGGTCCGGTAGCGAATGAGCGGCGAGCCGAGGCGACCGAGGCTTGTCAATACGAGCTCCCCCTCCGCGGATGATTGACCCGAGTCGAAGTCGATGACCTCGGCGATATAGGACTCCTCCATGACCACCAGGCCCTCACCCGTCGGCATCTCGTAGCTCACCGGGCCGACCTCGGTCATCCCGTGGTGATCAAATACACGCGCACCTGGCCAGAGGGTTTCGATGCGTTCCCGCGTTGCCGGGATACTGCCGCCCGCTTCGCCGGCGACGATAATCCTCCGCAGCCCGATCGCGGAGACGTCCACCCCCTCGGCCCTTGCCACCTCGCCGAGGTGCACGGCGTAGGTGGGGGTACAACAAAGCGCGTCCACCCGGTTCTCCATCATCATGCCCAGGCGCCCGGCTCCACTCAACCCGCCGCCGGGCAGGGCCATGCAGCCCAGCTCCGTGGCCGCCTCGAAAGCCGTCCAGAATCCGAGGAAGGGCCCAAAGGAGAACGCAAAAAACACCTTGTCACCGGCCTGGATGCCCGCAGCGGCAAAAACCCGCTGCCAGTTGCCCAGCATCCAGTTCCAATCCTCCTTCGTATCCAGCCATTTCAGGGGCTTTCCCGTGGACCCACTCGTCTGGCAATAACGGGTGTATTGCTCCACCGGGTAGCTCAGGTTCGTTCCGTAGGGGGGATGGTCGAGTTGGTCCTCCACCCACTCGCTGCGAGTGGTGAAGGGCAGGGAATCCAGGCTGCCCAGGTCAACCCCGGCGAATTTTTGCCGGTAAAAGGCATTCGAGGCCATCACCGCTTCCAGCAAATCCGCCAAGGCCTTGGCCTGTCCCGCCAGCAGCTTCTCCCGGTCAATCATCACCAAGTTATCCCGTAATTCCCGTTTTCCGTCGAACGGAAAATGGGACTAAAGTTCTCCGGCCACCGGTCGGCAATGCGTTCCAGGCCGAAAACCGGGTCCCCGCGGTAAATTCCCAATACCCCGTTGACACACAAGCCCATTTAATTGTACTAGGACCAGATGAAATTCTCGATACTATCTCTTTTCCTCCTCCTCTCGGTGCCGGCCTCTGCCGACCTTCTTGTCGACGGTGACTTTGAATCTGCATCCGGTGACTGGACGTTTTTCGGTAACTTCTCAGCCGAAGTCCTGGCGGCACCCGGTTTTACGACCGCTCCGCTCGGCTTTCCCGGGGAAGGCACCTTGTCGCTGATAGCGCAAGGGGGCTTCCTTGACACGAACAACTTCAACGGGGC
>JAPYUI010000004.1:52791-66293 GCA_029936175.1 Kiritimatiellia bacterium
CCTTGTCGCTGATAGCGCAAGGGGGCTTCCTTGACACGAACAACTTCAACGGGGCGTACCAGGACGTCGCCGTCGATGGCTCCGACTTCAGCGTGGGCGATACGATCCAGGTTACGGGTTTCGCGGGAATAAACCCGGCCAATAATCCGATTACCGATCCCGATGTCGAGGCCTGGTTTGAGATATCCTTTTTTGACCCCGGAGGCCTGGAGGAATTCGAGATCGGGACACACCTCTCACCGAAGATCGTTGAAGCCACGCCGGAT
This sequence comes from Kiritimatiellia bacterium, assembly GCA_029936175.1. Classification (GTDB taxonomy): domain Bacteria; phylum Verrucomicrobiota; class Kiritimatiellia; order SS1-B-03-39; family UBA6053; genus JAPYUI01. The sequence goes on from JAPYUI010000004.1 coordinate 53,058, forward strand.
GATGAATGGTTTGAGTTGAACACCTCGATGCCGATTATTCCCGCGAACGCACAGTTCATCCGGGTAAAGGCCGTGGTGTTCCAGGGAGATTTTGGACAGGGTAGCGTTTATTTTGACAATCTCTCGCTGGTCAGGGTCATTCCCGAACCCGGAACCTTCAGTCTCTTCGCACTGGGAACCGCCCTGCTGTTTTTCCGAAGCCGCCGGGCACGGGCTTGAGCCCGGAACGAGCCGGTGGCGAAGGCCGCCGGTTCAGGGCGCAGCCGACGCGGTGGGAATCCCGGACTTGAGCTTCTCGACCAGCACCGGGTTTCCCGGGTCGAGAGCGAGGGCCTCCCGCCAGTAGACACCGGCCTGGTCGAACTGCTCCAGGCGGGCATGGACGTCACCCAGGTGGTCCTTGATGGTGGCATCATCCGGAATGCTGGCGTGTGCGGCTTCAATGTCGGCAAGGGCCTTCTCGTACGATCCCTGCTTATAATAAATCCAGCCACGGGTATCGAGGAAGGCTCCGTTACCGGATGCCTCCTGTAAAGCCCGGTTGACGTAGACCAGGGCCCGGTCGAGCTTGACCCCTTGTTCCGACCACATGAAGGCGAGATAATTGTAGGCTTCGATATGTTTATTGTTGAGGCTGATACAGCGTTCCAGCTGCACCTCGGCCTCTCCATACTGTCGAGCCTGTTCGCAGGCTGCACCAAAATTAAAATAGAAGGCATCATCGAGGATGACCGCTTCGCGCGCATGGTTCCGTGCCATGGTTTCAGCGTAGCGATAGGCCGAGATCGCGGATTCATATAACTCGGCCCGCGCGCTGAGCAGTCCGATGTAGAAATGTACCTCGGGCTCCATCACGTCGAGGGACACCTCGCGCAAGGTCCGCAAGCCGTCGCGGTAACGACTTTCGATCTCCAGGTTCGCGACATGCTGGACGAAACCGGCCACAAAATCCTGATTCAGCACGGCGGCCTGGATGAGGTGCTCGGCCGCGCGATCGAACAAGCCGCCGCCCTGTGCCGCGAGCGCGTAATTGTAGTGAAAGTTCTGGGCCTGGTGCGCAACGCCCTTCGCCTTGAGCTGGGTATGCACTTTTTCAAAGAGCGTGATGGAATGGGCATAGTCTTTTTGCTGAAGATGGATGAAGGCCAGCATCTCGGTGATCCGGGGATTCTCCGGCAGGCGACGCAGACCCTGCTCCAGCAGCTCGCGTGCGCCATCGATATCATCGTCCACGGTGAACAGGGCCGCCTTCCAATACGCTGAGGATTCGGCCGGTTCCATGCGGGCGGCCTTCAAGAATGCAGCGCGAGCCTTGTCCGGCTGCTCACCCTTTTCATGGAGGACCCCCAGGTAAAAGCAGGCATGGGCGTTGTCGGGGTGTTCACGGATAAAGTGCTGTAGTTTTTTGCGGGTGGTGAGCGGATCACCCACGGCCTTGCTGATGTCCTCAGCCAGTTGCTCCTTGAAGCTGAGGTTGTCCGGATCCAGCCCTTCGACCCGCATATAGTAGCTTAACCCCTCGGCAAAGTCATCTTCCTTGAGATATAAGCGGCCGAGGTGGAAGAGGGAGGTCTTGTCATCCGGAGCCTTTTTCAGCGCGGCCTCAAGCGTCCGAATCGCTGCGCGACGGTTGCTTTTAACCGCCCCGGGATCGATCGCGGAATCGGCACGTTTCAAATAGATTTCTGCGAGGAACCGATGCGCTTTCAAGGGCTCACGAGCGCGCTTGATCCCGTCCTGCAAGGTGGTGATGGCACGGTCAGTCTCCCGGTTCGCGTATTGAATGCGTGCCAATTCCAGGTAGGGCCCGACCGCACGCGGACTTCGCTTGATGCCTGCGGCATATTCGCTCTCGGCGCGCCGGTTCTGTTTGTAGGCCTGGTGGATGACCGCCTTCCAGATGTGAGGGCCCGCCTCCCCCGGCTTCAATTCGACCAGGCGCTGCAGGATTTGCAGGGCCTGATCCTTTTCATCCTTGCGGATGAGTTCCTTCGCCTGGTCGTAGATCTTTTCCGAGACGCGGAGATAAACCGACGGCTCATCCAGGCTGTACTCGAGCGACTTGAGAAAATTGGTAGCCGCATAAGCGGCCTCACGGTGCTGGGCATGCAACACGCCCTGGCTGTAGTAGGCCAATACCCGGGCAAAATCGTGGTCAACGGGTACAAGTTGCGCTTCCCGGTCAAGATCTTCCACCCGGCCGTCGCGCCCGTAATTGATCTGCGACAGGTCGCGGGTGCGCGCATAGGCCGATGCGTCGGATGCGGACCGCTGATGGAGCGTCTGGCAACCGGACCCGATCCATACCCCGGAGAGGACCATAACGCACAGGCACCTGGAGATCACTTGCACAAAAACTGATTGCGAGAAATCCATGCGCCTTTCGCCGGTCTTGACAGAGAATTACTTTTTCTTGTGGCGGTCTGCGCGTCTGCGCTTGCGACGCTTATGCTTCGCCATTTTGCGCAGACGCTGTTTTTTAACGGATCCCATACATACTCCAATTAGCGGTTATTTCAGTAAACACCGCGATTAAGATACCACTTTATTAAGCCCGAGTTCAATAATCCCTTCCGCGCCCGATTTCTTGAGCAGGGGAATCAGGTCACGCACGTCGTCTTCCTTGATCACCGTTTCCACGCCAAACCAGCCGTCTTCACTCAAGCTATTGACGGTTGGGGCGTGTAGGGCCGGAAGGGCCCGGGTGACCGCATCGAGCGCGTCTTTCGGAACATTCATCTTGAGTAAAACCTGGCTTTCCGCGCTGAGCGCGGCCTCAATCAAGAGGGAAATCTGCTCAATCTTCGACTTTTTCCATGGGTCTTCAGTCCAGGCGGACCGGTTGGCGATGAACTTGGTCGTCGATTCGAGGAGGGTATCCACAATACGTAGATCATTTGCCCGAAGTGAGCTACCGGTCTCCGTGAGTTCGATGATCGCATCGACGAGCTCGGGGGTTTTTACCTCGGTGGCTCCCCAGGAAAATTCTACCTCGGCTTTTACCCCGTTTTTTTCCAGGTATTGGCTGGCGATGCCAACCGCTTCGGTGGCAATCCGCTTGCCTTCCAGGTCCTTGACGGACTGGATAGGGGAGTCATTGGGTACCGCAAGCACCCAGCGCACGGGGCGCATGCCGACTTTACCGTAAATCAAATCGGAGACTTCGACCACGTCGGACTGGTTCTCGGTGATCCAATCCAGCCCGGTAATTCCCGCGTCAAGCGAGCCCAACTCCACGTAGTGGCTTATTTCCTGGGCGCGAATCAGGCGGATATCGATATCCGAATCGTCGCATGACGGCACGTAGGAACGGGAACCGGACTCGATGGTAAAGCCAGCCTTCTTGAACAACCCGAAGGTTGCTTCCTGCAGGCTGCCTTTCGGCAATCCCAGGCGGAGGATATTTTTACTGCTCATTTGTATATTTTAGGGATTAAAAGCGGCAAACCTTAGTAGATAACAAGGCTTTGTCCATCCTTACTCGGGACTTTTTGCACTGGCAGTCCGGAGCGGTGGTCGCGTAAGGTACGGGTAGCATGAAATGTAGCGCATCCACTGGAAATACCGGTAAACACTGGTTGTCGAAACTACTACCAAACAGCCAGAAGCTTCGTATACTCAGTTATTTACCCAAGCTCGAGACCTGGCGCCGGGAAAAGGCGGGCGAGGCGAGGCTGTTCGAGTGTCGTTACGAGATGTACGCCTGGATCAACCGGGAAGTCCTCGGGGAAGCGGCCATCGACTATCTCGAATTCGGGGTGTTCCAAGGTGATTCGATTCGCGCGTGGGCGGAAACCAATACCCATGCGGACTCCCGCTTCTGGGGTTTTGACACCTTTACCGGCCTGCCCGAGGACTGGGATCGCGTAATCAACCCACTGGATGAAAACGCCTTTGACACGGGGGGGGAATTCCCGGAGATCCCAGACGAACGGGTCGGCTTTGAAAAAGGGCTCTTCCAGGAAACCCTGCCCGGATTCCTGGGCCGGGAAGGCTTCCGCTCCCCGCTCGTCATCCACAACGACTCGGACCTGTATTCGGCCACGCTTTTCGTACTGACCCGGATGAATGAGTATTTTGCCCCGGGCACGATTATCCTCTTCGACGAGTTCTCGACCATCTTTGACGAGTACCGGGCACTGGAGGACTACTGCGCAGCCTACGTGCGGGATTACACGGTATTGGCGGCGACCCGGTCGGCCGAGAGTTATTACTCGCAGGTCGCCATACAGCTCGTTTAGGGCCTGGTCAAAGATCCATATCCTTGTCCGTCACCGCGCCTTCAGAGGCCGAGGACACCGTGGCGGCATATTTTGCCAGGACGCCACGGGTATAACGGGGCTTGCGCGGCTTCCACTTCGCCTGGCGTCTTTTCATTTCGCTGGCGGATATTTCGAGATTCATCTCCCGCTTCTCCGCGTCGATGGTGATGAGGTCCCCGTTCCTTATCAGGCCAATCGGACCGCCGACATAGGCTTCGGGCGTGACGTGCCCGACCACGAATCCATGGGAGCCGCCCGAGAAGCGCCCATCGGTGATCAAGGCAACATCCTTGCCCAGGCCTTTCCCCATGATCGCAGAAGTTGGGCTCAGCATCTCGCGCATACCCGGACCGCCCCGCGGACCCTCTTCGCGGATGACAATGACATGGCCCTTCTTTATGCGGCCGTCCAGGATGGCGGCCAGGGCTTTCTCCTCCGAGTCGAAGACCCGGGCTTTGCCGGTGAAGCTCAGGCCTTCTTTACCGCTGATTTTTGCCACCGCGCCGGTCGGGGCCAGGTTGCCGTACAGGATAACCAGGTGGCCGTCTTTCTTGATCGGGTTTTTTATCGGCCGGATAATCTGCTGGGTCTTCGGGTATGGCTTGACCTTCGCCAGGTTTGCCTTGAGCGTTTTGCCGGTGACCGTCATGCAGTCCCCATGCAGGAGGCCCTCCTTCAGCAGGATCTTCATCAGGGGTGCGACCCCGCCAATCGCCACGAGCTCGGACATGACGTATTTACCGGAAGGCTTGAGGTCCGCGAGCAGCGGCGTGCGTTTCCCGATTCGGGTAAAGTCATCGATGGAGAGCTTTACCCTGGCCGTGTGGGCGATCGCCAGGAGATGCAGGACCGCATTGGTCGAACCGCCGAGGGCCATGATCACGGTGATCGCGTTCTCGAAGGCCTTCCGGGTCATGATGTCCGAGGGCAGGATATTTTTATCGATCAAGCTCAGTACCGCCTGTCCCGCGGCGAAGCAATCATCCCGCTTCGCCTGGGAAACGGCATTCTGGCCCGAGCTGTTCGGCAGGCTCATACCCATGGCTTCGATGGCGGAGGCCATGGTGTTCGCCGTATACATCCCGCCGCAGGAACCCGGCCCGGGAATGGCTTCACACTCGATTTCAACCAGCTCATCGTCGTCGATCACCCCGTTGGCATGCTGGCCAACCGCTTCGAACACGGAGACGATATCCACGTTTTTCTTCTTGTGCCTCCCCGGCTTTATCGTGCCCCCGTACACGAAGATGGATGGACGGTTGAGGCGGGCGATACCCATCAGGCAACCCGGCATATTTTTGTCGCAACCCCCGATCGTGACCACACCATCGAATGCCTGGCAGCCCACGACCGTCTCGATTGAATCCGCGATGACCTCACGGGAAGCCAGGGAATACTTCATCCCTTCCGTGCCCATGGAAATCCCGTCGGAGATGGTAATGGTATTAAAGATTACCCCCTTTCCACCAGCCGCATCGACGCCTTTACAGGCCTGCCTGGCCAGTTTGTCGATATGCATGTTACACGGCGTGACCATGCTCCAGGTGGAGGCGATCCCGATCTGGTTCTTATCGAAATCCTCGCGGCTGAAACCCACCGCGTGCAGCATTGCCCGGCTGGCAGCGCGCTCCACGCCCTGGGTGACATCAGAGGAATGGGCACGCGAGCAGCCGCCGCAGTCAGCGGTCGTTTTCTTTGCAGTCATAACAATCTCTCAATGGGGTTAAAATGGAGGCCGGACTTTAGATAGCACGCCTGAATCATCAATCTTTTCTTGTGGAATAGTCGATGGGACATCCGGCCGCATGGCAGTACGGCGTGCCGGACAGCGGAGTGGGTCGCTCAAGAGACGGTCGCCCGACTCCGCAACAAACCGTGTCGTAGCGAGCGCAGAACAGGTATAAATGATGCCTTAAACAGGAAGAAAACCGATTCACGTATAGCTTTGGTCAGGAATAGGCGTATACAAGCAGTCGCGAAGATCATACAATCCAAGCGGAGCCGTTTTTGCTGCATTTACACCAAGATGACGCGATGACCGTGTTGATGCAGCCAATGACCTGTTGGTCACGGACGGATTACTGCACCTTGGTCTTGAAAATACTGTATCGGTAGATTGTCGCAATCCCTTTTACGAATCATGCGAAAAACAACCCTTTACGCAAAAGTTAAATACAGCATCTGTGCCGTACTCATCTTGAGCAGCATTTTCTTTATTTCGGGATTCCACTACCTGGAGCACCTGGAAACCACCTCGATGACACAGCTCGGCATTGCGATGGAGGCCCACTCACGCTTGCTGCATCGCGCCTGTGTGGAAGGCGACAAGCTGGAGGCTTTACCTCGCCTGCGGGCCTTTTCGGATGAACTGCTGAAACGACCGCACATCACGGGCATCAAAATCACGGATGCCCAGGATTTCAACCTGGTAAATCGAGCAGGTGATCAACCCGGCATGAACACGACACGTCCCCTGGTGGGGGAAAGGGGCAAGGCCCTCGGCCGCTTGCAAATCACGTATACCGATGCCGGGGTTGCAAGCGGGTTAAACCAGACACGTAAACGACTCATCCTACTGTACCTGCTGACCCTGACCGGCCTGGCCCTGCCCTGGGTCTGGTTTAACGGCAAACTCGACCGCACCTATGGCCTGGTTATCTCGACCCTTGAACGCGTAGACAGCGGCGACCTTAAAGCGCGGATCAACCCCAACCAGGGCGGTATCCTGGATATGGCAAAATATTTCAACCAGATGCTCGATTCGATTGAGCACAGCAACAGCAAGCTTCACCTCTATGTCAGCAAGCTGGCCGAGCAAAATACCCAGATGAATCGTGAGGCCGTAGTGCGTAAAAACGCGGAGCGGCAGGCGAAACAGAATGAACACAAGTTCCGCGCGATCTTTAATGAGACCTTCCAGCTGATTGGGGTGATCCAGCCTGACGGCACCATCCAGGAGATGAATGAAAACTTCCTGAAGGTATTGGAAGTGCGCATGGAGGATGTCAAAAACCGCCCGTTTACTGACCTACCTATCTGGGGCAGCGACCCGGACGTCATTCGTAAGATTCACCAGGCAATCCGCCAATCCTCACGCGGCACCTTTTACCGGGAAGAACTCTGCCTGGTGGACGGTAACGGTGCACTTCTGCACTACGATTTCTCCCTCAAACCCGTACTCGATGAGAACAACGAGGTCCTGATGCTGATCTCGGAGGGGCGGGATATTACCAGCCGGGTAAGGGCAGAAATTGCGCTAAAGGAGAGCGAGGGGCAAATACGCCAAGGCCAGAAGATGGAAGCCATCGGCCGACTCGCAGGTGGTATTGCCCACGACTTCAACAACCTGCTCACCTCCATTCTCGGATTCAGCAACATGGTCATGGAGTCCCTGGACCCCAAAGAGAATGAGGCCAGCCGACAAGACCTGGAGGAAGTTATTTTTGCATCGGAAAAAGCCCGTGGATTGACCCAGAAGCTGCTCATGCTCGCACGCAAAAAGATCTATCACGTGGAGCCGATCCACCTGAATGAGATGCTCAACCACATGGAAAAAATTATCCAGATTTCTCTCCACGAGGACATCGAGCTGGTGACCAATTTCGACAAGGAAATCGACTATATTGAAGCCGATGCGGTGTCGCTTGAACAGATCATCATCAACCTTGCCGTGAATGCCAAGGATGCGATGCCGCGAAGCGGACGCCTGTACATCACCACCCGCAAGGTCAACCTGGATGAGGCCTTCCTCAGCAGTTACGACCACGCGGAGGCGGGCCATTACGTTCTACTCTCGATTCGTGACACCGGCACCGGTATTCCACCGGAAGTTGCGGAGCACATTTTTGAACCCTTCTTCACCACCAAGGAACCCGGCAAAGGCACCGGACTTGGCCTGGCCACGGTTTATGGCCTCGTGCGACAGTTTGGCGGGGTGATCCAACTGGAAACCGAACCCGGAAAAGGTAGTGAATTCCGCTTGTTTTTCCCCGAAACCAGCTACGTTCCCTTCGAGGCGACCTCCGACGTGATCAGCACCGCCAAGGGAGACATTCCTCGCGGAACCGAGACCATTCTTGTCGTGGAAGACGAAATGGCTGTCCGCAAGCTTGGGACGCGTATGATCGAATCACTCGGGTATCGGGTACAAGTGGCCAGCGACGGCGAAGAGGCCCTCGAGGTCTATGAACAATTCGACGGAAAGATCGACATGATCATGAGTGACGTGGTGATGCCCCGTATGTCTGGACCCGATATGGTCCGGTGCCTGCTGAAGATTCAACCCGACCTCAAGTACATGTACGTCTCCGGCTTCACCAAGGATAAGATGATGGTCCACGGGGCGGACGATTCGGAAGCTCCCATCCTGCACAAACCGTATTCGATTGAGCAACTCGGCAACAAGATGCGAGAAGTGCTCGACAAGGCCAGCGTACAGAAAATTGTCGGCTCCACCTGATGTCCGACCCGACGCCGGTTTCCGTGCTCATGCCGGTGTATCAGGCGGCAGCCACCCTGCCCGCGGCATTGCACAGCCTGGCGCAACAGAGCCATGAACATTTTACCTGCATCGCGGTGGACGACGGCTCAACGGATGGCAGCCGGGACATCCTGGAGCAGCAAGCCCGCGACGATGAACGCTTCCAGGTACTGGGCATTCCCCATGCGGGCATCTGTACCGCATTGAATACCGGTCTCCAGGCGATACGCAGTCCAGCGATCGCCCGCATGGATGCCGACGATATCGCACAGCCCCGCCGCCTCGAGCGGCAGCTGGAGCGACTGCAGGATCCCGCCATCGGGCTGGTGGGCTGTCGCGTGGCCTTTGGGGGAGATGCCGCGCGCCGGGAAGGCTATGCCCGCTATGTCGACTGGACCAACGGCCTGCTGACGCCTGAGACCATCGCCCGGAACCGCTTCGTAGAATCTCCCCTTCCGCATCCCTCGGTACTGTATCGCCGCTCACTCATCGAGCAGCACGGCGGCTACCGGGAAGGCGATTTCCCCGAGGATTACGATTGCTGGTTGCGCTGGCTGGAGGCGGGTATCCGCATGGTCAAGGTGGATGAAGAACTCCTCACCTGGAACGATTCGCCCGATCGTCTTTCACGGGTTGATCCGCGGTATCGGCCGGCCGCTTTTTACGCACACAAGGCGGGTTTCCTGGCGCAGTGGCTGAAACAGAACAATGCCCATCACCCCGCGGTCTACATATGGGGGTCGGGACGGATTACCCGCCGACGCGCGGAGCATCTCCGAACGCACGGGATCGAGTTCAGGGCCTACGTGGACATCGATCCAGCCAAGACCGGGAAGACCATCGGGGGCATCCCGGTCATCGCCCCACCGGAACTTCCTCCACCGGGAGCCGCCTTCGTGATCCCTTACGTGGGTACCCGGGGAGCCCGGGCGAAAACCGAGGCCTGGCTGCACGCACGCGGTTACCGGGCCGAGCTGCACTGGATCAGTGCGGCCTGAGCGCAAGCGCACCCAGCGACGGGCCTCAGCCCTTGAAGATCAGGAATTTGCGACAACCATAGTTGACCAACACGCTGGCCACGATGGAAATACCGAGCGCGATGTAGCGTAGCGGACCAAGCAGGTCGAAATAGTTGACCGCCCACTGCCCGAGGGGCGTCCCGATACAGAAGGCCAAGGTGCTCGCGGAAAGAAAGAGCGTCACTTCCTTTCCGCGGCCGTGGCGTCCCGGCTTGAAGACCCAGCGTATGTTCGTCGTGTAGGCCACGACATTACTCGGGATAAATGCAATGACGCTGGCCAGGGTATAATTGAAGCGGCTGGAATCCTCCACCGGCAACCAATACTGCGTGACGAGCGCGAACACGCCGGCGAAGGTCAAGGTGGCGAGCCCCCCCGCCACGCCGTACTTGGCGAACTGGACCAGGGGATGCGCGTCGTGGCTCAACAGGTGCCGGCGCCCTTCAACACTCAACAGGCACCGAGCGGTCTCCACCAGCGACAGCCGTTTGGATTCCGGCTCAACCATGGCGCCCCATCAGGCCTCCAGGGCCGCGCCGGCTTCCGTGTCGTTTGCCCAGGTCCGAACAGCATCCGATAAGGGGCTGACCGCCAGCAAGTCGACTTCTACCTCACCTTCTTCCGAGGGCACCATGACTTTTTCACCCGCCGATAGGCCGAGAAGCGATTGGGCCATGGCGGTATCGGAGGAGATAATCCCCAGTGCTTCATCCGAATCCATTTCACCCAGAATATGGTACTGGACCTCATTACCATCCGCGTAGCGGAGGGTAACTGAAGTCGCCATCCCGGCCTGTTCACTGGGGAAATCCACGAAGTCGGAAGGCATTACTTCGTCCAGCCATTTCCCCACTTCACCGGCCTCCTGCTGGAGCTTGGTCTGGTGGTCCTTGGCGGTATGATACTCGAAGTTCTCACGCAGGTCGCCGTACTCACGGGCCCGGTCGATCTCTTTCGCATTTTCGGGTATTTCCTTCTCCCGAAGCCGCTTGAGGCGACTCTGGCGAGCCGCGTAGGTCCGGGCGGAACAGACCCGGCGGCGAACTTTTCTCTCCACCGAATCAGCTTTTCCGGAAATAATGTCCTCCAACTCCGGACGCACCTTGACCAGGTTCCCCATGACCGAGCCGTGATCCAGCTTTTCCCAGGCCGTACTGTCCTTGATCGCCTGGGCCATGTTGCGGCGTTGGCGGTCATCCATCTGGTCGGTGACTTTGCCCAGCCAGTCAGGATTGCGGAAAAGCTCTTTCAGGCGATTGCGTATGGTCAGGCGTTCGCCGTTTACATCATCGTTCGCTATGTTTTTCAGGATGCGGATCACGAGATCGTGTACCGTTCCCAACTTCCAATCCGACACCTTTTCCATATTGCCCGCCAACCAGAACATCACGGAGCCCTCGGCCTCCCACTGGCTCCACGGCCGGCGAACCGCTTCTGCAACCAGCGCCTCATACCCATTCTTTACCAACTGGGAAATGGCTTCATTCAACGCGGTGTACGGCAGCTGGGGAATCGCACCACCCAGCAGGTGAGTGGTTTTTTCCGGCTCGAGATCCGGGAGGAACTCAAAGAGTCCCTTGACCTCCTTGGACTGCAGTACGGTGACAATCTTAAGGAACTGCTCGGGGGTGAACAGGCGCTCGACAAAAGCCTCGGCCCCGGTATCCGCCGGTGCAATGCCCAGGCGAGCCCCGATGAGCAAGGCTTTGACCATCAGGTCATCCTGGGAACCCTGTGCACCCTTGATCACAAAGCTCAGGCGGTTTACCACCAATTCTTTTTGCGGGTCGGACAACTCGGTGGAATCGGCTTCCGCGACGAACTCACCCAGGTCGGCAAGGATCACCTCCATGTCCCGCTGGTCACCCAGGAGCTTAAACCACGCGTCCCCAAAGGTCTTTACCTCGCTAAGCAGTACGATAGATTCGTTTCGTTTGGAGGGAATCACCACCAGCGGATCTGCCTTCAATCCCTTGCGGGCGGCTTCCCAGAATTTCTTCCAGGCATCTTCCCCGACGAAGCGGGGGACCAGCAGTTCCTGGATGATCGGCGCCGGCTTGGGGCCAAAGCTGCGAAGGACCATCCGAACGATCTCCGGTTGATCATCCTGCAGCAACGCCGCAAATCCTTCCGGATCCAGGGCCGCCTGGGCGTGCAGGTGATGCTCATCGATGATCTCGAGGGATTCCGCCACATAGCTCAGCGCCATCTGGTGCATCGGCCGGTCGATAAAATCCACCTCGATTTTGCCTTCCTGGAAGAGCAGCGCGCTCACCGTGCCAAAACCCCAGGTGCGTTCAAATACGTACGCCCCCTCCCGAATCTTGTACAAGGTCTTGAATCTGCGGTAATTTTCCAGGGGTTTCAGTCGCACATCATCCCAGCCGCAGCACTTAACCATGAGCAGTACTTCCCGGTTCTCCTTGAAGCATTCATTGATGCGATCGATGATCTTGAACTTCCAGGGGCGATCGGTCGGGTGCCAGCCGACCAGAAGGTCTATCACCGCAATGCCATCCTCCGGCTGACCCTTTCGGTTGAGTGTTTTCAGCAATTTATCGGCAAATTCCTCTGCCTTGGCCTGTTTCCCACCCTCTTTTAACTCTGCTAACTGGGCGATAAGGCCCGAGGGGTCCTCTGCATCGTCCAAGGCTTTTTTAATCCCACTTTCTAACTCATCCGTCATAAATCACTTCCTGCGAACATGGCTAATTCCACCCGAATAGTCTCAGTAAACACCCATTAATCGGAGAAAATCCCGAAAAAAAAATACTCAGCACGTCATCATGGCACACCCCTAGCTGTCAAGAGGATACATAGGCCCAGTATAAACGGCAAGTTGACAAGTGTGTCACGAAGGTCGTCCGGTCGCAAAACTAAACAAGTGGACGGACGTCGGGTATTTTTTTGTAAATCTGCTAAAAAAGCCTTGCCAAGTTTTTGGGTTGAGAGATATAAACGGAACAAGGAAGGGTCCCAGTTATGAAAATGAAATATGTAGTACCTCTTGGAATCACGTTGCTTCTTAGTGCAGCGTGGGCGCAGGCGCAAACGGTTTACTCCGTCAATGTCGTCGGGTTTCAGAAGATCCTGATACCGCCGGGCGGGTTCGCGTTCAGTGCGACACCGTTCACGCAGGATACCAATAAAATCAACACGGTGGTTGGAGAGCAGGGAACGGACCTCGCGGACCCGAATCCAGACGCCATTTATACCTGGAACGGGACCTCCTATGCCAAGTCCCAGCGTTTCCCCGTTGTGGGGAGTCCGCTGGATGGACTCTGGGTGGACTCCTCGTTAGCGGCCCTCGCGACCAATGACATTCCACCGGGTGCCGGGTTCATTTACAAGAACGGGAGCCAGACCACGACGCAGGAGATCGTGGTGGTCGGCGAGGTGATTGCCGATGCACAGACGACGGTGGACATTCCCTCCGGACTCTGGCTGGTCAGCTACAACTACAGCTCGGAGATCG
>JAPYUI010000337.1 GCA_029936175.1 Kiritimatiellia bacterium
AGCTGAGCGGGGTTGCCTGCTGATTTACTGGATTCTTGTTGTGATCGGACTGGCAATCTTTTGCCTGGTCGCTGCCCCATGGAACAGGACCCTGGAGATTCTGCTAGCCGCGCTTGTTCCGACAATCACGATCTTTGTTCTTGGTCCATTGGTCGTCCTCAGATTGAGTGCAAGGAAATATGCTATCTGGAAAGAATGGGCGATGCAGCGGGGGTGGCGAGAACCCTCACTGGAAAAAAGAGCAAAGATGACGATAAAGAAACACTAGCCAAGGTAGCCATCCGGTTCTACGGGATCCCCCTCCCCTGAAATTTTCCTACATTTCAACCGCCAGGGTGCAGCCGAGTTCGATGACGAATATTCCTACATACCGAGTCTAATCTATCCATGGCGAAAATTTCAACAGGACCAGCGACCGATCAAGGCGGTCGTCATGAACGACCGCATGATTTTACCCTTCACCTTTAGAGCAAATACCATGAACAAAATCCTATTATCTTTTTTCTTGGCACTATCCATGGCACCCAGCGTGTCAGCTGCCGGTCATCAACTGGAATTGGCGGTACCGTTTACCGACAACATGATCCTGCAACGGGAATCAAAGGTGCCCATTTGGGGTTTTGATGCGCCGGGTAACAAAATCACCGTAACGTTTGCCGGGCAAACCAAGACGGCCGTGACGGACAAGCAGGGCAACTGGATGGTGAAACTCGACCCCTTGAACGCCTCGCTGGAAGAACGGAGTCTGGAGGTAAAGAACAACCGGGGGAAATCGATTTCCCTTAGAGGGGTCCTGGTCGGCGAAGTCTGGTTCTCCTCCGGCCAATCCAACATGGTCTGGACGGCTGGCAAGAGCATGTGCAACGAGTTGGCTCGCGAACTCGCCTCATCCAAGGAGGACATTCCCATCAGGGAAATCAACATCGACACCGTGTCCGCCCTCTATCCACAGAAGAAGGCCACGTCCGAGGAAGGCTGGAAAAAAGCCTCCGCCGCGAGTGGGTTCTCCGCCCTCTCCCTTGCTTTCGCCCACGAGCTCTACCGGGAACTGAAGGTACCCATCGGCATCCTGCTCAGTGCCCACAGCAACACCCGTATCGAGGCCTTTACCCAAGGCCAGGCGATCAAGGCTCATCCCAAGCTTGAAAAGGACGCCGCCCTTATGCGCGACGCCGATCCGATGATCCAGCAAGGCCGCAATGCTTTCGAGCAGTATTACGCCGACCTGAAAGCGTGGCAGGATGTGGCGGGCCATGCAGCCGAGGCCGGCGGCAAAGTGCCGGTCCGGCCCAATCTACCGGGCATCGCCGGGATGTGGCGCGGTCCGTCCCAGTTCTTCAACGGCAAGATCGCGCCGGTCATTCCCTACGGGATTCGTGGTGCCATCTGGTGCCAGGGGACCAGTAACAGTGGTGATGGTCGGGTTTACGCCGCACGTATGGAAGCCCTGGTCAAGGGTTGGCGCGATGCCTGGGGCATGCCGGAGATGCCGTTTTATTTCACGCAAATGCAATGCTATGGATCGCCCGACCCCGATAATGTCGGCTTTGCCGACATTCGCCAGGTGCAGCACCTGTTCTTCCAGAACAACCGTACGAAGGTCGGGATGGTCGTGCAGTCGGACCTCAACTCCGCGCGCCCACAGGGGATCCACTATTACAACAAGCTACACCCGGGCATGCGGATGGCGCGCTGGGCGCTCGCCAGGGATTACGGCAGGGATATCGCCTGCACCGGCCCGATTTACCGTGGATACAAAGTGAACGGTCCCAAGGTGGTGGTCTCCTTCGAGCAGGAAAGTCTCTTTGGTGGCTTGATGGTGGGCAACAAGGGCATGGCTAAGGATTACCGGGAAGCGGGGAAATTCGTCGAACCGGCCAAGCCTACGCCCAACGATCCACTGAACCACTTTCGACTCTGTGGGGCTGACCGAAAATGGCATGCAGCAGGGGCGAGGATTGTTGGAGACACGGTGGTTGTTCGGTCCGATACAGTGCCCGTGCCCATCGGGGTGCAATATGCCTACAATGCGGTTCCCGAGAACGCCAATCTCTACAATAAAGCCGGCCTACCGGCGACGCCCTTTGCTGTCATCGAGGGCGCGTTCATTTTCGAGGAGGACGATCTGGAGAAGGCGGCTGCTCTCAAGGCAAAATACGCCCGTTGGAGCGACCCTGATTATCCGATTCTTCAGGTGGCCGAATATTATCGAGATGGCGTGATTTTGCAGCGCGACCAACCGATCCGGGTTTGGGGCCATGCCAACCGGGGCGTGCAGGTCACCGTCACCCTTGATGGGGCGACGCAAACGGTTGAGCCCAATAACCTGGAGCAGTGGTCAGTGACCTTTCCTGCGAGAAAGGCTTCGGCCAAGCCGATCACGCTCGAGGTCAAATCCAGTCATGGTTTTAACCGGACAGTTCGGGATATTCTCATCGGCGATGTGTGGTATGTAACGGGCAGTACGCAGCTAACTTCCGAGTGGGCTTATGACCGGCGCGACAAGGAGGTCACGCTGCCCAAGGCCATGCCCTTGGTCCGCGAATTTCGTAGACGCACTGCCGCCAGTTCCTTCCCGACGCCCCGAAAGCGCCGTTTCGAGACCGGAGCTGGAAAGTACCGCACCTACTGGTCGGCGGCAGATTTCTCGAAGGAAAGCACGGGGGTGACCCTGTTCGCCTACGCATTTGCCAAGGCGCTGAACCGGCCGAGTGTACCGCAGGGCTTCATCACCATGTCCTCCGGTCGTGGCGGTGGGAACCGCCAGCTCGCCTCCCCGC
>JAPYUI010000338.1 GCA_029936175.1 Kiritimatiellia bacterium
GCACCAACCTGGGCCATATCGCGATCCCGGATGGGGTCACCAGCTTCGGGACCGGGGTCTTCCGGGGCTGCAGCACCCTGGCCAGCATCACCATCCCCGACAGCGTCGACACCATCGGAAATAATGCCTTCCGGGCTTGTACCAGCCTGGCCGGGATCCATATCCCCACCAGCCTCACCATCATCCGTAACACGACCTTCCACGGATGCAGCAGCCTGAGCCTGGTCACCATCCCGGAGGGCGTCATCAGCATAGGAAACGAGGCCTTCCGGGCTTGTACCAGCCTGGCCGGGATCAACCTCCCCACCAGCCTCACCAGCATCGGGAATTATGCCTTCCGCGACGCCCCCAGCCTGGCCGGGATCAGCATCCCGGATACCGTCACCAGCCTGGGAACAGGGGCCTTCTATGACTGCAGCAGCCTGGACGATATCACGATCCCGGAGGGCGTCACCAGCATCCGGAATACGACCTTCCAGGGATGCAGCAGCCTGGACGACATCACGATCCACGATGGCGTCACCAGCATCGGGGATAATGCCTTCCGCGGCTGCAGCAGCCTGGCCGGGATCGCGATCCCGTACAGCGTAACCAGCATCGGGGTCGGGGCCTTCCGCGAATGCAGCGGCCTTCTCAACATCACCCTTCCCGCCGGGGTCACCCGTATCGAGAACCGGACCTTCCAGTCCTGCACCGGCCTGGACGGTATCGCGATCCCGGATGGACTCACCCACATCGGGGATTATGCCTTCGAGACCTGCACCAGCCTGGTCGGCATCACGATCCCGGATGGGGTCAGCAGCCTTGGGACGCATGCCTTCAAGGCCTGCAGCAGCCTGGCCGGGATCAGCATCCCGGAGGGCGTCATCAGCATGGGAAACGAGGCCTTCCGGGGCTGCACCAGCCTGGCCGGGATCAGCATCCCCACCAGCCTCACCAGTATCGGGAGTCGCGCCTTTCGCAACTGCAGCAGCATGGGGCACGTGGCGTTCCAGGGAACCCTGCCAAGTTTTGGCTCGGAAGTTTTTATCGGGGCCGACCAGTCTTTCATCACCTACCCGGGATCCCTTGGCAGCGTGGAAGGGCGCCCCGCATTCGACTCGGGCCATATTCCCGCACTCACGCTCAACCCGCGCGCGGGGGGGACGGTACGCGTTTCCTTTATCGCGGGCGCGGGACAACGCTATCGAGTCTACACCTTAGCCACCCTCGACACGCCCTTTGCCAACTGGATCCAGGTGGGTCCCGAGATAACCGGAAGCGGTGCCGTGGTCGAGGTCGACTACACCCCGGCGATAGGTGAGGCGGGTTTATTCCTCCGGGCGCGGGTCGCGTTCCAGTAGCCGGGTGGGCTCAGCGGGGCTCCATGGACTGGATCCATTCGTGGATCAGCGCGCGCCCTTCCCGGTCGACCCGGGATGTGCCAAACAGCGGCATGCGGCCCAGGCCAAGGGTCCCCATGCGACGGTACAGGTCGGACTGCTCCGGTTGGCCGGGCGCGATCAAGAAATGCTCCGCCGGGTCCCCACCCGGGAGACCGACGAGGGGTCGGGCCCCGACCAGGTCGAGGTGCTCGAGCTCCATCCAGTTCAGGGACTGGAAGGTTGCCCGCCCCCCCATGCCGGCCTCACGGTGACAATGGGCACAGTTGACATGCAGGTAAGCCCGGGCCCGGTCCGCGAGGGACGCGGTGGCCTCGCCGGGTGCCGGCATGACCAGGTCCCCGGCGGGCAGGCGGAAGTTGTCCGGGAGAAAGCCGATCGACCGAAACATCTCGAGCTGGTTGGCCCTTTTACCCCCCAACGCACGGTAATCGACCACGCGGTTCAACTGGGCCAGGTGCATGCCCGGGGCAAACATGGATAACTGGGTGTGGCAGGCCGCGCACTCCGCGCGTCCGGGGTAGCGCCAGGCCTGCGTGCCGGTCGCCGACACGGCGATGTCCGCATCCGCCCCGATTTCGGGCACCAGGACCGCGTCCTGCTGGTCCGGGTTCCAGCGATAGCTGAGAAAACGCCACTCGCCCTGGTCATTCAGCGAGACCTGGGTCTCGACCCGCTGGCTTGCCCCGCCCGGGGCCGGGAGGCCAAAGGTCTGGACCAGGACCGAGCCCGGCGGAAACTCAAAGCGATCCAGGCCGGCCCGGGTCCGGACAGGCGGCAGCCGCTCCAGCTTGCGGGGTGCGCGCTTGACCCGGATCGTCTGGCCGGGCGGCACCGCCAGGAAGCGTTCACGGGTGGCGCCATTCCGAAACATGGGCAGGTTGCTTTCATAGCGCAGCAGGCCCGGGGCCGGGCGGTGCGCCCCGGTCGAGGCAAACAGACCGGTTTCACTGAGCATCTGCGGCAGGGGCCGCGTCTGTTTTGGGGGAGATTTTTCCAGGTGCAGGATCCCCTGGTCCAGGGTGACCACCAGGAGCTCACCATCCGGGTCCTCGGCGAAGGAGACGACCTGGGCCCGGGTGTCCGCCACGCAGCGGGGGACACTTGGGCGACCTTCCACGAGGGAAAAGCTCCACAGTTTACCCGTCACGTGGCCCCCGTAAATATAGTGCCCTCGCAAACCGGGAAAGCGGCTGCCCCGATACCAGCGTCCCCCGATTACCGAGCGCATTTCCCGGTGGGCGTGCTCGACCAGCGGGGGCGTATGCACCCGGGTCGGTCCCTCCAGCCGGTTGCCAGGGCGGAAGAGGTGCGCGCCTTCAAACACGCTCCAGCCGTGGTTGCTGCCGCGCGTGGCGCGCGTGATCATCTCCCATTGC
>JAPYUI010000107.1 GCA_029936175.1 Kiritimatiellia bacterium
AGGCGTGCCAATTGTTGATCGGCAATCCATTTTTTGATGAAGGCCTGGTCGCTTCGGCTTAAGCCTTTGATGGGTACAGCACCGACGCGTTTGCCGACACGGATATCTACGTTCCCACTTTGCACGCGGACCAAATCACCTTCGAGGGTTTTCCCCGAGATGCTGGTCCAGGTGCGGGCATCGGCAGCGAACCCCAGGAAGGCGCTAAGCACCACCGTTAAACAGATGAATCTCATTTGGTTAAAATACCCCAAGCACCCGGGGGATCAAGGATCAAACGAAAATAAGACATACCTTCTGTCCCCCACGCGGGCACAGCTGGAGTATGCGTAACCCGCCTCCTGGACGATAATGCGGGAGCACCGCAGACTGCGTAAAATGCCCGGAGGGAATGCGACCGGTCTACTTGCGGCGTTTTACTTCCTCTTGGATCCGTTTCTGGGCAGCCTTCAGCCGAGCAGGCCAGGCAAAGCGCGGGGCTTTCCGGGGCTCATATCCCTCCAGGTGCCCCTGCAGGCGGGTCCCGGGCTTGGTGTAGACCAGCTCGGTCTCGCCAAAGGCTTCCTGGCAGAGTGCGGCGAGGCCGGGATCATAGGCCTTCAGTTCCTTACGGGTATTCACGTGGTTGTGGTCATGATCCGGGGGACGATTGTCATCGAACCAGGATTGAACCCCCTCGGCAAAGTATTCGTGGTGGTTGACCGAGGCGTACTTCTTCGCCCAGAGGCCCTTCTTCATCGCGGATGCATAGGCCGCCTTGACGCGGGCGTCCCAGGTCTTGTCCACGTCGACCAGTCCGCGCAGGTGAATCTGGTGCGCCACCTCGTGAATGAAAATGCTCTCCTCGAAATATGGATCGCCCGGGAAAGCCAGCAGGTTTTCCTCCGCCACGCAACTGACAGGATCGGTTTCGGATCCACCCAGGCCGCGCGCGCGGGCATCCCAGTAATCCTTTGGAACAAAGTGGCGAAACTCGGGCATGTCTGTAACGAACTGGTCGTAAGCCAGGACGACCATGTACGAGCCATTGGCGATCATGGCCCTGCGAACATCCGGGCGCTTGGCCAGCATCATGTTGAACAGGTAGGCTGCCTCCTCCAGGGCGTAGTCGCTGACCTTGCCGGAAGCGACAATCGAGAACCCTTCGGAGTCGATGTGCTTCGTGTAGAAAGAATCCAGCTTCAGGCGCGGAGGTGGCGCGGTGACTTCCGCCAGCGAGCGGAAGGATAGGCAAAACAAGAGCAGGGCTGCGCATCGGATCATGGTCATGGTGATAGCAACTAAAGGTAATGGATGAAAGAGCCGAAAACCTATGCAACACGTGTTTCTTCTGCTCGGGAGCCCCTTCGACTGCAGAACCTTTCCCGACCTCTGCTCGCGTCGACCATCAGGGGTAAAAAATCAGGCGATTAGAAGCGGTCCTTGCGCTTCCGGATCTCGCCAAAGGCGACAGCGGGTTCGCAACCGCTCAGGTTGAGGGCAGCCTGGATCTCGGGATCATCCGCGAGGAAAAAAATGTTCGCCGCCTTTTCGATGCCGATACTCGTCGGCACGACGGGAAACTGGTCTGAGCGGAGCGCACAAACTACGTCCAGGCGTGCGGTGAGCTCGCGGTGATCGGGCAGGTATTGATGCGCGAAGGCCAAGTTGTCGGCCGCGTATTCGTGACCGGGGAAAACCTCCGTTTCATCGGGGAGGTCCCGCAACTTGACCAGCGAATCCCACATCGTGTCTTCCGTGCATTCAAAGAGCCTTCCACAACCACCGGCAAACAGGGTGTCCCCGGAAAAGAGCACGTGCCCGGATTCGGCGTAATAGACGATGTCATGCCGGGTATGTCCGGGCGTCTCAAGCACGGTGAAGCGCAAGGGACCCGCCATGACGACATCCCCCTCGCGCACCGGTCGGTCGAGTCCGGGGATGGAATCCGTCGCCGGGCCGACAATCGTACAGCCCGTGGCCTCCTTTACCTCGAGATTACCCGCCACATGATCAAAATGCGCGTGGGTGTTCAGCACCAATTCAAGGGACAGCCCCTGTTGCTTCAAATACTTGAGCACGGGCTCGCCGTCCGGCAGATCCACCACCGCGGCCCGCCCGTCCCACTCGATGATATACGCATAATTGTCCTCGAGGACCGGGAGAATGTGCAGGGTATAGCCCTCCCTCTGCAGGATGACCGACTGGGTGCGATGCAGCGTACTGGTCATCAGCGGTACTTCCTGATCACGGCTTTCACAATACCCCCGATCAGGAGCTCCTGCTCGGGATAGATGGTTTTGTACCGTTTATTCGCAGGCTCGAGGCAGGGTTTCTCATTCTTCCTGCGCATGAAATACTTGAGCGTCCATTCACCATCGACCTGGGCGACCACGATATCCCCGGAGCGGGCGGTGTCCTGGCGTTCCACGAGGACGAGATCGTCTTCATAAATACCGGCATCCACCATGGAATCCCCGCTCACCACCAACATAAAGGTCGTATCCGGATTCCGCACCAGGAACTCGTCCAGGTTGATCATCTCGACCTGCTGTTCTTCCACCTCCACGGGAAACCCCGCCTTGATAGTGCCCAACAGTTGAACCGCTCCCAGCAGCCGCGGCCCGGGGGAAATTTTTCCGGAGGCCTCCTTTCGAACGACCTGGAGTACATGCAAGCGTTTCAAAAGTTTATAAACCGCATTCTTGGAACGGTATTGGAAGATGTCGAGCATCTCCGTATATCCCGGCATTCGGCCGTTGGCACGATAGAAAGCCTTGAGATCCTTGATCTTCTTTTCAATATCTGTTTTGCGTGGCATCGTGGGTGAACTCCCGCTTAATTTTCATACTATATAGTAGAACGATCGTTCACTTACAAGCGAAAAATAGTTAAATTTTGATCGCGCTCAACCAGTCCAAGTATGATAGAGTCCCTCCCGTTCACTTTTCTGAACGAGACCGCCGTAGGGTGCGGCTTTTTAATTGTAAAGAGGAGCCGTTTAACCGGTTATGCTTATTCTACATGCCGCTTATAGAGGCGGGGAACTATACTTTTGGGGCGAAAAGCCCATTGACAACGACGTCGACTTAGAATCAGGGAAAAAGGCCAAGGGCCACACCCTCTTTCCCTACGACGCCGGGCCCGAAACCATCAAGAACATCCTGGCCGAAACGCTGTTTGACGGAAGTATCCGCAAACAGCCACACCAGGAAATTATCGCTTGGCTGCCAACGGCCGGACGTACGGCTACCCCCAGCAGCACCCTGCTGGCCAACACCCCCCCCGCAACCCCAGATCTGCAGCTCTTTCCCTGGAAAGTCAGTGCGGTCAACATCGGCCTGGAAAATGCCATCGGTTTCCTCGCCGCCTGCGTAGACAAAGAATTGCTCACCCCCGGAGTGCTGGCCGGGCCGGACGTCGCGTTCTGGACAAAAGCCACGCGTTTTGCCGGGGCACTGGTGGCTCGCCAGGAGTACCTGCCGGACCTCGTCGACTACGGCGACGGATATCGCGCACTCTGGGATCCGATTTTCCTCGGATCGGATGCCGATTACCTGGATGAAATGATCAGGGGAATGCCCCACGCCTGCCGCTGCGTGGAGGTAGACTTGGACGCCAAGACAGCTCCGATGACGGCCCCCGCAGCCCAAGTGTCGAACTATATAGTCGCCGTGGTGGATTTCCTCGCCCGCTATTCCATCTTCTCACAGCCCCAGTCAACCTGGCCGAAGAGTTTCCGCACGGAGGAGGAGTTCGACTTTGACAGCATCCACGATCACTGGGTAAACGCGCTGGTCTGCCCATCCAGCCGGATGCGGGATGGACTGAAAGAACTCGACGGCCTGCATTCGCAGATTACGGAGTGGCGCCGCCCGATCTCACTTTCGACCGCAACCCCGTTCAAGCTGTGCCTCAGCCTCGAGGAGCCAGACCCGAAAAAAAGCAAGCCTGCGAAAGGTAAACGGAGGAAGGAAGAGTGGTTCGTCCATTTTCATCTTCAATCCATTGCCAATCCGAGCTTGATGATCCCCGCGGACCACGTCTGGAATCCAACCGCCGAGGAAGTAAAGGTGCTGAACAGCAAGAAGTTCAACGCCAAGGAATACCTGCTCTCCTCCCTGGGAAAAGCCTCAACGATCTGCCCGAGAATTGAGGACAGCCTGAAAACGGTGGCGCCTACAGGCTATTCGGTCGACACGGCTGGCGCCTATGAATTCCTCACCCAGCGTGTGTGGGCCCTGGAGCAGGCCGGTTTCGGCACCCAGACCCCGGTCTGGTGGACCCAGAGCGGATCAGTGCACCGCCTGGGCACCCGCGCCAACGTGAAGAGCCCGGCGAAACAAGACTCCAAAGCGGGCTTCTCACTGGAACAGATCCTCCAATTTGACTGGGAGATCACGCTGGGCGGTGACAAGGTCACGCGCGAGGAACTGCACAGCCTCTCCAAGAAGAAGATCCCGCTGGTCAACATGCGGGGGCAGTGGATTCAACTCGGTGAGGACGAAATCGCGCACGCACTCGACCTGACCTCTACCAAGCGCCAGGGGGCGACCGAAGGATCCCTCCGTGAAATCGTACAGATGGCCCTTGGTTCAAGCAAGGCCCCCGGCGACTTTAGTTTTGACGGGGTGCAATCCTCCGGATGGGTTTCCGACTTCCTCGACCAGCTGGAAGGCGGAGCTTCTTTTGAAGAACTGGGGAAACCCGAGGGCATGATAGGCAACCTCCGGCCCTATCAGCTTCGGGGTTTCTCCTGGCTGCACTTTCTTCGCCAGTGGGGCCTGGGGGCCTGCCTCGCGGACGATATGGGTCTCGGTAAAACCATCCAGGCCCTGGCACAGGTCCAGCACGAGCATAACAGCGGATCAACGAAGCCGGTTCTGGTGATCTGCCCGACCTCCCTGACGGGAAACTGGCACAAGGAGACCCAACGTTTCAACCCGGACATTCCCGTCATGGTCCACCACGGCATCAATCGCCCCAAGGGGGATGCGTTTAAAGAGGAGGTGGAAAAACATACCCTGGTTATATCCAGCTACTCCCTCCTCCACCGGGACATCGACGTATTCAAGAACATCGACTGGGGCGGCATTATACTTGATGAAGCACAGAATATCAAAAATCCGAAAACCAAGCAGGCTCGATCCGCCCGCGTCCTGAAAGGCGAATTCCGCATGGCGCTCACGGGCACACCCATTGAGAACAACGTGGGCGACCTCTGGTCGATCATGGAGTTCCTGAACCAGGGTTTCCTCGGTACCCAGGCGGACTTCAAGCGTCGATTCCTCATGCCGATTCAGGCGAACCATGAATCCAAGGCAGTGGACAACCTGAAGAAGTTGACTGAGCCCTTCATTCTCCGTCGCCTGAAGAGCGACAAGAACATCATCAAGGACCTCCCGGGTAAAATGGAGATGAAGACCTACTGCACCCTCACCAAGGAGCAGGCGGCTCTCTACGAGTCCCTGGTCCGTGATATGGAGAACGCACTTGAAAGTAGCGACGGCATGCACCGTAAAGGCCTGGTCCTGGCGACGCTGACCAAGCTCAAGCAGATCTGCAATCACCCCGCCCAATACCTGGGCGAAGCCAGCCCCCTGGACAAACGTTCGGGCAAGCTTGCACGCCTGACCGAGATGCTCGAAGAGATCATCCAGGTTGACGAACGCGCCCTCGTGTTCACCCAGTTCGTGGAAATGGGCAAGATTGTCCAGCAACACGTGCAGGAGGTATTTGGCCGGAAGGTTATCTTCCTGCACGGTGGCGTTCCGAAGAAACAACGCGATGAGATGGTGGAGTGCTTCCAGGAGGACGAGGATGGCCCGCACGTATTCGTATTGTCACTGAAGGCCGGTGGGACGGGTTTGAACCTGACGCGGGCGAATCACGTGTTCCACTACGACCGCTGGTGGAACCCTGCGGTGGAAAACCAGGCGACAGACCGGGTCCACCGAATCGGTCAGACCAAGAACGTCCAGATCCACAAGTTCCTGTGTGCGGGTACGCTCGAGGAGCGGATCGACGACATGATCGAGCACAAGCGTGGTCTCGCGGATAGCATTGTCAGTTCCGGCGAAGCCTGGCTGACCGAGCTATCCACGAGCGAGTTGAAAAACCTGTTCAGCCTCCAGCAGGAATCCATCGGCGAATAATCGAGAGGAGACACCATTATGCCATCTGGAAAAATTGATAAGAGTGCAAGCAAGCCCCTGACCGCCAAAGGCGGCATCCGCGCCCAAACCAAAAGCCGCAAGGTCGGAAAGAATTGGTGGACCAAGCGCTGGATGGGTGTCCTGGAAAACTATTACATGGGAGCCGAACTCCCGCGCGGACGGGCCTATGCCCAGGCGGGCCAGGTGCTGAAAATCAACATCGGCCACGGACTGGTTTCTGCTGTCGTACAAGGCACGCGGAAAACCCCCCACAAGATCACGATCAAGTTCAAGCCCGCATCCAAAGCCACATGGGCTAAACTGGCCAAGACACTCGCCGGCGAAGCGATCTATGTAGCCAAGCTGCTGTCGGGTCAAATGCCGGAGTACATTGAGGAGGTATTCAGCCAGCTCGGCATGTCGCTCTTCCCTGAGGATATCAAGGACCTCGAGATGACCGTCGACAACAAGAAGATGGTCACGCCCGACAAATCGGTTATCGCCGTTTACTACTTG
The DNA here is from genome assembly GCA_029936175.1 of Kiritimatiellia bacterium. Taxonomy (GTDB): domain Bacteria; phylum Verrucomicrobiota; class Kiritimatiellia; order SS1-B-03-39; family UBA6053; genus JAPYUI01. Next base: position 6,651 of record JAPYUI010000107.1, read on the forward strand.
CTCGCCGAAGAATTCGACCGGGACCCCTTCCTGTTCATGAAACTTCGCGGCCTGGACCGGGAAAAGCTCATCGCCGCTATCGGTGCGAGCAAGAAAAAGCCCGTGCGACGCAAGGCGGATTACCTCATTGGCGACTTCCATGAAAAGCCGATGAACAAAGAGGTCGCGCTCACCGAAAACCCCATCGAGTTCTGGAACGGGGCCAGTCCGGTATACGAAGAGCACCTGGGTGACGTACGGATTCCCCCGACCCCCGGTGCACTTTCCAAACACCTCGGTCACTTCCCGATGTGGCGGGGAGAAGAACGCTTTCTGGATGCCCTGGAGCTTGTATATAAGAAAGCCTCGACCAACGGCATGAACGTCTTCCTCGGCGACTGGTAAAGGACTTGGTACGCGGGGACCCGGCGCATCCCCCTCCGCTGGAAAAGAGCGAAGATTCCCCCCGCCGGGCAATCCTGGATCATTTTAGGCATGTTGACCGGGTACATACGCCCTCAGACAGATAAACGGGTTGCCACTCCAGCCCTAAAGAGCTAGAGCATATCTCACATTTTACGGAGAAAAACTTATGGAACAGGTACGCATTGCGGTGATCGGAACGGGATGGATGGCCCGGCAGCACATGGAAAAGATTGCCGACTTTGAGCACGCCTGTGTCGGCGCGGTAAGCGACATAAACCAGGAGGTGGTGGACCAACTCGCCAAGCAGTACGAGTGCCCGGGCTACACCGATCACAAACAATTGCTGGCAGACGGCGTGGCCGATGCGGTACTGATCGCGACCCCGCATTTTTTTCACACCAGCATCGGCATCGACGCCTTGGAGGCCAAGCATCATGTCCTCGTGGAAAAGCCGATCAGTGCGCATAAATCCGATTGCGAAAAGTTGATCGCCGCACACAGCGACAAGGACCTGGTCTTTGGGGCCATGTTCAACCAGCGCACGGATACGATGTATAAAAAGCTACGCCAGGTCCTGCAGAGCGGCGACGCGGGCGAAATCACCCGCATGCAGTGGACGATTACCGACTGGTTCCGCAGCGATACCTATTACAACACCGGGGACTGGCGGGCCACCTGGGCCGGGGAAGGCGGTGGTGCCCTGTTGAATCAATGTCCGCACCAGCTGGACATGCTGATCTGGCTCTGCGGCATGCCGAAGAAGGTCCACGCCTTCTGTCGTTTTGGCCAATACCACGACATTGAGGTGGAAGACGACGTGACCGCCTACATCGAGTTCGAAAACGGCGCCTCCGGCGTATTCATCACCACCACGGGAGAATCCCCAGGATCCAACCGCCTGGAAATCAACACCACCCGCGGCAAGCTCGTCGCCGAGAACGAAAAACTCAGCTTCGACCGCACGGAAGTTCCCGTACCCGAATTTGCCCGGACCTCCCCCGAGCGGATGGATCATCCTCCCGCCTGGCACTGCGAATTACCAACCAGCGGACCCGGCGGTCAACACCGGGAAATCATGGAAAATTTCGTCGATGCCATACGCGGAAAAGCAGAACTCATCGCGCCTGCTGCCGAGGGTATCTGGTCCGTCGAACTCGCGAACGCCATGCTGTATTCCGCATGGACAGGTCAGACGGTGGAGCTGCCGCTGGATGGGGCGGCCTACGCGGCCTTACTGGAGGAAAAAATTTCCGGGTCTCGATATAAGCGAGACTAATCGTCCCCTTGCCCGAAGCCCGAAGCTACCAGGCCAGGAGATGGGCTTCGAGGGCTTGCGGGATCTCCCCGGGGGGCATGCCCACAAACGTGGCCAGGCGATCGAAGTGATTTATCCTGGCAAGGTCCCGCGCGTTCACCGGATCCCTGACAAAACGAATGTATGCAAAGAACCCATCCCTTTGCCCGGGCTGCATTAGCCAGTGGGTGAGAAGCCAACTCTGGGAGTATGCAATACCGACGCGATCGTTGCGGACCAGCCGGGCAAATCCCTGGGTGCTCCGATAGTTGACCAACTTGGGCCAGGACAACAGATCATTTAGCCGATGGGCTTCCTTTAACTCTTGCACCGCATAGTCGGGCTTGATGCCCGGCGCCGAGCTTTCGCAATACGTGGCCAGACCTTCGAGCAGCCAGAGGTTCTCTGCGTGATGCTCCGAGTGGATCCCGTAGGTGTAGAAAAGCTGGTGAGCACCTTCGTGCCTGAATACACGTTCGGTTTCCTCTCGACCCAAACGCGTCAACTTCTGGTTCAGTTTCTGGTGCCACTTGTATATCCCCGCCCGCCCCGAATGGGACGCGTGCTCGCGCATATATGCATTACGCATCCCCGCAAGATGCTGCTTCGCGACAACCATCTCCGTCGAAGAACTCTGATCAAACAGCACCAGCCGATCCAAACCCGGGCAGTAGAAGCCAGCGCTGTACCCGAGATTCGGCGCATGCTTTTTTCGATAGGCGCAGAATTGCTTTTCCCGGGAGAAAAACACAATCTGAATGCTCTTGCCCCGGGCCTGCTGATCGATCAGCGGCCCAAACACATTCAACACATCGCAATGCAGACGTTCCAGGTTCCGGATGGCCTTCTCCACGTCAAAGTAATTCTCTGTCGTCACGATGGTGAACGGCGGACGGCAGTAGAAATTCATCGCGGAAAACTCCATCCGGAAACGCACATCGCGGTACGAGATGTTCACGGGTTGCGCTGCGTGTGTTTCGATCCGTGAAATATCAGCACGATTGACCTTGAAGCGCATGGAGGCTGCCGCGCCAAAGGTTTGCAAAATCGCTACCGACGACCGTGATTCAGACAGGATGGTACCCTTGATGATCCGCCCGTCATGACAGACAATGATATTGTCCGACTGTTCGGCGAGCACAGCACGTTCAATGTCTTGATGCATGGTCTTTTCTTCGAAGGTCCAGGCATTGACTTCTTTATCCCCAACCGCATCCGGCTTGGGGGACATTTCGAAAAAATCGTCGAGGGCGCGTCCTGGAGAGGCGTTCAGGAACTCATACAGGCGGGGGTCATGCGTGCGGTTATAGCGGTAAAGGGCAAACAGAACGGAGAGGATACTGGTCAGCAAAAGGAGTCGTAATGTGTAGGATACCTTTAGTTTAACCATGCCCCTTTGAGAGCAACTTTGATGCCAAGGAACGGCGGGCATGGATTTTATAAATACTTGTCAAAACGGATTCAGTGACATAGAAAATTACTCCCCACGTCATGCGTTACAACCTGTCTTATTTGAAACAACTGGAAGCTGAAAGCATCCACATTATTCGCGAGGTCGCAGCTGAATTTGAACGACCCGTCATGCTCTATTCGATCGGAAAAGACTCATCGGTCATGTTGCGCCTCGCTGAAAAAGCTTTTGCGCCCGCCGGGATTCCCTTCCCGCTCCTGCACGTGGATACGACCTTCAAGTTCAAGGAAATGCTCGCGTTCAGGGACAAGATGGCCGCGGACCTCAACTTCGACCTGCTGGTCTGGACCAACCCGGAAGGCCTTGCAAACAAGGTAAACCCCTTCGATTTCGGGTCGGCAAAGTACACGCAGATCATGAAGACGGAGGCCCTGAAGCAAGCACTCGAGCACCACGGTTTTGACGCCGCATTCGGAGGCGCTCGCCGCGACGAGGAGCGGTCGCGCGCGAAAGAACGCGTGTACAGTTTTCGCGACCGTTTTCACCAATGGGACCCAAAGAACCAACGTCCTGAACTGTGGAATGTGTACAACGCCAAGGTAAACAAGGGGGAATCCATCCGCGTCTTCCCCCTCTCCAATTGGACCGAGCTCGATATCTGGCTCTATATCAAGTTTGAGAGCATTCCGATTGTTCCCCTCTATCTTGCAAAGGAACGCGAGGTGATTGAGCGGGACGGCGTCCTGCTTATGCAAGACGATGAGCGCATGGAGCTACGTGAAGGCGAAACGCTGACAAAGAAGAAAATCCGTTTCCGCACACTCGGATGCTACCCGCTTACCGGTGCCGTGGAGTCGAGTGCCGATGACATCAATGGCATTGTGCAGGAAATGCTCCTCGCGACCAAGTCGGAACGTGAAGGGCGTGTCATTGATTACGACGAGTCGGGATCGATGGAAAAGAAAAAGCGCGAGGGCTACTTCTAGATGAAGAAGGATCCGCTCATTGACCAGGACATCGAAGCCTACCTGAAAAAGCACCAGGCAAAGGACCTGTTGCGCCTGATCACGGCCGGCAGCGTGGACGATGGAAAGTCGACCTTGATCGGCCGACTCCTGTACGACGCCAAGGTGATCTACGACGATCAACTGGAAGCCTTGAAGGCCGATAGCGAAATACACGGCACGACCGGCACCAATTTCGACCCCGCTTTACTCACGGACGGCTTGATCGCGGAACGCGAACAGGGCATCACTATCGACGTTGCCTATCGCTACTTTTCCACCAGCAAGCGGAATTTCATCATCGCCGACTGCCCCGGGCATCAGCAATACACGCGCAACATGGCCACCGGTGCAAGCAATTGCAACCTGGCGGTCATTCTCATCGACGCGCGGAATGGGGTAATTGAACAAACCAAGCGACACAGCTTCATCTCCCGACTACTGGGTATTCGACACCTGGTGGTCTGTATAAACAAGATGGATCTTGTCGACTACAGCGAAGACGTCTTCGAGCAAATCCGTACGGACTATGAAGACTTCGCCGCACGCCTTGAGGCAACGGAAATCAACTTCATTCCCATTTCCGCGCTCGAGGGCGACAACGTGGTCGATCGAAGCGAGCACATGCCCTGGTACACGGGTGCACCGCTCCTTCGGCACCTGGAGAACGTGAGTATTGTCAGCGACCAGAACCTGATCGACCTGCGGTACCCGGTCCAGTACGTCGCGCGACCCCACCCTGATTTCCGCGGCTTTGCCGGCACCGTCGCATCGGGCATTATCCGCAAGGGCGACGAAGTCCTCGCCATGCCTTCCCGGCAGACTTCACGGGTGAAGTCGATCAACACCTTCGAGGGCGAAATTGACGAAGCCTTTCCCCCGATGGCCGTGATGGTTACCCTGGATGACGAGATTGACCTCAGCCGTGGGGACATGATTGTCCATCCGAACAACCTCCCCCGCCTCGACCCCGATTTCGACGCCATGGTGGTCTGGATGAACGACAACCCGCTGGAAGTCGGCAAGGTCTATACCTTCAAATCCGCGACCACCACGGTTCCGGGACGCGTGGAAAGCATCCGATACGCAATCAACGTGAATACGCTGCATCGCGAGCAACAGTCGGAATTGACGGTCAATGATATCGGCCGGGTCAGCGTCAAGCTGCAAAAACCCATCTGCCACGATCCCTACAGTAAAAATCACACGACGGGCTCGCTCATCATCATCGACCGGGTCAACAACCTCACCCTGGGGGCCGGGATGATCATCGAGCGCGGGACCCCTGCGACAAAACCGGCGACGGAAGTCTCCAAGGCGACCGAACCCACGAGTAAAAACATCCGGGAGGAAGCCAGCCTCGTCGGGGCCGCGGCCCGGGAAACCCTGCTCAAGCAAAAGCCGGTGACCATCTGGCTGACCGGCCTGAGTGGTTCCGGGAAATCGACCATCTCCCAGGCGCTGGAGGAACGCCTGGTCCAAAGCGGACAGGCAGCCTATGTGCTCGACGGGGACAACGTGCGCCATGGATTGAACCGGGATCTCGGTTTTTCCGCTGCGGAACGAACGGAAAACATCCGCCGCATCGCGGAGGTCGCCCGGTTGATGAACGAGGCGGGGCTCATCGCAATCAGCTCATTCATTTCGCCGTTTACCAAGGATCGAGTTGGCGCCAAGGAAATCATCGGCGATGATCGCTTCATCGAGGTCTTCGTTGACACCCCGCTGGAGGTCTGCGAGCAACGCGACCCCAAGGGCCTCTACAAGAAAGCGCGTTCAGGAGAAATTAAAGGCTTTACCGGCATCTCCGCCCCCTATGAAGCGCCGGAAAGTCCCGACCTCTGCCTGGACACCACCCGGCTGAATGTGGAGGCCTGCGTGCACGCTATAATCGCCATGATGCAGGATCGCGGCCTGATTGCCTGAGACACCCCGTCCCGCGCCCACTTAACCTGCCACTCGCCTTGGCCCACGGCTTCCTGTACACTCCGCACATGAGATTGACCGCGTGTCCCCATTGCGATCTGCTGTCAGAAATTGCCGCACTGCAACCGCGGGAGTCTGCGCATTGCCGACGCTGCGGATCGCTGCTTTACCAGCATAAGGTCCGCAGCATCAGCCGAACCCTGGCCTGGGCCATCGCGGGACTCTTACTTTTCATCCCGGCCAATGTTTATCCCATCCTGCAACTCCAGGCCCTCGGGATGGAACAGGATGCAACGCTTCTCAAGGGCGTGATCGCCCTCATCGACAACCGCCTGTGGATGGTGGCCATCCTCACCTTCCTGCTCACCATCGCCATTCCCCTGGTCAAGCACCTGTTGTTAATTGGCGTGCTAGGGCGAAGTCATCGCCCCTCACCCCGTCTCGCCCGGTGGTTCCGATATTACCACCTGATCGACTCCTGGGGGATGCTGGAGATTTACATGCTCGGCATCCTCATTGCCCTGGTCAAACTGGGCGACCTTGCCGAAGTGGTGACCGGCCTTGGCCTTTACTCCTTTATCGGCCTGCTTATCACGAGCATCGGTGCGCATATCAGCCTGGATAAGAATGAAGTGTGGGAGCGGCTCGAGTCATGAATACGGCCCTGCACGCGGGCTATGCCCGTTGTCACACCTGCGGCAAGTTGGTGGAGAACATGCAGCCGGTGGGGCACAATGCCGCACATTGCCCGCGCTGCGACTCGGCCGTACACGCGCGCAAGCCGCATAGCCTGGGCCGCGTATGGGCACTCACGATTGCCGGAATCGTCCTGCTGGCTCCCGCATACGCCTTCCCGATCATGACGGTACTGCGCCTGGGCAGGGGAGAACCTAACACGATATTCTCCGGCATTACGGAACTCATCCACGAGGGGATGTACGGCATCGCCCTCCTCATTTTCGTTGCCAGTGTAGCGGTGCCGGTGATCAAGCTGATGGGGCTGTCCTTCCTCTTGCTCAGCATCCAGCTCCGCTGGGCCAGCTCGGCACGTCAACGGACGATTGCCTACCGCTTCATCAAGTTTATCGGTCGCTGGTCCATGCTGGATATCTTCGTTATTTCGATCCTTGTCTCCCTGGTCCAACTGGAACAAATCGCCTATATCACGGCGGGAATCGGGACGACCGCCTTCGGGGCCGTGGTGGTGATAACCATCTTCGCTGCCGAGTGCTTTGATCCCCGCTTGATATGGGATGCGTCCACAGGGGATGCTTTAGCGGTGGAAGGCGCTTGATCGTGCCTATTAGCCCGTAAACCACGTCTTTTCCCTGTTGACCGGCCCCATCCCCCCCGCTATGTTTCCGCGCTCATTTCAACCGGCAACTGACGCGGACCCCTCCCTATGACAATGATGATTACAAAGTTTCACCGGCTGATCGGCTCCAAGATCTTTTGGGGGCTGTTCATCTTTGTGATTTCCACTCTCTTCATCTTTACGTTTATCCCGAACACGGACGGCATGAACCCCTTTGGCTTTGGGAAGGAGAGTAATGACGCGGGCATCCTCAACGGCAAAACGGTCAAGTATCCGAAGTACAACGCGACCCAGCGGAAAGTGAGCGCCATCAACAACCTCTTCAGTCAACGGCTTACGGATCGCGAGCTGGAAGACCGAACCTGGCAGCGTATCGCCTCGCACGAACTGGCCGACAGGCTGGACCTGCCCGTCGGCAGGAACGACCTCGTCAACAGCATCCGGCAGAATTTCAGCGGCCCCCAGGGCTACAACCCCCAGGCGTACAACAACTTTATCGCGCAACAATTCGGCGGGCAGACGAATGCCTTTGAAGCGCTGTGGGCGGACTTCCTCGTGGAAAGCCAGCTGCGCAACACCGCGGCGGAGCAATTCCTGCTTGCGCCCAGCGAGATCAAGGAGCTGTACCACACCGTGAAAGATCAATTCACGGTTGACTATGTAATTCTGGAACGCGACCAGGCCGGTGAAGTAAGCGTCAGCGACGAGGAGCTCGCCAGCTACTACGAGGACCACAAAGAGGAGTTCAAAACGCCCGAGGAGCGCACGGCTTCGTACCTCGCCATCGCTGTCAGTAACTTCACGGCCAAAGCCGAAACGGAAATCACCGATGAGGCCATCCAGACCTACTACGACCTGAATATCGGCCAGTTCACCGTCACCGACAAGGTGGTCAAGGCAGTGGCCGAGATCGATACGACCAACACGGTCGCGAGCGCAACCAATGCGATCGAAACCACAACCAATACGGT
>JAPYUI010000108.1:0-13175 GCA_029936175.1 Kiritimatiellia bacterium
CCGTCGAAATTGTATTCCACATAGCCCCGGAGTCCGATCCGGGTGATGAAGTCGTTATCCTGAAATTCGAAGAGGCCGCCCAACTCCAGCAGGGGCTTGACAAACACGCCGTAGCCACCCTTGAAGTCCAGATTGGTGCCCGAATACGAGGTGGTATTCAGGCCCCCGGTGAGGGAAATCGACCGCACGCCCTCGCCGATAGTCAATTCCTGTGCATTGGCCCAGCCAAGCACCAGGGTCAAACCAACAAATATTCCAACCAGCTTTTTATTCATCATAATGCCTTTCTTCGTTTGGCTTCCCGAATCGGGTAGCCGATGAAATTCACGCTAAACAGGCTGCCAGAAAAGGCAGGTTCCCTTACAGATCATCATTCAGCCTAGTTGAGCAGGCTACTACCTTCACCGTGCAGATCCCGTACCGCCTGCTTGACGCGATCCTTCAATCCGGCGCTGCCCGCCTTCAGGTAAGACCGTGGGTCGTACACTTTCTTGTTACCAACTTCACCACCGATCTTCAATACCCCATCGTAGTTCTTCATGATGTGATCCACCACCGGACGGGTGAAGGCGTACTGCGTGTCGGTATCGACGTTCATCTTCACCACGCCGTAGGCAAGCGTCTCGGCGATTTCTTCCTCGGAGGAACCGGAGCCGCCATGGAAGACCAGGTTCAGCGGGTTGGGGTCGGTGCCGAACTTTTCCGCAACCGCTTCCTGGCCGTTCTTCAGGATCTCGGGGGTCAACTTGACGTTGCCCGGCTTGTAAACACCGTGCACATTGCCGAAGGTAGCCGCATAGAGGAAGGGGTGGATGTCGTTCAAGGCTTCATATACGTCGCACATCTCATCGGGCGTGGTGTAGAGTTTCTCGGCTTTAACCTGCGAGTTATCAATGCCATCTTCTTCACCTCCGACCACACCGGTTTCCACTTCAATCAACATGTTGCTGGCGGTCAGGCGCTTGGCGTACTGGACGCCCAGTTCAAGGTTCTCAGCGAGCGGCAACTCGGAGCCGTCGAACATATGGCTGTTGAATAGCGGCTTTTTCCCATTCTTGACCCGTTCTTCGCTCCAGGTGATCAACGGATCCATAAAGGACCCCAACTTGGCCTTGATGCAGTGATCGGTATGGAGGACGACAAGAACATTATACTTTTCCGCAAGCGCATGGGCGGTTTCGGCCAGGATCTTCGCCCCGAGCGGAGCATCGGCCAGACTGCCGGTCGCGTGTGCACCACCACCAGTGGATACCTGCACCATGCCATCGGTCTCGAGTTCAGCAAAGGCTTCGATTGCACCGGTGAGACCTTCGATGTTCACAATGTTTATCGCCGGGTACGCAAATTTCCTCGCCTTCGCGTTCGCGATCATCTCCAAATACTGCTCGGTTGTTGCAATTGGCATCGTACTTTTCTCTCAATGGATGGTTATGGGTTGCCGGTCGACGGTCGACGACAAAAACGCGTGCACGTTAGTCCAGCAGACCCTTGTGTCAACGAGGTTTTTGCCCGTGGAGGCACTTCAACGTGCGTATTACAGGTGTTTCCCGGCCAATACGGCTTCGTACACCCGGATGGTCCCGTCGACCGTGCCCTCCATCGAAAAGCGTGCGAGTGCCGATTGGCGGGCCGTCGCGATTTTTTCCCGAACCGGAACGCCTCCCGATGCGATTTCCTGCAGGTGGCTGACCGCCTGGGCCGACGAACCATCCTTCACTACCCAGCCATGACCGTCGAGCGATTCCACCGAGCCTGGTGCATCCACCGCAATCACGGGCTTTCCCAGGGCCATCGCCTCGCGTATCGTCACCGAGGCACCCTCCATTTGCGAGGGGAAAAAGAGCAGATCGAGTGACTTTAACACGCGCGCACCATCGGACCGAAATCCCAGGAGATGCACGCGGCCGTGCAAGCCGAGCTTTTCAATCGCGACCTCAAGCTTTGTCCTTTCGCGGCCCTCACCTGCGAGCACCCAGGTGATTTTCATTCCAGACCTTTGCGCCGCGTGCGCAACGTTGATCATGAAGCGCCAGTTTTTCTTTTCCGACAACTTTCCCAGGCCCCCGGCGAGCAAGCCGTCCCCGGCCAAGGCGCGGAGTGCTGGATCCGGCTTCACCGTTTCCAGGGCCTCGAGATCCAACCCACTGGGGACCACGTACACCCGTTCGATGGGATAATCAGACTGACGCAAAACATCCTTTACGGTTTCAGAGATCGCGAGGATCGCGGCGATGTTCGCGGGCGCGTACTTGCGGTGGGAAAACCAGTTCATTCGCAACCGCGATGCAATACGGCGGGAAAGGACTACGGGCACCCCCGCATGACGGGCCGCCCTGGCAACCAAGTCCACCGCTCCTGAATCATGCAGATGTACCAGGTCCGGACGCAACCGTCTCAACAGCGGGGCGATCTCCATGCCGGAGGTCACGTTCAAGCCCGCTTCTTCACCCCGTACGCACAGGGGATGGCCCAAACGGCCGCAGAGCGAAACCTTCCAGCCCTGATCACGCAACCCGAGCATAAGATGCAGGACCTGGTATTCGCCGCCGCCCCATTCCGTGTTTGTGTTCACATGCAAAATGTGCCGTTGCCTGGTCGATGTCATGTTGGCGGAGTTTACCCCAAGTTGCACCCCCAGGCAATGAAAGCCCGCTGACTCGGTATCTTGGGCCCACAGGTTCCGCGGCGGTATAGTGCTCCGGACATAAGGCGCTACCTTCTCCTCGCCGAATTCCCGGCGCAAGCACCCGATTTACCTGCCCGTGCATCCGCCACACGGCGACAAACTCCTGGTCCTGGACGCAAACAGCCGGGGCAGGCAGCGAATCGCCCTCTTTTTTTACCTGTTGCCAATCCAATAGAATCTGTTTTAACTCCTTACCATCAGCTGGTTAAACCATGATTGAAGTTGAATGCCCCACCTGCGACCAGAAGTTCGCGATCGATGACAGCCAACTCGGCACGACCGTTTCCTGTCCACATTGCCAACAACCCGTGGATATGTCCGGTGACCTGGAGGATGAATTGGCCACACCGGCGCCGGTTGTCCACGGGACGCAGAGGAGGAAAATCATCATTCAAAAAAGCGGAGGAACCTTCCAGGCACCCTCGCAAGTACAGGCCCCTCCTCAACCGGTGACACCCGGGGGGCATCCCAGCGGAGTCACGCGCCAACCGGTAGCGCCCCAGCCCGCGGCGGGGCATCCACCCCAGCAGCGCGGGCCCATGGGGGTCGTTGTAACCGACATCAAGATGCCCCTGGGGTCCATGATCGTGTTCATGCTGAAATTGATGGTGGCCAGCATCCCGGTTGTTATTATCGTATGGATCGTCATCGGACTCTTGAGTCTTTTGTTTGGAGGAATCTTCGCCTTCTTCGCCTTGGGTGGTGATTGATCCCACGGAGCCATGCGCATATTCCTCTCGCTTCTCACGGCACACCTTTTAAGGTCAGGCTGAATGGAACCCCGGATTATACAACGCGCTGAGCACGGTATCAGCCGAAAGGACATCAATGAAAATGCCCTCAAGGTGCTCTACCGACTGAAGTCCAATGGGTATCGGGGCTACCTGGTTGGCGGATGCGTGCGCGACCTCCTGCTCGGTCGCAAACCCAAGGACTTTGATGTCGCAACCGACGCAACCCCACAGCAAATCCGCAAGCTCTTCTTCAACTGCCGGTTGATCGGCCGGCGCTTTCGCCTCGCCCATATCCATTACGGGGATGACATCATCGAGGTGGCAACCTTCCGTGCAAACATCCCCGTGGAGGACAATCTCGACGAGCAGCACGTGACCATCGAAGACGGCATGGTCCTCCGGGACAACCGCTGGGGCACGCCGGAAGAGGATGCCCGGCGGCGGGACTTCACGATCAACGCAATGTTTTACAACATCGAGGATTTTTCCGTCATCGACTATGTCGGCGCCCGGGAGGACCTTGAGAAGCGCATTATCAAGCTGATCGGCGACCCCTACACCCGCTACATCGAGGACCCGGTTCGGATGCTGCGCGCCGTCCGCTTTGCCACCACCCTGGATCTCAGCATCGGCGAACAGGAATACGACGCCATCCTCCAGCAGCGCGACCACCTGATGAATGCGGCCCCGGCGCGCTTGTACGAAGAGTTCCTGAAATTTTTCTACAGCGGTGCCGCTGCCAAGGCGATTCCCATGATGCTGGATGTGGGCATGCTCCAGCTCATGTTCCCCAGATGGGCAGACTGGCTGGAACACGAAGCTTCCGAAGAGGACCGCAAGTGGACCGACCAGGCCCTGCGCCAGATGGATATCTGGAAGTCCAACGATCGCAAAGCCGATGCACCCCTGCTATACGCCCTCATGTTCGGCTCCTACCATGAATGGCTGGCAAAGCCCGACCTCGATGAAGGCAAGCCCCGTTACCAGGCGATCAACCATGCCGTGGCATCGCATTACGAAACCTTTCGCGAATGCGTAAGCATGCCGCGGCGACAGATGACCCAGATGATGCACATCACATCCTGCCAGGCACGTTTCGAAAAAACCCGCGGGAAGGCTCCCCACAATTTCGCGGATCGCCCCTACTTTCCTGAAGCCCTGGTGTATTTTCAATTTACGCAAGGCATAACCGGCGAGCATCCCGAGTTGGCCGACTGGTGGAAAACCTACGTGAAAGAAAACCCCCAGACCGCCCGCAAACCCGCCCAAGCCCCCAGAAAGCCACGGCGCAGAAAGCCCCGTAGCCACAAACCGAAAGAAGCGTAGCTTGCGGGCCACACGAGCATGGCTGACATCTACGAAACCGACTCCATCGTTCGTGAGTACCTGTTTTTCCACTATGGAAAGGCCGAGGACGTATTGCCCTGGCCCGAGGGTCCTCATGAAGCCCTGAATTTTCCCGTTCGCTGTGCCGAGTGGCTCCGCAAATCGACACATGCCACGGGCTCCGCGCTGGATCTCGGTTGCGCGGTCGGGCGCTCAGCCTTCGCCCTCGCCCCGCATTTTGATCGCGTACAGGGTATCGATTATTCCCAGGCCTTCGTCGATGCCGCAAACCGATTAAATGCCGAAGGCGCACTCGATATCCGGTATCCAGTAGAAGGCGAATTGGACCTGGATGTTCGTATCGAGATTCCCCCCGCGAACAACCTGCAGTTCATCCGCGGTGATGCCTGCGAACTACCCGACGATATCGGCAGCTTCGACGCCCTCCTCATGGCCAACCTGATCTGCCGCTTATACGATCCCGCTAAATGCCTGGACCGCTTACCCGGGCTGGTAAATCCCGGCGGCGTGGTCCTCATCACCACGCCCTGCACCTGGCTGGAGGCATTCACGCCCCGCGAGAAATGGATGGGCGGGATGATTCGTGGAGGCGAACCCGTGTACACCCTCGACGGGTTGAAAGCCGCCCTTGAAGGCCCCTTCGCCCTGGAAAAAACCGTTGATATGCCCTTCCTTATTCGCGAGCACGCGAGAAAATTCCAGTGGTCAGTCGCCGAGGCCAGCATCTGGCGCAGGGTTTAAGATCCGCATCGCAAGCCCGGGTACAGCCTCTCAGTGCTTCCCCACACCCCGAATAAGTTCGGCCACCGCCAGTACCTCCTGTACACCCAGAAACCGCGAAACCTTTGCCGGGTGACCCGCAGGCCGAAACAGGATATCACCGGTGCCATCTGATTCGGTTTTCACAACAAGGCCCCGTAACTGCTCCCCGAAAAAGCTGTACGACCTCGGGTGCTTCCCGGCGATCAACACCAGTGCCCGGTCATCCGTCACCAGGTAAAAAATGCGCAGGGCCCGGCTTACATCCCGCAGGGGCTTGGTCAAGAGATACGCCCCCAGGCCCATCAGGGGCAGAAAAATGCCGACGATCAGCGGAAACTCCGGGTCCCCGATGCCGTACGGCAGATCCTTCAGTCGACTCCAGAAGCCCAAGCCGATCGAACCCAGCCAAAAGCAGGCACTCAAAACCACCAGCCAGCCCCGGCGGACAAATCGGGAAGGGAGCGGCTGGCTAAACCAACGGACCTCTTCCCCCGCTTCGAGCAGGCTTTCGACCCAGTCCTGGTGCTTCGCCAATTGCCCGGCATTCATGGAATCGGGGGTCATACCGTAGCATAATCGTTTTCGTGCCCAATAAAACCCCAAGCCTTGACTTTTTCTCGCGCGCATCCTCTGTCATAGCATCCTGCATGCTGCACACCGGCCTGGATCGCATCGATGAACACCTGGACCTCCTCTGTGGACGGCGCCTGGGCCTGCTCGCCCACCCCGCGAGTCTCAACCAGCGAGGACAGCATGCCGTCCAGGTCCTCGCCCGACACACCCAACTCGATCTCCGCACCCTCTTCGGTCCGGAACACGGTTTTTTCGGCCAGGCCAATGCCGGTGAAAAGGTTTCCAACGCGCGTCACCCGCTCTTCGACCTCCCCATCGTCTCCCTGTACGGTGAACACCGTAAGCCGAGTAGGGAGATGCTGGCCAACATCGACACGATCGTGGTTGACCTGCAGGACCTCGCCGTCCGCTGCTACACCTTCTGTACCTCGCTGCGTTACGTCCTCGAAGCCGCCGCCGAACAAGGAAAATCCGTGGTCGTCCTCGATCGCCCCGTGCCGCTCGCGGATACGATCGACGGACCGGTAACCAAGCCCGGTTGTGAATCCTTCGTCAGCGGCATCGACGCACCCCTGGTCTACGGCATGACACCCGGCGAGACGGCCGGATGGCTGAAACATACGCTGCATCTCGATGTCGAACTGAACATCATCCAGATGCGGCATTACACGCGAGCGCCTGCCCACCTGCAAGCGGGGCCGCCCTGGGTACCGCCCTCCCCCGGCATCCGCTCCTGGCAAAGCGCCTACGTTTACCCGGTCACGGTTTTCACCGAAGCCCTGCCCCGTCTCCACTGCGATCGAAGCGGCACCTTGCCTTTTCAACTCCTGCTCATCCCGGGCATCCAGGGCCGCGCGCTCGCCGAACAGGTGACGATCCCGGGCATCAAATGCTATCCCGACTGGCGCTACCTTAACGACGAGTTGGTCGAGGGCGTGCGTATTGTACCATCCGACTTTACCCACTACCGCCCGGTTGCAGCAGCGGTCCACCTGCTCCACGCTATTCAGCAACTGGTCGGCGTGGATACCTGGTGGCAGCAGGACGGCGCCCGGGAAGATTTCTTCGACCTGCTCATGGGAACAGACACCGTGAGGGAATCGCTGAAGGCGAATGAATCCCCGGAAAAGATTGTCAAAAGCTGGGAATGCAGTATCCAATCTTTCCGCGAAACGAGAAGACATCATTTGCTGTACGGATAAAGACGAATGGGGAAAAAACGTAAACTTCAACCCGCTGCACGGCCGGACAAGCACACCCTGTACGAAGCATCGGTACAGGCGGTGGATATTGACCTCGACCTCTTTGCCCGCATATTCGAGGAACGAAACGGTCACCCCCTGAAAAAGCTGCGTGAAGACTTCTGCGGCACCGCGCAACTCGCCGTCGAATGGGTCAGGCAGGGAGCGGACCATGAATCCTGGGGTATCGATCTAGACAAACCCACCCTGGACTGGGCGCGTGAGCATCGCATGGGACCCCTGGGCGTTGACAGCACGCGCATTCATTTGCTCCACGCCAATGTCCTGGAAGTCGAGGGGCCCAAAGTCGACCTCGCTTGCGCGCTCAACTTCTCCTACTCCGTGTTCAAAGAGCGAAGGGTGATGCTGGAATATTTCACCCGCGTATACCATCAACTGGCAGATGACGGCATTTTTATTCTCGATTCCTGGGGCGGACCGACAACCATGCAGAACATCATCGACAAGCGGAACGTCGTCGCCTCCAGAGACATCCACAACAATCAGGTGCCCGGCTTCAAGTACCACTGGGATCAATCCTATTTTAATTTTATCGACAACCACATCATCACCCATATTCACTTCCGCCTCAAGGATGGCACCAAGTATAAGAAAGCCTTCACGTACGACTGGCGCTTATGGGGCCTGCCCGAACTGCGAGACATCCTGGCCGACGCCGGCTTCGTGGAAACCGAATGCTGGTTCGACGGCTGGGATGACGAAGCGGAAGATTCCGACGGCCATTACGCACGCGTGAAGGAATACACCGAGATGGATTCGTGGGTCGGTTATATCGCCGCCTACAAGAAGTAGTCCCGTCGTGCAGGTTTTGGCTTGATACCATCCCCGACGTGGCCCGGTAAACAGGTCCGTAGTCCATCCTGAGCATCGGTGCGGTCAAGAAGATCCTGCACGGATTCGGAGCGACTGCTTGTCCCATGACGGAAACGTGATGGGAAAATTGCCGAAAGATCTTTTGATTACCGGAAGTTTTCTGCAAAACCATTCCGATCAAGGGAGTATCATTCATGTATACATTCGCCGTTCTTTTTGACTGGGATGGAGTCGTGATCGACTCCCGCGAACACCATCGCACGAGTTGGGACCTCATCGCGGAGCGACGCGACCTTCCGCTACCGGAAGGACACTTTGAAAAGGGTTTCGGCATGCGCAACGAGCAAATCATTCCCGACATCCTCGGCTGGGCCAGCGAACCGGATAGGGTCCAGGAGCTCGCGGAGGCCAAAGAGGCCTGCTATCGCGAGTTGATCCGCGCCGGCCGTATCGAGCCCCTGGCCGGTCTACGCACCTTACTTGAACGTTTACACGCGGCGAACATTCCCTGCGTCATTGGGTCGTCCACACCCCGCGCCAATATCGAATGCGCCATGGAGATCATCGGGATCAAGGACTACTTCGCCGGCGTCGTTTCCGGTGACGATGTGCATCACGGGAAGCCGGACCCGGAAGTCTTCCTGCTCGCTGCAGGGAAAGCCAGGCGCACACCTGAGGATTGCGTGGTCATCGAGGATGCGCATGTTGGCATCGAAGCCGGGCGGGCCGGCGGCATGAAAGTGGTCGCCGTCGCGACGACTCATCCGATCGAAAGCCTACAGGGTGCTGATCGTGCGGTCGAAAACCTCGAAACGGTCACCCTTGAATTACTCGCCAGCCTGTTCAACTAAGCCATCGGGACGGGAACGGCTCCCCTTAAATCCTACTTCTTCTTCCCCTTCATACTTCCAAACAAGGTATTCTCGAACCGGGTAGCACCCTTCCCGGTATCTTTATTCTTCGCGTCCTGCTTGCGGTCCTGGCTGACCGCCCCCGGCGACCTTAACTGACCGGTCTCGTGCAATACATTTTCTTTGACGCCCTTGGCCGGCATACTGAGCTTCAGCCGCAGGGCAGCGGCTTCATCTTTGCTGTTCACCAACTCTTTTTCGGCGAACACTGCAGCGTCGCTCCCATATCCGTTGGGTTTGCTCATGCGCAAGCTCTTCATCTGCTCCTCAACAACCTCCAGACGCCGGGTAAGGGTATTATTTTCCACACGCAGGCGTGCGGTTTCGAGCACCTGTTGTCTCGCCCCCACCAACTCGGATGAAAGTTTTGAATTCTTGGTGCGAAGATCATCCTGCTCATCCTCGGAACGCATATCCGCACCAGCCCGGTCGGCCGCACTCTTCTCAAGTTGCTCCTTCGTGCGTCGAAGCTCTTCCTTCAGCGCGGCAACTTGACGATTCATCTCGGCCTGCTCCGGGGGTTTGTCCACCGCGGACTGCGCCTCGGACATCATGCCGGTCAATCGCATGGTCAAATCCCGGTTTTCCACTTGCAGTTTTACGCGGTTGTTCTCCAGTTCCTTTTTCTCCGCGCGCAACTCTTCGAGCTCATCTTCCTGCGTCTGAACCCTGGTTTCCGTGTTCGTATCGGCCAGCCTGGAAAGCTTGACCTCCAGGATCTTCAACTTCTGATCCCGCGCGGTTACCGCTTCGGTCAATTTCGTCATGGATTGCTTCAACTTCTCCAGGAGGGTTTCCTTATTTTCCAGGTATTTATGCTGACGGGCGAGGGTATCCGCCTGTAACTTTCGGTCTTTCTCACTCAATTTCAGCTTGCCCTCCAGTTGTTCCGCAAGAACCTGGCGCTCAGAACCCCGGGTCTGTGCCTGGTCTACTTCCTGTTCGAGCTTGGTGATCCGTAATTCGAGCTCGCTGCGGGTCTTACGCTCGACTTTCAACTCGTCCTCCAAGTGTTTGCGTTCCCCCACAATCTTTTCATTCACGGATTCGATATGTTCATTCGCTTCGGATGCCTTCGCACTCAGGGCCTGCTTTAATTCCTCGATCTGGTCGTTCTTATCGCGGACGGCCTTGTTCAATACCTGGCCTTCGGCCTCAATTTCCTCCATGTTCTTCTCGAAGAACATCAACTTGGTCTGGAGGCTGTTTTTATCATGAAGCGTGTCCTTGTACTTCGAGCTTACGTGATCCAGCTGTTCCGCCTTTTCCTGCAACACGTCGATCTCCTGACCCGCTGTATTTAACTTCTGCTCAATGAGTGCAGCGCGGGCGACAACTTCTTTCCTCTGGGCCTCCAGAATTTTATTTTCTTCGAATCGTTGCTTATCCAATTTGATCAACTGGTCGGTCCGTTCCGTCAGCTCACGCTTTGCGGAGGTCACCTGCTTGAGTTCCTGGACGATCTTCGCTTTCTCCTCGGCCAATTGCTTGCCACTCTTCTTTGAAGCCTTCACGCCTTCCTCTGCTGCTTTCAGCTGGTCAAAAGCCCTGTTCTCGCGTTCCTCGAGACTCTTGATTTGTTTCATCATCTCGTCGCGAAGCTTGTTACCGTCATCCAACTGCTTGCGAAAGTCGGCTATTTCAGATTCCATTGACTTAATCGTGCCGGCCGCTTTATTGCCCTGCTCCTGGTACCGGACCTCTCGTTTAGCCTGCTCCTCGGCAAGGGACTGCTTCTCCTTGCGAAGCTTGTCCAGCTCACCCTTGATCGTTTCGCCTTCGCGGGTGGTATTTTCGTGCTGCTTCGTACGCGCTTCAAGTGCCTGGCGAAGCTCGCCCATTTCCTGACCCAGGGCGGCCTGTTCCTGCTGCATGGCCTCACGGCGGGACGCCTGGCCTTCGAATTGCTGCTTAAGACCCGCAAGCTCGGTCACCTTGTCATCATGTAGCTTCCGGAGATCATCCAGCGAAGCCGTCCGGTCCTGCAACTGACCGCCCAGGTCTGCCACGGCTTTTTGCTTCCCGACCAGGGCTTCTTTCAGCCCCTGCAGGTTGACTTCCAGTTTCTTCTGGCGTTCCGCATCCCGTTGCCTGGCTTCTTTTAATTGGTCGCGCTCGGCAGACCCTGCCTGCTCGGCTTGTTGCAAGACCTGCAGTTCCTTGCTACTTCGCCCAAAATTGGCGCGGGCTTCCGCCCTTTCCGACTCCAAAACACCCAGGCTTTTATCGCGCTCGGCCATTTGGGCATCAAGCTGCTTACACCGTTCATGGAGCTCATCACGCCCGGATCCGGCGGTCTTCAAGTTACCTTGAAGGGTTGCTATTTCCGTGCGGAGATTCTGCGCCAACTGGTCCTTATCGCTGAGATCAGAAGCAAGCTTCTCGACCTGCTTATCACGTGCATGCCGGGTATCGTCAGACTGCTTCAATTCTCCCCGAACACCTTCGAGTTCCGCCTTCAATCCCGAAGACTTTCCAAGCGCACCTTCGTACGCCTGCTGCTGCTTGGAGAGCTGGGCCCTCAAGGTATCCGCTTCTTCCTGCCTGGTATCGAGCTGGCCGCTCAATTCATTCGACCGGGTGTCGAAATCCTGTGCCTGGCGTGTTTTCTGTTCGACCTGGGACTTCAGTTGCTCGACCACCCTGCCCAGTTCGTCCTGCTTGCCTGACGCCTGTTGCAACTCTGCCTTTAAGGCATCGCATAGCTCCTGCAGTTTGGCCGCGTGACCGGCCTTATCTTCCACCATTTTCTCAGCCTTAACAAACTGCTGCTTCAATGAGGCCTGCTGCTTGCACCCATCGGCGAACCGCTGGTGATGCCCGGCGACCTCCTGCTTGAGGCGAGCAACCTCCGCCTGGCTGACCTTGAATGCCTCGTCGCCGCTGCTGATGCGGACATTCAGCTGCTGGTTATCCTTCTGCAGGGATTCGGCTTGGTGGACCTTCTCTGCGGCTTCACCCTGGAGCACCTTAATCTGCTCGACCAGTTCTCCGCGACCCTCTTCGATCCTGCCCATCGATTGCTTATGCACCTCGATTTTCCCGAGAAGCGCCTGCTCGCGCTTCTGCACGGCATCTACCTCGCTGGCCTTATTTTTCAATGCCGCTTCCAGCTGTTGAATCGTCCGGTCGGATTGAGCCGACTCCTGCGTGCGTTCTGTCACCGTCTTTTCGGTCGAATCGAGTTTGACCCGAAGGGCTTCCCGCTCCTTCATGAGCGCGGCAAGGGATTCGCCCAGCTTGCATTTTTCCGCATCCAGGGCGACACCCTTCTTCTGTTCGCCCTGGTGCGCATGGACTTCCTGGTCGTACACGTGCTTCAGATCGGAGAGGGCCTTGGACAGTTTATCCATTTCGGCCTGCTTGGCAGACCGTTCATGCTCAAGCTGCTTAAAGCGCTCATCGGCAGTCGCCGCCTGGGACCGGTTCTGTTTTAGTTGCGCCTGTAGCTGTTGGATTTCGGCGGACCGCTCTTCCAGTTGCTTAGCCGTTGCAGACTGCTGACCCGCCTTGGCCTGCAGGTCCTTCTCCAGGCTGCCCACCTGCTGCTTCAACTGTTCAACCTGTTGCGTGCGTGTATCTGATTCTTCTCGCTTCTCGGCCAATTGATTCGCGAGACGATTGCCCTGGTCAGCACCCTTCTTCAACGAGGCCTGCAGCTTCTGGACCTCCTCCTCATGAGCCAGGCCCTGGTTGACCGCCGCATCGACCGCCGCAATCTTAAGCTTCAGCTGATCTTTCATCGCCACCAGCTGTTGCTGGTTCTTTTCAAATTCGCGCGACTGGTTCGTCTTCTGGGCCTCGCTGTGCTTGAGCTTATCCCCCAGCTCTGCTGCTGATTTCCTGCTTTGTTCCAGTTGCTGCTCCAGCCCGGAGAGGGCCTGGTCACGCTGTTGAATATGGTCCAGCGCCTGCGTGTACGACTGCGTCTTTTGCTCAAGCTGCGCGTTCAACGCGGCGAGCTCCTTGACCCTTGTCTCCAGGCTGCCCGCGCGATCGATGGACTGCTTCGACACCTTCTGGAGCTGGTCCTTGGCATCCCTTTCGCGCTGGCCGGAAGCGGCCAGGCCCTTCTCAAGGCGATCGA
>JAPYUI010000108.1:13275-14930 GCA_029936175.1 Kiritimatiellia bacterium
TCGACCTGCTCAGCCCTCTTCGCATCCTGCGCCGCAAGCGCTTGCAGCTTTTCCTCGAGACCGGACTTCGCCTCGCCAGCCTGGTCCAGGCCCGATTGGAGCGTCCGAACCCGGTCCTGCAGGGCTTTGCCCTGTTGTGCGAACTGATCACGTTCGGTTGTTCTCGCCTCCAGGTCCGCACCCGTGGACTCCAGTGTACTTTCACGCAGTTCAAGTTTTTGCGCTCGCTCAGCAAGCAAGGTTTCAGCCTCCCCCAACCGGGTTGTAAGTTGCGAACATTGCTCGGTCGCACCCTCCAGGTCACCCTTAAGCTTCAGGCCCTCGGCCGTCAGCTGCTGTACCTGTTTTTGGCTCGCTTCATGCGTACTTATTTTCTGTTCCAGCTGCTGCTTGACCGCCTGGAGCATCTTGGTCAATTCTTCATTCGCCTTCACCTTGCTGAGTGCCTGGTGATTAAAGTCTTTTGCCTTCTGTTCCAGCTGGATCCGTTCCTGTTCATTCTTGGCCAAAGCCGTCTTCAGGGAGGAAATATCTTTTTCAAGTTGCGTCGCTTTGCCTTCCGCCGCCGCCTGCGCCTGTCCCTGCTGCTTGAGCTGATCATTCAATCGGTCGATCTGCTGCTGGCGTCCATCCCGTTCTTCGGTGCGTTCGGCGACCACTTGCCCGGAAGACTTTAATTTGGATTCAAGGACCTCACGCGCTTTCCCTGCATCAGCGAGCTGGGCCTGCAACAGGCCAACCTGGTTCTGCACTGCTTTTTCCTGTTCCCGGAGGGATTGACTCACCTGGGTCTTCTCAGCGACCTCTGCCTTTAAAGTCTGGATGTTTTGTTTCAGCCCTGCCGACTGCTTGGCTGCCTCAGCGTGGTCTATCGAAAGCTTCTTTTGCTCCTCCATCAGCACATCGCGCTGCTTCGTGGTTGCCGCCAAGTCTTGCTGCGCCTGCATCATCAAGGCCTTGAATTGATTAATCTGGTCGCCCTTCTTCTCCGCTTCCTTGCGGATGGACGCCAATTCCAACTCCCTGTTCCTTTCGCGCTGGCTAAGCTGCTGCAGCTTCTCGGACAGTCCTTTCTGCTGCTGCACACCCGCGGCCAGATCCCTGGCTTTTTCATCGATCTCGCCCCTGAGGGCTGCCTCCGTCTCCTTTGCCTCCCCCGTCTGCTTTGCCAACCGGTCTTCCAGGTCCTTGCGCGAGGCTTCGTGGTCCTTTGTTTTTTCTTGGAGTTCCGACCTGGAGACCTTCACCTCCTGGCTCAACTTGCTGAGCTGAGCCGACTGTGCACCGTGCCGGGTATCCAACTTCGCCCGCTGCACCTCGAGTTGATTCCGCTGCACCGTGGCGGCTTTCACTTCATCCTGAAGTTCCTTGACATGCAGGGTACGGGCCTCGAGTTCCTGCGCCTTCATGGCCGCCTGTTTTTCTGCGGAAAGCAGCTCGTTCCGTATCTGCTGAATCTCCCGGGAAGACTTTTTTAACCCATCCTGAAGGGTCTGGCTGGTCTGCTCCTGGCCCACGAGTTCCTTGGCTTTCCGCTCCGCATGGATACGACTGGCCCGGAGATCCTTCTGCAGGACTTCATTCTCCCGACCCCGCTCCGCAAACGATTTTTGCAGGGCCGCATCGCGTTCCTCAATCGTGTGGTGTTGGTCCCG
>JAPYUI010000109.1:0-1965 GCA_029936175.1 Kiritimatiellia bacterium
CGGCACAGCCCCGCTGAATCCCGCCGCAAGCTCCAGGATCGGCTGAAGGTCCAAGGCCTTGGTGCGTATGGCCCCGGAGACGTTAAGTGCCGCCAGATCGATCATGTTTCCTTCCGTTGGCACCAGCTTCAAGGCCAGCTCCAGGGGTGCTGCCTCGGAGCCATTCGCGGCCTTTATGGCAAGCTCAATCGCACCGAAGGGCCGGTCGAGGGTGATAGATCCTGCCAGTTGACGCAACACCACAGGAACCTGGTCGCCGGGCGGCACAAGCTTCACCCGGCCTTTTTCAACCTGGATGACCCCGCTGATCGGGAGTTCCACCGCTTCGACCTTCTGCATCGCCCTGTCATCGGCCAGAGCAAAGGCCTGCGGGTCCGCTGCCCCAGAATCCGGTATGTGTTCACCTGGATTCGCAGAGGCCTCCCCGCTTGCCGGATCCGTGGGAATGGTATAGTCGATGACCGGCTCGATAACCCGAACGATGCCCAGGTTACGCGTACGGGCGATGCTCAGCAAGCCTCTGGAAATTTCAAGCTTTTTTACCACGGCCACCTCCTGCCCGGCGGCATCCGAAAAAACAATTCCTTCAACCCTGTTTTTACCAAACCAGGACAGGGACCAGTCGGCTATCCCAAGGGTTCCCTTTCCCGCCATGGAGGCATTCACCTTGGCCAGGACCCTGCCACGCACGAAAGCACTGGAGGCGATCGTCGGAACCAAGGCAAGTAGGAACACAAGGCCCAGGAGGACCGCCAGCAACACAATTTTCCATGTACGTTTTTTTCGCGGCGTCTCTTTCATGTCGGTAATCCCTCAGCGTACAGTCACATCTGGGCAATGTACCCGAATTTTCACGAAGCGGTTACAGAAAATGCCGGGTCATCCCGGGATTTATTCAGCCGCATGTACCTCGTACACTTTCCCCTCCCAGGAAAGTACGAGGATTTCGCCATTCGCATCCGGGCAGAAGGCACTGGGACGAAACGTGGCCTTCCCCTTGCCAAGCTTGTACAAGGTACGATTTTCGACGACCTTGGCACTCGCCTGATCGTATTTGAGTGCCCACATGGTGCCCAGGCGCCAGTCCCCGTAAATATAATAGCCCTTCAGGGCAGGCAAGCGGGACCCCTGGTAAATAAAACCGCCCGTGATGCTCAAGCCATCACCCCGGCCATAAACAAAAATGGGGTCCTTGAAGACCGTCCCTTCTGGCGGGGCATCCGAACGCTTGTAAAAGGCAACGGTGCCTTCGCGATAGCTCCATCCGTAATTCCCCCCGGCTTCGATAATGTTGATTTCCTCCCAGAGGTCCTGCCCAACATCCGCGCACCAGAGTTTCGCCGTGTCAGGATGAAAACACAAACCCCAGGGATTGCGCATGCCGGAGGCGAAGATCTCGTAGCGCACACCTTCCTTCCGGTCCATGAAGGGATTGTCGTCGGGGATTCCGTATGCACGCGCACCGGTCCGCGTGTTGACATCGATTCGCAGGATCTTTCCATTCATGGCGAAAAGATTCTGGGCCAGGCGCGTGATATCATCGCGCTTTCCCCCGTCCCCAACCGAGATGTACAGGTAGCCATCGGGACCGAAAAGCAGGTTGCCGGAGTTGTGATTCCAATAGGGCTGCGGGATCTGGAGCAGGATCCGCTCGGTCGTCGGGTCGGCTTTACCCGGATCACTCGTGGAAGCGTGCATCTCGCTGATCACGCTCCGCTTGGGATCCTGTTGCGAATAATAGATGTAGAACCTGCGGTTCTTCTTGTAGTCCGGGTGGAAAGCCAGGCCGAGCAGGCCTTCCTCGAACTCGTGAGCCGCCATCTTGCGGCCTGACAGGTCCAGGAAGCGCTGGCCGGGACCGGCGTTGCGATCCCCGGGCAGGATATCGATCTGTCCCCGTTGCTGGACCAGGAAAAGGCGACCGGAACCATCCGGTGGAATCACCAGGTCCGTCGGGCGATTGTG
>JAPYUI010000109.1:2065-14920 GCA_029936175.1 Kiritimatiellia bacterium
GCCTGGTCAGTCCGATGCATCGGGACCTGCCTGGATTACGCAGCCGACCGGGACATCACCCTCATCCTCGAAAACCACTACAAGGACGGTTACTGGAACTATCCAGAGTTCGCCCAGCAGATGGATGTGTTTTGCGAAATCGTCGACCAGATTGAGCATCCTTATTTCGGGGTCAACTACGATCCCAGCAACACCCTCCTCGCCGGTGAGGATCCCATTGTGTTGCTGGAGCGCATCAAGGACCGGGTGCTCACCATGCATGCCAGTGACCGCTACCTGGC
The DNA here is from genome assembly GCA_029936175.1 of Kiritimatiellia bacterium. Taxonomy (GTDB): domain Bacteria; phylum Verrucomicrobiota; class Kiritimatiellia; order SS1-B-03-39; family UBA6053; genus JAPYUI01. Next base: position 2,347 of record JAPYUI010000109.1, read on the forward strand.
CTCGGGAACCCTTGCAGATTTACGGAAGGAGGAACATGACGCACAGGGCTACGCGCAACGCCTCAAGCACGGGGAAATCGGCAAGGGTGAGAATGATTACGACCGGATATTTTCGATCTTGAAAGCAGCTGGATTCTCAGGATGGGTGAGTATCGAGGACGGCGAAGACGGGATCGAGGAGCTTGCGCGGAGCGTGGCATTCCTGCGGAACAAGATCGCTGCACACTGGGGCTGACGGAAGGCCCACGACAACCGCCCTGGCCGGACCCCGCGTCCGCCGGGCACCACGACCGAAACAGCAGCTAAGCACGTTTATTCTGCTCGAGTGTCTCGAGACGCTTTTCCAGCTCCTCGATGCGTTCCTTGAGCTGGGGCAGGCGGCTGACATGGGCCTGGATCTTGCTCGCCTTGTCAAAGGGCAGCGCGGGAAATCCGTATACGTATTTGCCGGCAGGAACATCCTTGGTCACGCCGGCGAGACCACCCACAATCGCACCCTCACCAATCGTTAAATGACCGGCAACCCCGCACATGCCAGCAAGAATCACACGATCACCAATAATCGCGGACCCGGAAACACCCACACCGGAAACCATCACCGCGTGGTCACCAACCTGCACATTATGTGCGACCTGCACCTGGTTGTCGATCTTCACGCCGTTCCCGATGCGAGTGCAGCCAAAACGAGCACGGTCAATGGAAGATGAAGCACCGAGCTCGACATCATCGCCGACCTTTACAATCCCGATCTGTGGGATCTTGGTCCGAATGCCTTCCGCGTTCACAGAATAACCAAAGCCATCGCTGCCAATAACCGACCCGCTGTGCATGATGAATCGATGGCCGATCACGCAGTGATCAAGGATACTGGTGTTCGGGTGGAGGTAACAATCATCCCCGATCTGCACATGTACCCCGACATAGGCACCGGCCATGATGGTAGCGTTGCGGCCGATAAGCACCCCTTGTTCAATCACGACGTGCGGCCCTATACTGACATCCTCGCCAAGGACTGCATCCTCAGCGATTACCGCGGAGGGATGAATGCCAGGCGCAGGGGTATGGGCCGGGGGTGCCAACTGGAGGGCCACCTTTGAAAAATCCGCCTCGGGACTCGGGGAGCGAATCAATGCCGCCTGGCAGTTGCCATCCCAGGATTCCGGGACGATAACCACCCCGGCGAGGGTATTCTCGGCATGGGAGCGATACTTCTTGATGGCCAGATAGCTGATGTCGCTGGGCCGGGCTTCGCGCAGGCCGGCGGCTCCATGAATCTCGATCGTTCCGTTGCCCTCAAAGGGCCGACCCAACTGCTCGGCAATACTGGCCAGGGTTAACAAGACTACTCGCGCCCCTTGTTAAGGAGTTCCAGAATACTCGGCGTGACATCCACTTTCTTGTCGACGTAAATCACCAGCTCGACCCCATTCAGACTCTGGCCCGAGGTATCGATCACGGCCGTATAGCCCTGGTTGCGGGCGAAGGTCTGCACCTTCTCCTTGATCTCGTCCACGATGCGCTTGCGCATGCGGCGGCCCTGATCTTCAAGCTGCTTGCGCCGGGTCTCGTCAAAGCGGCGGATTTTCTGTTCTTGATCCCGCAACTCAATCAGCTTTTCTTCTGCCTGGTTGCGAAGGTCGGTCCGGGCTTCCTCGGTCAAACCCGGGTTCGCCGAATCTTCTCGCAGCTTGTTGAATTCCTCCTGCAGGCCCTCGTACACCTCAACAAGTTTTTTCCGCTCGGAATTGAACTCCTCAGCCTGCTCTTTCAACTGGCTGTCGGCTAATTTCGTTTTGTAATATTCGTTAAAAGCCTTGTCGAGGTCGACAAAGACAATCGTGGTATCGGCTCCCATCGCCGGGTTCAGGAGGAGTACGCACGCCACGAGGGCTAAAAATAGTTTAAATGGCTTCATCATGGAGTCTTTTCACTGGTTCATTGCAATTTCAGGTATTGTTCAATCACAAATCAATACACATGGCCAATGAGGAAACTAAATCTTCCGGAGGAACGATCGTTGATTTCTTCCGCCTCCAAGGGCCAGGAATAATCGAGTCGCAAGGGAAAACCGGGCATATCGATACGCAGCCCAACCCCCGCGCTGGAATTGTAGTCACCCAGTTCCCAGTCATAGGCTTCCGTCCTCACCATCCCCATGTCGTAAAAGCCTGCAAAACGAAACCGCTCGACCAGGGGAATCGTGTACTCCCCCGTGAGATACCAGGAACTCTTGCCGCCGATGGACTCACCGGTTTCGTCAACCGGCCCCACCTCGCGGAAATCAAAGCCGCGAATCGTTCGTGCGCCGCCGAGGAAAAGACGGTCATAAATGGGCACCCGGTCACTGTCGCCGTATTCTTCAACCGTCGAAATCCAGCCCCGCAGGTTAAATACATGCTCGGCCCACAGCGGGATGTATTGCGAGGTCCGGAGCTCCACGCTGTATAGGTCGGTGTCAAATCCCAGCGGGCCGCCGGCAAGCTTCCCGGTCAATCGCGTGCTGTTGCCCCGGGTGGGGAGAAAGGGATGATCCCGGGAATCGCGATTGAAAACCAGGCTGACCGCACTCTCCCAATTGTTCCCGGCTTCCGCCTTGATCACTTCGCTGGCATTGGAGTTGACATCAAAAATGTCGATCTCTTCCAAGCTGTACTGCACTTTACCCCGCAAGTATTTTCCGAGTGACTTGCCCAGGCTCATCCGTCCACCCGTATTGCGCTGGTCAAAGTCGTCACTGAGAAAGCTGCGCTCGGTGCGAAAGCCGGACAGGCCCATCGACAATTTACGATCGAGGAACCACGGTTCCACGAAGTCGATATTTACGTCATTCCGGCGGGTACCCAACTGGAGTCGAAGCTTTAACTTCTGGCCCGCACCCATGAAATTCGGCGCACCGCCCACGTCAAAATTACCCTGGGACAATTCGACAAAACCAATCAGGTCATCGACGCTGGAGAACCCGGCCCCCGCGACAAACTGCCCCGTTTTTTGCTCCTCGACGTCGAAGACCAGGTCGAATTCATCGTTCTTCGGCGTGTTTTCCGAAACCGGGTTCACAAAGGAAAAATAGCCGAGATTGCGGACACGCGCGGCACTGGTACGTACCTTTACTTCGTTGAAGATGTCGCCCGGAAAGACCGTCAACTCGCGGCGGATAACCTTGTCCTGGGTCCGGGTATTCCCACGCACATCGATGTTTCGTATACGCGCAAGCTGCCCTTCCACAACCGTAAAATAAATGTCAGCTGTATGATCGGCGTTACCAATTACCTTGTTCTTCACCAGGGTACGGATGTAACCGCGCGATCCGTAATAATCGCGAATGGCCTGGCGGGCCCGGTCAATCGCGACCGACGATGCACGATCGCCAGGCTCCAGGTCGATTTCGCGCACGAGGGTGGCGGTGGCAAAGAGTTCCGCCCCTTCCACGCGAATCGTTTTCACCCGGTACAGGCCATGCTGCTCGACAGGAATCGTGATCCGAATCGCCTGTCCATCATCATCGACCACCGGCGTCATGACCTCGGCATCCAGGTAACCCTCCGCGCGGAACGCATCACGTACCGACAGGAGATCGCGATGCAGGTCATCGCGGTCATAGGTGCCGCTGCCGGAGAACCAGGAAAACAGGCTCGTCTCCTTCTGCTCCATCACTTTCTTCAACTGTCGATCGCTGATCGCGGTGTTTCCGGTGAAACGAATGCTCTTCACCTTGGCCTTGGTGCCTTCGAACACCTTAATGGTGACCTTCACCGAACCCGCCTTGGGATTGTCATCAAAAACGTACTCGATCCGCATGAAAGGGTAATACCGCTCCCGGTATTCCTTCTGGACCTTCTGAATCATGACCGCCAGGTCATTTTCGTCGATCAAGTCACCGACGTTCAGCTCCATATGATCTTTGACCTTTTTATTGGAAAAATAGTCAGCGCCTTCAACCCGCAGGTTGATTAGACGCAACTTGGGTCGGACGATGTAAATGACATTGACCGCAGCAGCCAGTTTCCGCACTTCGGCCGTAACATAACTGAAGCGGCGGGATTCCTTAAGGTGCTTGACATCCCGGGCGATGGCACGGGCGGCGAACTCATCCCCGGATTTCACCCCGATAAATGCGAGGACGGATTGTTCATCCAGCACAGCCCCATCCGCGTGGCGGACAATGACCTGCTCTACCGGTGCCGCCCGGACGATTCCGAGCAGGCACAGGATGAACAAACCGATCGCCCATTTCTTTTGGCTAAGCCTCATACAACACGTCCAATTATCCAAGTGAGCGGAAAAGATACCCAAAGATACCGGGGAATGGAAGACCGGATTTTCATCCAATCAGCCCGGGGAATACAGATCGCCAGCGCGCTATCAATGGTTCCTTGCCCGGTGAGTCCTCCTGCTCGTAAAGGCTCCCCGCGTGCAGCATGACCCTCCCTTTCCCTGCGCGGGCGAGCACGCCCGAGCGGCGACCTAGAACTCTTCCTGGCCTTCGGCCCGGTTCTCGAAGCGCGTATACTGCCCCTCGAAATTCAACCGGACTTCGCCGGTCTGCCCGTTCCGGTGCTTCGCCACGTCGACGATCGCAAGTTTTTCATCCGCATGCTCCGGATCGTCTGGAGAACGATTCGGTCGGCGCAGCAACAATACCACATCGGCATCCTGCTCGATCGCCCCGGAGTCCCGCAGGTCGGAAAGCTTGGGGATCGACGGGCCGCCACGGGTTTCGGGGGCACGGCTGAGCTGGGAAAGTACCAGGACGGGAAGCCCCAACTCCTTGGCCATGGCCTTGACCTGCCCCGACATGGCGGCAACTTCCAGTTGACGGCCCTGGCGGGAAAGCTTTTCGTAGTTCATCAACTGCAGGTAGTCGACCACGATGAACTTGATCCCGTGTTGCTTTTGCATCCGACGCGCGCGCGACCGGAGTTCCAGGATATCGAGAGCCGGCGTATCATCGATATGGATGGGCAAGTGCTTCAAGGTCGAAGCCCCTTCCATCAACCGCGCGTGAATTTCCCCGGGAAGAAACCCACCGCGCAGGTGGTTCAGGGCGACCTTCGAATGGCAGGCCAGCATGCGCTGGGTAAGCTGTTCCGCGGACATTTCCAGGCTGAACACACCGATGGGCAAGCCTTTCCCCTCGGGGAGATCTTTTCCCATGGCGATATGTTCGGCAATGTTCAGCGCGAGGGACGTCTTCCCCATCGACGGACGAGCCGCGAGGACGATCATCTCGGTATCCTGAAAGCCATGCAGCATTTTGTCGAGGTCGGTGAATCCAGAGGGCAGGCCGCTGAAACCGCGGTTGCTGTCCAGGAGCCTGTTGATATAGTCCATGGTATCCTCGACGAGGATCGGCCAGGCTCTCAGGATATCCGACCGATGCTCGCCGAGGTCATACAATTCCGTCTCCGTGCGATTCAGAATATCCTCCGATTCCGCATCGACGCCATAACATTGATCGATGGAACCGGTGGCCACCTCAATGATCGCACGCAGGACATACTTCTTGTACACGATATCCATGTAGTACTCAGCGTGGGCCGTGGTCGGCGTACTTTCGAGCAACTGCTGGATATAGACTGCCCCGCCTACCTTTTCGAGGAGACCTTTACCGCGCAGGTATTCCGCAGTCGTCAGCGGGTCGATTATCTGCCCGGTGCTGTTCATCTCGACCAGGCACTCAAACAGAACTTTATGGGCACTGACGTGAAGGACCCTGGGGGAGATCTTGCGCTGGATCATCAAATCGATGACCTTCTCCGGGCTCAGCAAAGCGGAACCCAGCACCCCGCGTTCAGCCTCTTCACTATAGGGCGGAATGCGCCCGATAGGCCTCGTATGTGAATCAGCCATCTGTGGATAACCCCCTTGATAATTGTGTTAATAACAAAAAACCCCTTCCTGTTGGGGAAGAGGTTTTCCGGAAAAAATACGGTATACGGATCAACACGCTATTCCTCGAGCTGCTCCGCAATGATCACCTTGAACTGGGCCTTCACCGAAGGATGCAGGCGAATGCCGATCTGGTATTCTCCGAGTTCGCGCATCGTCTGGTCGATCATGATCATTTCACGCTTGAGTTCAAAGCCACGATCCTTGGCAGCCTTCAGCACATCGGTGGTATTGACCGAACCGTAGAGGCGACCTTCACTGCTGGTGCGAACCTTAATATTCAAATCGGTCTTATTGATCCGGGCCGCCACTTTTTCAGCATGCTCGAGCTCCTGGCCCAGTTCTACTTCACGCTTGGCGCGCTTCTCAACCAGGCGTTCCTTCGCAAGTTCCGAAATGGGCCCTGCAAGGTTCTTGGGCAGAAGATAATTGCGCGCATAGCCATTTGCCACGCGGACTTCATCGCCCACGATGCCAAGACCGGGTACGTCGTCATATAAAATAAGTTTTTTTGCCATGGTCACTTTCCCCTACCCTAGGCCAAGAGCCCCATGGTGCGCGCCTTACGGATCGCACGAGTGATTTGACGTTGCTGCTTGGCACTGGCACCGGTCAAGCGCCGAGAAATGATCTTGCCGTGGTCGGTCATGAACTTACGTAGAAGCTCATAATCTTTGTAATCGATCTCGGTTACACCCTCGAGATTTTTGCAACTGCTCATGGTTGATTTCCTTTTTGATTGAAAGAGTTAGCCGGGGCACCGTTTAGAACGGTAAATCCTCCGAGTCATCGCTTGCGGGCGACTGCGGAGCAGGGGATCCACTGCTTTCGCCACCGCCGTCTCGGGCGTCCTGGGCCGGGGATTCCGACGTCTCGGCGGGTGGTCCTGATGAGGACTGGCCCGCGGAGGGTTCACCGGCAGTGGATCCATCGCCTTCAGCGGCCCTGCCTGAGCCCAGGAATTGAACCCGGTCAGCGATGACCTTAACCTTACTGCGCTTTTCACCCTTGTCGTTCTCCCAGGTGTCCAGGCGCAGGCGGCCCTCCACCAGTACCGGGCGTCCTTTTTTCAGGTACTTGCCACAGTTTTCGCCCTGGGGACCCCAGACAGTAATGTCAAAATAGTCCGTCCGCTCGACAAAGTCCCCTTCACTGTTCTTGTACTTTTCATTTACGGCCAGGCCCAGGTCCGCCACCGGTCGCCCCGAAGGCACGAACCGCACCTCGGGATCGCGGGTGAGATTACCCATCAGGATGACACGATTATAAGAGGCCATGATACGTCCTTGAAAACTGTCCTACGCTTCTTCCCCGGCGGGGCTTGCCGCCGCTGCCCGCCTGGCAATGGCTTTCTCGTCAAACCGGCTGATTTGCACCCGGAAGAGGAGTTCGTCGTGACGAATACGCTCTCGAAGTTCAACCAGTTGCTGCGGATCAATGGTTAAAGTCACCAGAACAAACTCACCTGAGGTCTCCTTGTTTAAGGGACGCGCAAATGGGCGGCGCCCCAGGCGTGTAGGGCGATTCGTTGATCCTCCGCGTTCCTTGACAAGGTTACAGAAGGAGGCGAGTCCCTTTTCAATTTCCTCTTCCGTCAAACGCTCGGAAAGAATAACCATGGCTTCATATCGATTCAAAATCTGTCTCCTGCACGCCTACACGCGCCTTGCATTATACTCATTCATGGCTTTTTCAACGCCATGTTCCACCGCATAGTGAGCGGCCTCCGCCGATAAGCGGCTCAATTTAGCAGCCGTTTCTTCTAACTCTTCCGGCCATTTACTCAACACATAATTCGTCAAATCTTTTCCTTCAGGTCGAGGCCCCACGCCGATCCGAATCCTCGGAAAGGCCTCTGACCCTAGGGCGTCCACCACGGACTGCACGCCATTGTGCCCACCGGCACTGCCTTTTGGCCGGATTCGAATCCGACCGGCTTCCAATTCTACGTCGTCAACGACGACCAGGATGTCTTCGGAACCGCAACCCTTCCGGCGCATTGCCCGAGTCACCGCATGGCCGCTGCGATTCATAAACGTCGTCGGTTTTACCAGCAGTACGTGGCCAACTGGTCTCCTCCACTTCGCCAGCAGGGCGGGCATGGTCCAACTCTTCCGGAAACGCAAGCCCTCTGCCAAAGCCAGGGCATCCAGTACATCAAACCCGATGTTGTGCCGGGTGTGCACATACTCGGACCCCGTATTCCCGAGTCCGACGATGACCTGCACGCCAGCCTTCATCTCAAAAGCATTTTCCCTGGGCAGGAAGGCCCTTCAAAAAAACTTTCAATCATCGGCACGGACGCCTGGGTCGGCCTATTCAACTCCAGCCGGTCCGGCGGCATCGGATTCTTCCTTGCCCTCTGCCTCTTCCCCGGTCTCTGCCCCTTCCTCGCCTTCTACCGCGCCTGTGTCCTCATCGTCGTCCTCTCCGGCAACACGCGGCTTGGCGATTGAGACGATACTGACCTGGTCCGCGGTCATGCGGCGGTACTTCGCGTCGAGCTCGATATCGCCGGCGAGCAAATGTTGCCCGACATCCAGGTGCGAAATATCCAGGTCAATCGACTCGACGATATCACCCGGCAAGCACTCCACTTGGATTGCACGCACATGGAAATCAACCGTACCACCGCCAAGGGTAACACCATTCGGTGTACCCACGAAATGGATATTGAAGGTGACGCGCACCTTGTGATCCATTTGAACCTCGTGAAAATCCACGTGCATGACACGACGGGTCAACGGGTGGTGCTGCACTTCCTTAAGCAGGACCTTGGAGGCCGCGCCATCGTCGACGCTGAGGTCAATCATCAGGTATTCGCTGGCATGATCACGAAGCAACATTTCAAAGGAATGCTCCTCCAGTTGGATCGCCATGGCCTCACGACCGCTCCCGTAGACCACCGCGGGGACCTTGCCCTCACTGCGGAGTCGACGAACCGCACCGGTACCGATGGTTTCGCGGGATTCTACACTCAAATTAATCTGTTCGGCTGCCATTTATTTCTCCTGTATCAATCCACCCGGAACAACGAGGTAACGGATTCGTTATGATGAATTCGTAAAATTGCGTCGCCCATCAAATCGGCGATCGATAAAACCCTGACCGGGACACCCTCCCAGTCGGGCACAGGCACGCTATCGGTGGTAATGAGCTCATCAATATGGGAATGTTTGAGTCGCTCAGCACCGGTTTCGTTCAGCATGCAGTGGCTCACCGCCGCAATAATGGACCGTGCACCCAATTCCTTCAACTGTTCTGCGGCGCCGCATAGTGTGCCGGCGGTAGAGGTCATGTCATCTACGATGATGCAGTCCCGATCCCTTACGTCACCAACCACATTGATCACTTCGACCTCGGTCGAGTTCTTACGCTGCTTGGAAACAATGGCGATGTCCGAGTTAGCCAACATGTTATGATAGGCGTAGGCCATCTTCACCCCGCCGGTATCTGGAGCGACCACAACCGGTTCATGCAGGTCCAGGGAGCGTAGATAACGAACAATGACGGGTGAGGCGTAGAGATGGTCAACGGGGATGTCGAAGAATCCCTGGATCTGCTGACTGTGCAAATCCATGGTTAGAATACGATCGGCACCCGCTGCAGTCAACAGGTTGGCCACGAGCTTGGCGGTAATCGGTACACGAGGCTGGTCTTTTCGATCCTGGCGGGCGTATCCGTAAAAAGGCAGCACGGCCGTGATCCGCGTAGCCGATGCGCGCTGAGCGGCATCGATCATGATTAACAACTCCATGAGATGCTCGTTCGGGGGAGCACAGGTGGGCTGGATAATGAAGACATCATGACCGCGGATATTTTCCGTGATCTTGACGAAGGTCTCACCGTCCGGAAATCGTGTGCGCTCGACATGCGCAAGCGGATGATCCAGATATGCTGAGATCGTCTCCGCGAGTTTGATATGTGCGCTGCCAGTAAAAAGCTTCACGGTTCTCTTTGTGGGTCGACATTCCTGAAAAGTTAACCTGGTTGCCCGACGAGGATTCGAACCTCGACAAACTGAACCAAAATCAGTTGTGCTACCATTACACCATCGGGCAGCCAAAATAAGCCTGCTGCCAGCCACCGTGGCCGACAATTTGAAAGCGGTGGAAGCTAACGCCTTTCCAAGGGATGTCAAGCGCGTAACAAAAATGCACTTTGGGCTACGTATCTCTCCACCAAAGCCCAATTAGCCGGGTCCCACCAAGTTCCCCCCAACGGAGCGGATACCTGAAAAGAGGCAGCAGATGCCCGCCCGGCATCTGCCTCGCAATCCCATCCATTCGTAAGGAAATCCCTGGCTCTTCCACCAACGGGAAGACCCTATAGCATCCTATCGCGCCTCGGCTGGACCTGCCGCGGTGTGGCCGGGACTCCGCTTCTACTCAGTCCAGCTGTGCAGAACGACGCGGCCCTCATCCCATTCCCATCATTGACCCGATCATCCTGACCACGGAGTTCCCTCATAAACATTCATGTTATATGGATCATTTTTAACGACAAAAGTTCCAGCGTTGTCAGTCCAACGCCTACTTTGAATATATATTGATGCTTTAAGAAGTATAACGACGTGTTGGCATAGTGGTTGCTATTAGCTCATCTGTACAACGTCATCGAACGGATTAGCAAAATGAATACGAACGCAACCAAGTCAAAAACACTTGTAATTATTGGTGTTTTCACTGCCGGAGCTGGTGCTGCCTGGTGGATGTCAAATGCCATAAATAACTCGACTATAGATACTTATAATCACCGATCGAGTTTCTCTTCGATCGGAGCCGAAAGCAGTGCTAAGGCCAATGATACGAAATGCACCGAGAAACCTCAATCGCGCGCCTATTCCGAGGCATATATTACCGAGAATACGTCACTGCTGGAAACCAAGCCGGACAGGGATGAAGGTAGCCCCCTGGTCTCGGTTCCAGCAAACGACGATATGCTGATAAAAGATTTTCCCATCGATGAAAATAATGACGGGTTAATACGTCTATCGGCATTCAGTGAAGCCAAGAAAGCTTTCGCAGCAGAACTTGCCGATCGCGCAACGGCTGAACAACTGGCGGCAACTGAAATTGCCCGTGAACAGGGCTGGGAGGTGCTTGGCGGGGCGGAAAACCAGCGATTTGAGCTGATGTCGTTCCAGGAGGGCCGCCCGATGATCTACGTTCAGAACAACGTTGCGGCTGCCATCACGACCGGTGCCAGGGACGCCCGCCTTCGCTACCCGGTATCCGGGGCCGGGAGCCTGGCCGCAGCCTGGGATGCAGGCGTTCCTCTCCTTGGCCATCGCGAATTCGCCAACCGGGTTACGGTTGGGGACGACACCACCTACGTCTCCTCTCACATGACGCGCATCGTTGGCACCATGATCGCCTCCGGGATCGAGCCCGACGCGCTGGGTATGGCACCTGCGGCCCAGATGAAAGTGTATGGCTGGGGCCGCGATGTATCAGAAATGGCTGCAATTGGCATGGGCTACCCTGGCGAACCCGAGACCGTCCAGGTCTCCAACCACTCCTATGACTATTCAGCGGGTTGGTCCTTTGAGACGTATCCACCCCGCTGGGTGGGCACCCTTTCCCATGGCGAGTCTGAATATTTCGGCAGCTATGACCACAATGCCTCCCGCTGGGACACGGTCTGCTACGAGACCCCCTACTACCTGCCCTTCAAGGCTGCAGCCAATGATCGCGGCGACAACGCACCCGTGGCCGGTGTACCCTGGACCCATTGGAATGGTAGCGAATGGGTAACCAAGCCCTACGACCCGGCCACCGATCCCAAGGATGATGGAGCCAGGGGCGGATACGACACGCTTCCACTGCTGGCCAGCGCGAAGAATCCCATGGTCGTAGGCGCGGTGAAGGACGGCATGGCCATCGACGGTTCCCGCGACACCAGTCGTGCCTCCATGACCAGCTTCTCCTCCTGGGGCCCGACGGACGACGGACGGATCAAGCCGGACATCGTGGCCAACGGCTGGAAGGTTTTCTCCACCAGCAAGAATGGAATTGACCAGTACTCGACCATCAACGGCACCAGTATCGCCGTCGCAACCGCTTCGGGTTCGGCCCTCCTGATCCTTGATCACTACGACAACCTCTTCCCCGGTGAATACCTGCGCTCGAGCATGCTGAAGGGCCTCATCATCCACACCGCTGATGACATGGGGCCGGCCGGGCCGGATTACCAGTTCGGCTGGGGCCTCATGAACACCGAGGCCGCGCTCGACTTTATCTCCGCGGCCCAGGCAAATCCCTCCGCCCCCAGGATGCTTGAAACAGCGATCGCAACCGGGGAAACCCAAACCCATGACTTTTCCAATGACGGACAGCCAATCACGGTTACCGTCTCCTGGACCGACCCCGCTGCCGCATCCAGCAGCTTTGCGCTAAACGACCGGAGCTCGAAGCTGGTTCACGACCTGGATGTCGTACTCGTTTCCCCCTCCGGCGCACGTACCCGCGCATTCAAACTCGATCCTGCCAACCCGGCCGCCCTCGCCTTCCGCGGGGACAACGACGTCGACAACGTCGAACAGGTAACCATTGCTAATCCCACTGAACCGGGCCTCTACACCGTGGAAATCACGGTGGACGGGGCTCTGTCCGCTGATGAGCAGGTATATAGCCTGCTCATCAGCGGCTCCCTTAACCCCGAGGTTCAGCCGTATAGCGTTCAG